>JACPCF010000005.1 GCA_016179965.1 Candidatus Rokuibacteriota bacterium | reverse complement strand
CGCCAGGGAGAGGAGGAGGCTCTCCAGCACGCTCAGGCTCGTGTAGAGCTGGGGGATCTGGAAGGAGCGGGCGATCCCGAGCTTCGTGACGACGCGGGGTGGCAGGCCGGTGCGGTCCTTCCCCAGGAAGAGCACGCGCCCGCGATCGGGCCGGAGGTACCCCGTGATGATGTTCAGGAAGGTGGTCTTGCCCGACCCGTTGGCCCCCACGATGCCGACCAGCTCGCCCGCTCCGATCGCCACATTGATGGCGTCGGCCGCCCTGACCATCCCGAAGGACTTGGTGAGGTCGATGGTCTGGAGGATCGGCACCTCAGGCACGCTCGGCCTCGCGCTCCCGGCGCCCGAACCGGGCCGCCAACTCTTCGTAGATGGCCCAGAGCCCACCGGGGCGGAAGAGGATGATGGCGAGCATGATGATCCCGAGCGTCATCTGCCACTCGTTCGGGAAGTACTTGGAGGCATAGGTCCGGATGAACTCGAAGGCGATGGCTCCCACCAGGGGGCCGGGCACGCTCTCGAAACCTCCGAGGAGGGCGACGAAGACGAAATCGCCGGACTGGATCCAGAAGGCGTACTCGGGCACGATGTGCCCCACCGTGAAGGCGGCCAGGACCCCGCTTGCGCCCGCCAGGGCGCCGGAGAGGACGTAGGTGACGTAGATGACGTGGCGCACCGACTCGCCCGAGTACTCGATGCGGATCTCGTTGTCCGCCCGTGCCTTCAGGTAATACCCGAGGGGTGAGGCCAGGAAGCGATAGACCCCGTAGATGGCGAGCCCCGCGACGAGGAGCGTCGCGTAGTAGAGAAAGTCCCGCAGGTACTCCCTCGGGGGCGCGTAGCCGAGGAACGTGGGCGCCCCCGCGCTCAGGCCGTCGGTGCCGCCGGTCAGCCAGTAGAGCTTGAGGAGAAGCCAGTAGAGCTTGAGGAGAACCCCGTAGAGCATCATCGAGAAGGCCAGGTTGAGCATGGCGAAGAAGACTTCCCGGTATCTCGCCATCACCAGGCCGACGAGGGCCGCCACCACCGCGCCGAGGACCGCTCCCAGAGGGACCAAGAGCACGATGTCCCGCAGGCCGAACCACTTGGCCCCGAAGCCCACGGTATAGGCTCCCACGGCGTAGAACATGGCGTGGCCGAAGGTGACCATGCCGGCCCGGAGGAACAGCGCCACCGCCAGCACGGCCAGGAACTTGGCCAGCGCCAGTGTCACGATGAACTTCATCCACTCCGGCAGCACCAGGGGCACCGCCAGGAGCACGAGCCCCGCCACAACGGCAGCCACCGGGAGCCGCTTCCGCTCCACGCCTCAGATCCTCCGCAGCTCCACCTGCCCGAACAGGCCCTCGGGGCGAACGACGAGCACCAGGATCATCGCCAGGTAGATCACCACGAGGTCGGCCTCGGGGAGGAGGTGGACCGCCAGGGCTCGGAGGAGCCCCACGATCAACGCCCCGAGCGCCGCCCCCTCCAGGCTCCCCATGCCTCCGATGGCGATCACGGCGAAGGCGAGCACTGTGGCGTCCAAGGCGAAGCCGGGGGTTACGGAGATGGTGGGGGCGATGAGGGCCCCCCCCAGGGCGGCGCAGAAGGCGCCGAGCGTGAAGGACACCGTGTAGATGCGGTTCACGTTGATGCCGATGGCCTGGCTGATCTCCCTGTCGTTGATCACCGAGACCACGATCTTCCCGAAGCGGGTGCCGCGCACCGCCCAGACCAGGGCCCCCCCGAAGACGATGGACACGACGATCAGCACCACCTGGTACCAGGAATAGGGGATCCCGGCGATGGAGAACTCCCCGAGGAGCGTGTAGGGCTGGCTGACGAACATCGGCTTCGTTCCCCAGATCAGCTTCAGGAGGTCGTCCAGGATCAGGAAGATGGAGAAGGTCAGGAGCAGGGTGATGTGCTGGTCGCTGCCGTAGATGCGTCGGAGGAACACCCGCTCGATGATCGGCCCGGTGACCATCCCGATGATGATCGCCCCGGCCAGCAGCATGAGGTAGGTAAGGTAGGGGCTGGCGCCGGCCCCCAGTATCTTGATGGCCAGGTAGGTGGCCATGTAGGCCCCGAAGGCGTAGATGCCCCCGTGGGAGACATTCAGGATCCTGAGGACGCCGAAGACCAGGGTGAGCCCTACCGAAATCAGGAAAAGGACGGCCGCGAACACGGTCCCGTCCATGAGGATGATGGTCAAGAGGCGCATGCCAGAACGGAACGCGGGAAGGGGGCCAACTCACCTCTCACTTCCCGCGTCCCGTCTCCCAAATGACGTGGAGCTACTTCTTCAGCGAGCCGACCCAGTCCAGCGTCTTCGTCCCCAGCGGCGGGGCGACGTCGTCGGCGCGAAGCCGGACGACACGGTCAAGGATGGCAAAGCCGTGCTTCGGAGACATCTTGGTTATCCCGACGATGCCGCCATGGACCGCCTGATGGTCGGGCCGCATGGTGATGGTCCCGCTGGGCGTCTCCCAGCTGAGCCCTTCGAAGGCCTTGATGACCTCTTCGGTCGTCGGCCAGCGGCCGGCCTGCTTGATGGCTTTCTCGTAGGCGGCCTTCAAGCCCGACCATGCCTGGTACGTCCGGTAGGCGGGGTAATCCGGGTAGCGCCCGAAGCGCTTGTGGTGGCCCTCCACGAACTCCTTCTGCATGGGGTTCTTCGCCGGGTCGGGATCGAGGAAGTACGCCCCGGTGGTCCTGGGCGCCACGATCACACCGTCGGGCATGATGGTCTTGAGGTCTTGGAGAACCTGCTCGCCGGTGCTGAACAAGACCTGGCTCTGCTTGAAGAGGCCGCGGGGACCCGCCTGGTTGACGAACGTGATCAGCCCCCCGCCCCAGAAGCTCGAATGGATCACGTCGGGCTTGGCCGCCAGGAGCTTGGAGATCTCGGCCGAGTACTCGCCGGCCTGGAACTTGGTCCAGAGTTCGCCGACGACCTGGACGTCGGGCTTGAGGCGTTGCATGGCGATCTTGAAGGCCTCCCAGGAATCCCTCCCCCAGGCATAGTCCTCGTTGGCGCCCGCGATGGTCTTCACATCGGGCTTCGCGCTCAGCACGTAACGAGCCAGTGCCACGCTGTCCGACGCCTGGGTGTTGGAGGTCCTGAAGACGTACTTCACCGGCCGGTCCTCGGTCAGGCGGTGGGTGCCGCAGATGTGAACGACCGTGAGGACCTTCAGCTCCTCGGCCACGGGAGCAATGGCCAGGCAGTTGGCGCTGGAGGTGTAGCCGACGACGGCGTTCACCTTTTCATCCAGGGCCAGGCGGCGGAGTTCGGTGACCTGTTTATCGGGCCCGCCGGCCTCGTCCACGATGACCACCTTGAGCTTGACTCCCCCGATCCCGCCTTCGCTGTTGTATTTGTCAACGAGCCACTCAGTCGCGGTCTTGCCGGAGGCTCCGAAGGTGGCGCCGGCGCCGGAGAAGAAGTCGACGAACCCAATCTTCAGCTCGGCGGGGGCTCCGCTCGGTCGAGCTTGGGAGGTCACGGTTGTCGGCAGCGCGGCAACCAGGACCAGCACCCCGACGGCGAGCAGACTAAGCCACGGGCCTACCCTTGACTTGAAAACTCCACGCATATCAGACCTCCTTACTCTCCCCCCTTGGGAGGGTTGTCCTGACAGGGTCCACTCGGACACGCCTCGACGAAGTTGAGCCTATCTCATACACCAAGCCCCCGGCGGGCGCAAGGGGGGGGTTACCGGAGCAGGCCCGAGGCCTTGAGCGCGAGTTGGATGCAGCAGCGCTCCTCGTCGCTGACGGGGGTGAGCGGCGGGCGCACGTGGGCGGCGGGGATCCGGCCCAGGAGCACGAGGGCTTCCTTCATGCGGTTGTGCATGTCCACGAAGGGCGGGGCGTAAAAGATCCTGACCAGCGGCTCCAGGCGGTCGTTGACCGCGCGGGCCCGGGCGAGGTCCCGCTGCTGGACCGCCTCGAACAGCTCGGCCTGGAGGTCGGCGGCGACGCTCCCCATTCCCGAGATGCAGCCGTCCGCGCCCAAGATGAAGGTGGCGAAGAGCGACATGGTGAAGCTCGAGAGCACGGCCACCGGGCGGCCCGTCTGTCGGATGGCGCGCAGGTTTTGCTCGAAGGCGACGATGTCGTTGGACCAGTCTTTCACCGCCGCGACCGAGGGGAGCTTGGCCAGCTCGGCGAGGGTCTCGGGGGAGTACCCGATCCCCGAGGCCGGCGGGTACTCGAAGACGATGATCGGGATGTCCACCCGATCGGCGATCGTTGAGAAGTGGCGGAGGACCATGTCGGGCTTCACCTGGGCGCCCCACATGAAGAGGGTAGGCGGGCAGACCAGGATTCCGGCGGCCCCTCCTGCCTTCGCGTCCCGGGCCAGCTCGACGGCCTCCTGGCTGCCGTCGGCGTAGATCCCCGCGATCAGGGGGACCTTTCCTCCCACCTCGTCGGCGGCGATCGCCAGGGCGCGGACGCGCTCCTCGCGGGAGAGCGAGGAGACCTCGGCGGCGTGGCCGTTGACGGTGATCCCCGTGACGCCCTTCGTCCCCGTGAGCCAGGAGAGGTGCTGGCGGTAGGCCGCCTCGTCGATCGAGAGGTCGGCCTTGAAGGGGAGGAGGTTGGCCGGGATGACGCCCTGGAAGCGCATGGCGGCCCCCATCCTACCACGCGGCCATTTCGTCGGCGACCTCCTTGGCGGAAACCACCCGCGCGAAAGCGCGGTCCACGGTTCACCTCCCCGCCCTACTCGATCAGCTCCCACCGCCCCTGGAACCGGTCCAAGAGGGCCCGGCTTCTCGCGTCGAGGGGATGCTCCCGCTCCGGCACTTCCACATGTTTCGCCTCCCCGCAGAGCGCGGTGGAAAAGTAGCGCTGGCCGGTGTCGCAAGCAAGGACCACGATGGGAGAGAGGTCGGGATGCTTCCGAGCCAGTTTCAGCGCGGCAGCGACGTTGCACCCCGAGGAGATCCCGCAGAAGATGCCCTCCTCTCGCGCCAGCCGTTGCGCCATCGCCACGCTCTCCCGGGTGGTGGCCGTGATCACGCCGGTGAGCATGCCCACGTCCAGGTTCTCTGGGACGAAGCCGTCGCCGATCCCCTCGATGCCGTGGGGCCCCCACTGGCGACGGGTGAGGATCGCGCACTCGGCCGGCTCGACGGCGTAGAGAGCCACCCGTGGGTCCCGCTCGCGGAGGTAGCGCCCCACTCCGGTCAGGGTGCCGCCGGATCCCTGGGACGCTACGAAGGCGCCGATCCGCCCCTCGCACTGCTCCCAGATCTCGGGGGCGGTGGTCTGATAGTGGGCCTCGATGTTGTCCGGATTGGTGAACTGGCCCGGGACCCAGTAGCGGCCCAGGTCGCCGCGGCGGATCTCCTCCAGCGTCGCGAGCGAGAGGTCCACGTCGCTTTCGCCCCCCGGCGTGAACACCAGCTCCGCGCCGTAGGCGCGCATGAGCTTCTTCCGCTCCTCGCTCATCCCCTCGGGCATGACGATAATGCAGGGATAGCCCTTGACCGCCGCGACGAAGGCGCAGGCGGCCCCGGCGTTCCCCGTCGAGCACTCGAGGACGGTCATCCCGGCCTTGAGGTCGCCGCGCCGCTCGGCCTCGGCGAGCATGTGGAGGTAGATCCGGTCCTTCAGGCTCCCCGTGGGGCCGTACCATTCGAGCTTCATCAGGATCGCGGGGCCGAGGTCCGCGGCGACCCGGCGCAGGCGCACCAGCGGCGTCCGGCCGATGGCCTCCGTCAGGCTTCCGAGGGCGCGCGCGTAGGTGGTCCAGGCGATGGCGCTCATGGTCGCGGGATTCTATCAGCCAGGGTCGGGTCGCGCAATCGGGAGCCGGTCCACCAGTTCCCGGGCCCACGCGACCTTTTCGGGGCTCATCAGGAGCTTCTCGGCGAAGGCCTGGCCGAACGGCCGGGTGGCGTCGATGCCGATCTTCGCCGTCAGCCCCTGCTCCGAGGCCGACGGGTCGAGGATCGCCCCCAGGCTCCCCGAGATCACGACGACGTCCCGGTCGGCCTGGACGCGGGTGGCCAGGGCCCAGAGGACGTCCGACTCGTCGAAGACGTCCACGTCGTCGTCCACGATCACCACGAACTTCAGGTAGTGGTCCACCCCGAAGACGACGGGGATGGCGTGCTTGGCCTCCCCCGGCCGGGTCTGGGTGATGGAGACGAAGGCCGTGAAGGCCGCGCACCCCGAGGTGGGGACGTGAACCGCCCTGACGTTGGGGATCACGCGGCTCAGGGCGTTCCGGATCTCCACCTCCCTGAGGACCCCCAGCGGCAGGATGTGGTCGGGCACCCGGCCGGAGCTGATGGACTGGTACCAGGGGCGCTCCCGCATGGCGATCGCCTTGGCGATGAAGACGTGCTCGGTGCTGCGGCGGGCCATGTAGCCGGTGAACTCGCCGAAAGGCCCCTCCTTCTCCCGGACCCCGGCCAGGATCTCCCCCTCGATGACGATCTCCCCCCACGCCGGCACCATCAGGTCGATCGTCTCGCAGCGGGCGATCTGCATGGGCTCCCCGAAGAGCCCCCCGACCACCTCGAACTTGGAGACTTCGGGCGGCGGGTAGGCGAGCGAGCCCATCCCGATGACCGGATGGAGCCCGAGGACGATCGCGCACTCGAGGTTCTTCCCCCGGGCCTCGGCGCGGCGTTGGTACTCGAACATCCGCCGGCGGGAGTGGAGGCTCACCCCCATCTTGGTCGGGCCCTTGACCTGGTAGCGGTGGTACCCCTCCGTCTCGACCCCGGTGTCGGGGTCCTTGGCGACGGTCATGGCGGCCGTGATGTAGGGGCCGCCGTCCCCGGGGAAGTAGGTGGGAATGGGGAGCTTCGACAGGTCCACCTGCTCGCCCTTCAGGATTGTGTGGCGGAAGGGGGGATCCCGGGCCACCACCGGCTTGATGTACTCCTTCAGGCGGCGGGCGTACTCCAATGGCATCTGCGCCTCTTCCACCCCCAGGGCGAAGGCGAGGGCGCGCCGGCTCGCCATCACGTTGCAGATGATCGGGATCGTGTGCCCGTGGACGTTCTCGAAGAGCAGGATGGGGAACCGCCGGCGCCGCTCCAGCTCGAGGACGACGGCCTGGAGGTCGAACTGGAGTCCCACGGGCTCGCTCACCCGGATGACCTCGCCCGGATAGGCCCTGCCATACTCCTCGACGAACGAGCGGAGATCCTGCTTCATCGCGGGGGCCCCTCCGCCGATCCCTGCGCCACGGCCACGGGGGCGGTCGTCGCCTTCACCCGCCGCCACTGCACCGCGAGGACGCCCCCTGCCAGGGCCATGCCGACGAAGTCGGTGATCTTCTCGGGCGCGATCAGGAGCAGGCTCGCCGCGAGGAGGAGCCAGCGTTCCGCGGGACGCGTCGGCCCGTAGGCGTATCCCACCACCGCGGCGGCCAGCACGGCCACGCCGACGGCCGTGGTGGAGACGACCCAGGCGATCTCTCCCCAGGGCCCCGTGAGGAGGAGCGCCTGGTTGTACACGAAGGCGTACGGGACGAGGAACGCCGCGAGGGAGAACTTGAACGCCTGGATCCCCGTGCTCCAGAGGTTCGCGCCGCTGATGCCGGCCGCGGCGAAGGCCGCCAGCGCCACCGGCGGCGTCACCATGGAGACCACCCCGAAGTAGAAGAGGAAGAGATGGATCGCGAGCGCCGGGACGCCGAGCCCCTGGATCGCCGGCGCCACGAGGATCGCCGCGAGGAGGTAGGCCGCGGTCGTCGGCATGCCCATCCCCAGGATCAGCGTGACGACCATCGCGACGACGAGCGACGGGAGCAGCAGGCCGCCGGTCAGCGCGAGGAGGATCTCCTTGAACCGGATGGCGAGGCCCGTGTGGACCAGCGTGCCGACGATGATCCCGGCAATCGCCGAGGGCACGGCGACGTCGACCGCCGCCCGCGCGCCGGCATAGAGGGCGTCCACGACCTGTCGCACGCCCATGCGGGTGGCGCGCCGCAGAAGGCTCACGAGGATGATCGCGATCACCGTCCGGAGGCCTACGCTCATCAGCGTGTAGCCCTGCGAGAGGAGGTAGATGAGGTAGGCGAGGGGGAAAAACATGTGCACGCGATCGAGCATCCCGGACAGGAGATCCGCGATCTCCTCGCGCCGGAGCGTGCGGAGACCCTCCTTGCGGCTGTGGAAGTCCACCATGAAGTAGAGGGAGACGTAGTAGAGGATGGCGGGGACGGCGGCCGCGACGACGACGTCCCAGTAGGAGACGCCGACGATCTGCGCGAGGACGAACGCGGCCGCCCCCATGATCGGCGGCATGATCTGGCCTCCCGTCGAGGCCACCGCCTCGATGGCGCCCGCCACGGAGGGCGAGAATCCCGTGCGCTTCATCAGCGGGATCGTGAGCCAGCCGTCCACCAGCACGTTGGCCACGGCGCTTCCCGAGACAGTCCCAAAGAGCGCGGAGGAGATGACCGAGGCCTTGGCGCTGCCGCCGCGAGCCCGGCCGGTCAGGCTGTACGCGACGCTGATGAACAGCTGCCCCGCGCCCGATCGCTCGAGAAATGCGCCCACGAGGACGAAGTAGAAAACCATGTTGGCGGAGGCCGATGTGGGGATGCCGAACATCCCCTCGGTGGAGAGCACCTGCAGGTCCACGAACCGCAGCAGCGAAATGCCCCGGTGCTGGAACGGGCCCCAGAGGTACGGACCGGCGAACGCGTACACGACGAACACGACCGCCAATCCCGTGAGGACGCTCCCGGCCGTTCGGCGGCACGCCTCCACCACGAGCAGGATCAGGGACACCCCGATGACCACGTCCGGCGTCGTAACGGGATCGACGCCGGAGATGCGGCTCGTCAGCCGCGCCTGCTCCACCAGCAGGTAGCCACCAGCGGCGAGGGGCACGATGGCGAGCAGGAGGTCGGAGACCGGGATGGGCGCGGTCTCCTCGCGCCGATTCCCGGAGAGCGACCGCGCGAGCATCGCCATGCTGGCGGCGAAAGCGACATGTCCGGGCAGGAGGACCATGTCGTCGAAGCTACCGAGAAAGGCGGAGGCGAGCTGGAACAGAGCCCACGCCAACCCGAGGCCGACGAGGCTCCACCGCCCCACGCGCGCGCTGGCCACGGGCGCGTCGGCGCTACTTCAGCAGCCCCTTCTCGCGATAGTACCGCTCAGCCCCTGCATGGAGCTGGCAGCCGACGAGCACGGGGTCCGCCGCGCGCGCCGGATCGAAGTCCTTGAGGGCCGCGTGCACCTTGACCAGCTCGGTCCTCTTCTCGACCAGGAGCTTCGTGAGGGTGTACGCCAGCCCCTCGGGCAGGTCGGCGGAGGCGAAGAGGTTGGTCCGCGTACTCACGGTCGGGACGGGGGCAGTTTGCCCCTTGAAGGTGTTCGGAGGAATGACGGCCCGCTCCCAGCCCTGGGCGACAAGCTTGTCAATCGCCTCGTTCGAGAGCGGCAGCATCCGCACCGTCGTGACGGTGGTGAGCTCGGTCACGATCGGGTGACCGTAGTCGACGGTGTGGATCCACGCATCTGCCGTGCCGTCCTGAAAAGCCGAGACCGTGGCTGGGCGGCCGATGTGCCGGACATTGCCGCCGTGCTGCTTGATCCAGTCGTAACTCATGCCGTAGGCCGCCAGCACCTGACGCGTAGCGAACTCGCCAGCTCCGCCCAGCGGCACCGTCAGCAGGCGAAACGGTTGCTTCCGATCGCGGATCTGCTCAAGGGCGGTGATGCCGGAACGCTCGGCCACGAACACGCCGATATAGTAAATGTCCAGTCCCCCCACCAGCCCACGCACCTTGGGCAGCGGCGCGTCGAAGGCGACCTCCCCTCGGCAGGCCCACCGGGTTGACACATTGAAGCCCAGCGCCAGCTCGGCCTCGCCCGACTGGATGAGTTTCGCGTTGCCGATTCCTCCCGCGATCGGCAAGACGTCGATCGTCGATCCCTTCGGGAGCTCGGGCCTCAGCAGGCTGGCGATGCCGGCCCCGTAGAGGTACCAGCTCGAGCCGAGGCCCACGGTCGCTAACCGGAGGTGCAAGGGCTTATCTTGAGCGATGGCTGCCCGAGCGCCGACCAACGACAGCGCAACGACTAGGACGACGAAAGCGGTCAGGGTTCCCCTTCGCATGACATTCCTCCCCTTAGTTCGTCAGTGGAAATGACCACGGGCTGATCTCATCCGCGGTTCGCCGGAGTGGATCCCACTCCTGGACGCGCGCCCAGACCTCCTCTCCGGCCTGCTGGGCCTCGCGTCGCACCGCCGCCAGATCGACTCCGGGAATGCGCCGCCCTTCCATGCGGACGACCCCGTCCACGATCACCGTCTCCACGTCGTCCCCGAAGCCGCACTCGACCAGGCTCTTGATCGGATCGCGGACCGGTCCGTACCGCAGCGTGTCTCGTCCGCTCAGATCGATGATGAGGATATCGGCTTTAGCCCCAGGCGCGAGACGCCCCACGTCGTCCCGCCCGAGCGCCCTCGCCCCGCCGAGCGTCGCCGCCTGGAACACTTCGGCGGCTGACGCGGCAAACAGGTTTTGGCTGGCCACTTTTCCGAAATACGAGGCGGTCCGCATCTGCATGATCATGTCGCGCGGGTAGGTATCGGTCCCCAGGGCGATGTTGATACCCGCCTTGCGATATCGTTCCCAGGAGTAGAGACAACGCGCCCGCCGCGCGATGTTCACCGGGCAGTGGGAGATGCTGACCCCGGCCTTCCCCATGAGC
>JACPCF010000004.1 GCA_016179965.1 Candidatus Rokuibacteriota bacterium | reverse complement strand
TTCCCCCACCCCTTCGCCTGGGCCGCCTTCGGCCTGACCGGCGTGCCGTGGTGAGCCTGCGGGGACACGCTTGACGAAGCGAAGAAGCTGCAGTAGGGTGTGACGTACATAATGTGGTACAGGAGGCCGTAGCGTGAAGACCGTGACAGCAACCGAGGCGCGAAGGGAGCTCTTCAACCTGCTGAAGCGATCTGTGCGAGGACACCGGCAGTTCCGAATTACGCACAAGGAGGGCGACGTCGTCCTTCTTTCCCAAGAGGATTACGACGGGCTCCTGGAAACGCTGGAGCTGCTCTCCACGCCGGGGCTGTTGAAGAGCATCCGCCAGGCCCGCCGTGAAATTGCTCGCGGCGAGACCTACTCGCTCCAAGAGGTGCTCGGCGCGCGATGAGCGCGCGCTGGGAAATCCGGTTCACAAAGCGGGCCAAGAAAGACGCCGACCGCCTCACCCCCAAGCTGAAGGACAAGCTCCGAGATATCCTCGTGGAAGTGCTGGCCCTCAACCCCTATGAGGGCAAGAAACTGCTGGGCGATCTGAGCGGGAGCTATTCGTACCGTCTGACCTTCAAAGATCGCATCGTGTATAGCCTGGACGAGAAGCGGCGGATCATCTACATCGAACGCGCAAGAACCCACTACGGCGAATGAGCGGGGGGAACGTGGCAGGACAGTCGGGCGGGCGCTGGCGGGCATCCGCCGGAGTGAGGCGGGTCGCCCAGGCGCTGCTCCTGGGGGTGGCTGTCAGCGTGGGGGTGACCGCGCTCTCGCGCGTCGGGGTGCTCTCCGGGTGGGAAACGCGGGCGGTGGACACGTTCCTCTTCCTCCGGGATCGCGCGCCGGCGCCCGAGATCGTGCTGATCGTGATCGACGAAGAGTCCTTCGCGGCGCTGGGCGAGCGCCAGCCGCTCTCCCGCGGCTACCTCGCCGATCTCGGCGACTTCCTGCTCCGGAGCGGCGCCCGAGTCGTCGGCTTCGACGTCCAGCTGAAGACCCGCTCCGCTCCCGAGGAAGACACCGCCCTCATCGCCATGACCCGTCGCTGGGAGAGGAGCGACACGGGCCGCGTGGTCTTCGCCTCGCTGGTGATCCCGCGGAAGGGCGACGGCTCGACGCGCTACGACGTCGCCCCGGCGTTTTCCCCTGACCTCGGGGGGCTCTTCGGTTTCTCCAACGCTCCCATCGGCGCTGATGGCGTGATCCGCCGCATGACGCCGGTGCTTCCGGCGGCCGACGGGGGTCACCTCCCGTCGTTCGCGCTCGCCGTCCTCGCGGCCTATTCGGGCCAGACAGCGGAGCAGCTGTCCGGGGCCCTCAGGGATCCCCGAGCGGTGGTGACGCTCCCCGTCCGCGATCGACACGGGCACATCGCGCGAGCCGAACCGATCTCCCTCAGCCGGCTCTCCGGGGCCCCGTGGCGGATCGACTTCGCCGGGCGGGAGGGGTCCTTCACCTCGTTCCCAAGCGCAGCGCTCGTCGAACTGGCCCGGAAGGGAGAGCGCCCCGAGGCGGACAATCCGTTCAGGGACAAGATCGTCCTCGTGGGGGCGACGTTCCTGGAGAGCCGGGACTTCTACCCCACCCCCACCGGGCTCATGGCCGGGGTCGAAATTCACGCCAACATGGTCTTCACGCTCCTCTCGCGGCGCACGCTGCTGCCGCCGCACTGGCTGCTGAACCTGTCGGTCCTGATCGGCGCCTGCCTGGTGGTCTCCCTGCTCTCGCTCTGGCTCCGCCCGCTCTGGGTCGCGCTCGTGAGCCTCGCGCTGATCGCCGGCTTCGTGGCCGTGAGCTACGAGGCGTACACGCAGGGCGGCTACTGGCTTGACTTCGTGGCCCCGCTTGTGGGAATGCTCACCTATATCGAGGGGGCTCGCCTCATCGCGCGGCGCCGCCTCCGCGCCGCCTTCGGCCAGTACGTGAGCCCGGAGGTTATGAACCGGGTCCTGCGCGAGGGGGCCGGGCTCGGGGGCGCGGTCCGCACCGTGTCGGTGCTGATGTCGGATCTCCGGGGGTTCACGACCCTGTCCGAGCGGCTGCCGCCCGATCGGATCTCGGAGATGATGAACGAGTACTTCACCGAGATGGTGGAGGTGATCATGGCCCACCGCGGGATCGTCCAGGACTTCATCGGCGACGGCATCCTGGCGGTGTATGGGACGCCGTTGGACGATCCGGACCACGCCTGGCACGCTGTCACCACGGCCCTCGACATGCAGGCGGCGCTCCGCCGGCTCAACGACCGGTGGCGGGCCGACGGGCGGCCCCCCCTGGCGATGGGCGTCGCCGTCCACACCGGGGAAGCCTTCGCGGGAAACGTGGGCTCGCCCCGGCGGAAGAAGTACGCGGTGATGGGCGACACTGTCAACACCACCTCGCGGGTCGAGGGGCTCAACCGGGAGCTCTCCACGGCAATCCTCATCAGCGGGGCCGCGCTGGCCCTCGTGAAGGAGCGAGTCCTCGTGAAGGACCGCGGTGCCATCGCCGTGAAGGGACGAACCCAGCCCGTGGACGTGTTCGAACTGGTGGGCCTGGCTGAGACGGGACAGGAAGGTTCAGGGAGGTGACCATGATGAGCGCGAACCGATGGGTGATGACAGGGTGGCTGGCCGTGGCGGCGCTCCTCGGGGGCCCGTGGCTCGCCGTTCCAGCGCGCGGCCAGGGAGGCGAGTCGGCCGGCATGATCACCGAGCTGAAGGTGGACCGCGGCCGGGTCGAAGTGAGATCCGCGGGGGCTCAGGAGTGGCGCAAGGCCGGGCCGCTCCTCGCGCTCCGAGCCGGCGACACGGTCCGCGTGACCGACGAGGCCATGGTGGTCATTCTGCTGAGCGGCGGGCGCGGGAGCGTCAAGGTGTCCAGGACCAACTCGCCCTTCGTGGTCGCAGCCGCCCAACCGGGAGAGAGCAAGGCCCAGAAAGCCATGAGCCTCCTGGAGTCGAGCCTCGGCTTCCTCGCGGCCAGCCCTAAGGAAGAGCCCAGGGCCACGCTCTCCACCCGCGGCGGTCCCAAGCCGCCGGTCATCCTGAGCCCTCGGAACGGCCCGGTGCTCCCCGACTCCCTGACCTTCGAGTGGCTGGGAAGCCGGTTCTCGCGGTACACCGTCCGAATCGTGGGCCCCAAGGGCGCGGTGGTGGAGAAGAAGGACCTGACGGGCGCCAGGTTCGACTATCCCGCCGACGCGCCGCCGCTGACTGCCGGCGTCCGCTATACCATCCAGGTCGTCTCCGGGAACCACCCGGTCCAGCAGGCCTGGTTCGAAATTCTGGACCCAAGCCGCGCCCAGGCGATCCGGCAGGACGTGAAGGAACTGGAGCAGGCAATGGGGCCGGCGGTCTCACCCAACACGCTCGCCGCGCTGCGGGCGGGGTTCCTGGCCCGGAACGGGCTCGTTCACGACGCCCGGCTCACCCTTATCGCGGCGCTGGCGAAGGACCCCGACGAGCCGACCCTCCACCAGCTCCTGGGCAAGATTTACGAAGCCGCGGGGCTCCGGGAGCAGGCCGCCGAGGCGTTCGACGAGGCCCGGTTCCTCATGACCGGCCCCACCAAACAGTAGTAGCGCCGGCTCGAGGAGGCAGGCACGTGCTTGACTCCATCCCCATCTCGCATACACTTTGAACCACTCGCAGGATCCGGTACCCCTGAAGTAGGAATCGAGGCTGGGCCGTTCCGAGAAAAGGAGTCAGCGTCGTGCCAGGTGCACTCGCCGGGGTCAAGGTGCTCGACCTCTCCCCGCCTCATCTACATGGAGGTCACCCCGTTCGGCCTCAAAGGTCCATACGCCGACAAGCGGGCCTACGATCTGGTCACCCAGGGCTTGACCGGCATCCTGAGCCGCCGGCGGATGCCTGACGGAACCCCGATCGAGGCCCCGGTCTGGGTGGCGGACTGCTCGGCCCCGATGCTGATCGCCTACGGTGTCGCGCTCGCCCTCCTGGCCCGGGAGCGGACCGGCCGCGGGCAGAAGGTCGAGACCTCCCTGCTGGCCGCCGCCATCGCCATGCAGTCGGTGGAGATGGTCCGGGGGGTCGAGGAGGTCAACCCGCCGACGAGCTACGCCGTGCAGGCCATGTTTGCTCCTTACCGGTGTCGGGACGGCGAGTGGTTGGTCCTGGTGGTAGCCAACAACGAGCAGTGGACCCGGATGTGCAAGGTCCTCGGAATCGCGCACGTGGCCGCGGACCCCGCCTTTAGCACCGCGCTCGCCCGCAGCGAGCGAAGCAGCGAACTTGCCTCGATCTTGAGGGAGGTCCTCGCAAGCAAGCCGCGGGCAAAGTGGCTCGAGCTGCTTCAGGCCGAGGAAGTCCCCTGCGCCCCGGTGCTCGACCGGGAGGAGGTGTTCAATCACGCCCAGGTGCTGGAGAACGAGCTGATCGTCGAGGTGGACCACCCGCGGGCCGGCCGTCTGAGGCTCATGGGGGTGCCGGTGCGCCTGTCCGAAACACCGGGAGCGCTTGGCCTGCCGGCCCCCGCCTTCGACCAGCACACGGACGAGGTGCTGGGCGAGGTGGGCTACACGGCGGACGAGGTTCGCGCGCTGCGGGAAAAGGGAATCGTCGGAAAGGGAGGACAGTTATGCGCAAGTGGATAGCATTCATTACTGCTCTTCTTGGCCTAGGCGCGATCCCGGCTTATGGGGCGGAGACCTACAAGATCGGAGCCATCCTCGCCATGACCGGCCCTGGGGCCTACTACGGTCGAGTGATGAGCCGTGGGCCATTGTTGGCCATCGAGGAGATCAACGCGAAAGGCGGGATCGACGGGATGAAGCTGGAGCTGGTCATTGAGGATCACAAGAGCGGCCAGCCCAAGGAAGGGGTCAGCGCCATCAACAAGCTGGTCAACATCGACAAGGTCCCGTTCATCCTTACGTCGTACAGCGCCCCGACCCTGGCTGCCTACCCGATTGCGGCAGAGCACAAGGTCCTCATGCTGAACGGGGGTGGCTGGAGCCCGGACCTGGTCGGCAAGGCCTATCTCTTCAATAACCGGATGGTTGGAAGCTATCTGGGCCAGGTCATCGCCGAGCATGTGTTCCGGAGAGGAGCTCGCAAGCTGGCCATGATTTACCGCAACGATCCCTCCGGGATCACGGTGCGGGACCACGTGAGGCCGTTCTGGGAGAAGCTGGGAGGGACCGTCGTGGCGACGGAGGTCCACGAGCTGGGGGCAACGGACTACGCGGCCCAGCTGGCCAAGATCAAGGCGGCCCGTCCCGACGCGGTGGCCACTTGGTCCTATGGCAAGGACCTCGGGTTCATCGTCAAGCAGGCCAGAGACATCGGAATCACCGTGCCCCTGGTGGGGATTGACTGGACTCCCGACGGCCAGGCCGTTGCCGGGGCCGCCATGGAAGGGTACGAGTATGCCTCGGACTATCTGGACCCGGACAGCAAGGAACCGTGGACGGCGCGCTTCATCCAGGACTACAAGAAAAAATATGGCGAGGCTCCAGACTTTTACGCCGCCAACTACTACGAAGGAGTCTACATCCTTGCCGAGCTGATCAAAGAGGTCAAACAGAAGGGTGGGACCCCACAGAGCGGCGACCAGCTGCGGCAGGCCCTCTTGGCGAAGCGAAAGTTTGCCAGCGTCTACGGCGGCACCATCACCTTTAACGACGATGGGACCTCGGCCAAGCCCGTGGCCATCTTCGAGGTCAAAGGGGGGAAGCCGACCGTCAAGACTCTGGTCAAGTAACGACCGCCGGCCGAAGGCGACCCTTGCTGATGGCCGGGGAGCAGGGCGCACCCCGGCAGCGCCGAGCTCCCGCACATGCTTGAGCTTTTTGCTCAGCTCACCGTCAACGGGCTCGTGAGCGGCAGTCTCTTTGCGTTGCTCGCCATCAGCTTCGGCGTCATCCTGGGGACGACTCGCACCTTTCACTTCGCCCACGGCATCGTCTACACGGCCGCCGCCTATGGGGCCTACGCCTTCGCGGAAGGGCTGTCGCTCCCGCTGTGGCTGGGAGTGGTTCTGGCCGTGGTCATCGCCGTCCTCCTCGGGGTGGGGATCGAGGTGTTCGTCTACCAGCCGTTGCGCCGCCTGTACGCGTCGCCCCTCACGGTCCTTATCGCCTCTCTGGGCGTCCTGATTATCGTCGAAAATGCCATTGCGATCTTCTTCAGCACCGACGCCAAGATTATCAGCGGCTTTCCCTCCCGCCTGATCGTGCTGGGCGGGGTTGCGTTCACGACCCTTCACCTTTCCACGGTGCTCGTCAGTTGGGCCCTGTTTTTCATCCTGCTCCTTTACCTCTACGGCACGAAAACCGGCAAGGCCATGCGAGGGGTGGCGACCAGCCCGGAGATGGCCGAGATCGTCGGGATCGACACGCGGCGCGTTTTTGTCGGAGCCTTCGCGATCGGCTCAGCCCTGGCCGCCCCGGCGGCCATTCTCTACACGCTCGACAAAGGGGCGACCCCGGACATGGGGGTGACGGCCGTGCTGATGGCCGCCATTGCCGTCATCGTGGGCGGGGTCGGGAGTCTCCCGGGGGCGGCGCTCGGGGGAATGATGATCGGCCTGGCGCGCAACTGGGGCATCTGGCTCGTGCCCTCGGAGTGGCAGAGCGCTATCGCCTTCGGCATCCTCCTCCTGGTCATTCTCTTTCGGCCCACGGGCCTCTTCGGGGTCAAGTTGAGAAAGGCCGAGGTCTAAGGCGATGGACTATTTCATCCACGTCGCCATCCTCATCGCCCTTTACACAATCCTGAGCACTTCCTATAACCTGCTGATCGGCTACACGGGGCTCTTCTCGATCGCTCACGCGGCCTTCTACGGGATCGGGGCGTATACGTCGGCCCTCCTGACCTTGCACTTCGGAGCGAGCGTTCCTCTGGCGCTGCTGGGCGCGATTGTCGTGACCGCCTTGGTGGGCGGCGTCATCGGTGTCCCCGCCCTCAGGGTGCGCGGGGACTACCTGGTGATCGCCTCTTTTGGATTCCAGATGATCGTGTTCGGGGTGATGCTCAATTGGCTGGCCCTGACCCGCGGGGAAGGGGGCCTTGCGGGGATCCCGCGGCCCGAGCTGTTCGGGATCAAGATCTTCTCGCCGGCAGCCTACCTTCCACTGGCGGTGGTCGTCGCCGGGATCTGCTTCCTGGTAACCTGGTGGATCGCGCGATCCCCCTTCGGGCGGGTCCTCAGGGCGATCCGGGAGGACGAGGTGGCCGCGCAGTCCCTGGGCAAGGACATCGTCTACTTCAAGATTGCGGTCTTTGCCCTCGCCGGCGGCCTGGCAGCGGTCGCCGGCAGCTTCTACGCCCACTATGTCACCTTCATTAACCCCCTGAGTTTCACCTTGGACGAATCGATCTTCATCATGGCGGTGGTCCTCGTCGGCGGGGCGGGGAACCTCTGGGGGTCACTGGTGGGGACGGTGGCGCTCGTCATGGCTCCGGAGGCCCTGCGCTTTCTCCGGATCCCCGATGCCATCGCGGCGCCCTTCCGCCAGATTCTCTACGGCCTGCTCCTCGTCCTGTTCGTGCGGTTCCGCCCCCAGGGGCTCATCGGCGAGCACTCCGCGACCCGAGGCACTCCGAAAGTCCCGGCAGGCGGCGACACGAAGGTGGAGGAAGGTAGCTCCGCGCTCGGGACCAGGCTTCCTCAGACGTCGGGCAACGGAAAGCCGCTTCTCACCCTGCGGGACGTCACGAAGAGTTTCGGCGGGATCCGAGCGCTCGACAACCTCTCGCTGACCCTGGAAGAAGGGAGGATTACCGGGCTGATCGGCCCGAACGGCGCAGGAAAGACCACCGCCTTCAACCTGATCACCGGGTTCCTGGAACCGGACGCGGGCAGCATCATGTACCGAGGCCGGGAGCTCCGAGGGGCGAAGCCGCACGAGATCAGCCGGCTCGGGATCGCGAGGTCTTTTCAGGATCTCCGTCTCTTCCCCCGGATGACCGTCCTCGACAATGTCGTGGTCGCCCTGCCCGGGCAACGTACGGAACGGCTCTCGTTGATCTTCTTCGCCGCTCCCCACGTGGTCCGCGCGGAACGGGAGAACCTCCGCCGGGCCTACGAGCTGCTGGCCTTCGTGGGTCTCGCCGAGAAGGCCGGAGAGCTGGCGGAGGACCTCTCCTACGCCGAGCAGAAGCTCTTGGTGCTGGCCCGGCTGCTGGCCACCCAGGCCAATCTGCTGCTCCTGGACGAACCGGCCTCGGGCCTCGATCCGACAAGCGTCGAGGCGATCATGGCGCTCATCCGGCGACTTCCCGACTACGGTAAGACGATCTGTGTCATCGAGCACAACCTCGACGTGATCAAGGGCCTGGCGGACCCCGTGGTGTTCCTCAACGAGGGGCGGACCATCGCAAGCGGTGCGCCCGCTCAGATCATGGCCAGCCCCCACCTGGCGGACATTTATTTCGGCGTGTGAGGAACGCCCGTATGCTGCTCGGTGTCCGGGAGGTCGTCGCGGGGTATGGGAAGAAGACGGTCCTGCATCGGATCTCCCTGGAGGTCGGGGAGGAGGAGATCGTGGCCATGATCGGCCATAACGGGGCCGGCAAGACCACCCTGCTGAGGACCATCTTCGGGGTCCTCCACCCACGCGAGGGGGAGATCCACTATCGTGGGGCGCGAATTGACGGCCGCCGGTCCGCCTTGAACGTCCGGGACGGCATCGCCTTCGTTCCCCAGGGGCACGGGGTCTTTCCGGATCTCTCCGTCCTGGAAAATCTCGAGCTGGGAGCCCATACCGTCCAGAAAGCCGAAGTGGCCGATCGCCTGGAGGCGGTGTATAGCCTGTTTCCGATCCTGGGCGAGCGGCATCGACAACAGGCCGGGACCCTGAGCGGCGGCCAGCAGCAGATGCTGGCGCTCGGAATGGCGCTGGTGCTGCGCCCGCAACTCCTGCTCCTGGACGAGCCTTCGTTGGGCCTGGCCCCCTTCCTCGTGCAGCGGGTGTTGGAGGCCGTGGTCGAGATCAACCGTCGATTCAAGACCACGATCCTCCTGGTCGAGCAGAACGTCAGACAGGCCTTGCAAGTAGCCCGGCGGGTCTACGTCATAAAGGTCGGCCAGGTTGTCTACACCGGTGCGCCCGAAAGCCTGGCCCAGATGCAGAAGCTCTGGCAGCTGTTCTAAACTCGGAGGGGGGCCGCACCCACGCCGACCCCCCGCGCTGACGCGCGGGTGTGGCGCGGGTACCCGCCCCTTCCGACGCCCCGCGGCAAAGCCGCCCCCTCGCTTCGCTCGGGGCTTCGGGGGCTGCCTCCCCCCCGAGTCAAACAGGGGCCTGGGACGAAGAGGGCTTGAGGAAGGTGTAGACCGACGAGAAGTCCTTCCGCCCCAGGCCGTGGCTCGACGCCAGGCGATAGAGCTCCAGCGCGGCCGGCGCCACGAAGACGGGCTGGCGCAACTCCCGCGCCGAGTTCACCGCGAGCCCCAGGTCCTTGGCCATGAGGTCGGTCATGAAGCCCGGCGCGTAGTCGCGGTTCGACGCCGCCTTCTCCACGATTCCCGGCACCGGGTGATTGTGCTCCATCGCCCACGTGTAGCCCGACGATTTCAGGATCACCTGGGTGAGGACCTTCGGGTTCACCCCGAACCCTTCGGCGAGGCGGAAGGCCTCGCTCACCGCCACCGTGGCCACACCGGCGATCAGGTTGTTGCAGAGCTTGGCCACCTCGCCGCTCCCCACCGGCCCCACGTGGATGACGTTCGAGCCCATGGCGGAGAGCGCCGGCCGCGCCTCCTCCAGGTCCTTCGCATCGCCGCCGACCATGATCGTCAGCGTGCCCTCGATCGCCCGGGGCACGGCCCCCGACACGGGGGCGTCCAGGAACCTAACGCCCCGGGATCTTGCCTGT
>JACPCF010000003.1 GCA_016179965.1 Candidatus Rokuibacteriota bacterium | reverse complement strand
CCGCTTGGGCGGGCGGCAGCCATTGTGCGGAACCGGGGTGACGTCCCGGATCGCCGTGATCTCGAGCCCCACAGCCTGGAGCGACCGGATGGCCGCCTCCCGCCCGGCGCCCGGCCCCTTCACGTAGACCTCCACCTGCTTGAGCCCGGCGTCCATGGCCTTGCGGGCGGCGTTCTCGGCGGCCGTCTGCGCGGCAAACGGAGTGCTCTTGCGGGAGCCCTTGAACCCCACGCTGCCCGCGCTGGCCCAGGCCACCACGTTGCCCATCTTGTCCGCGAGCGTCACGATCGTGTTGTTGAAGGTGGCCTGGACGTGGGCGATCCCGACCCGGACCTCCTTCCGTTCCTTCTTGCGGCCGACCTTCTTCCGCGGAGCGGGCTTGACGGCTTCGGCCATGGCTTACGCTCCCGCCTTCTTCGGCGCCGCTGCGGGAGCCGCCGCCGCGGGGGCGGCGACCGCGGCCGCCGGCTTCTTCTTGACCATCACGCCCCGGCGCGGCCCCTTGCGCGTCCGCGCGTTCGTGTGCGTGCGCTGGCCGCGGACCGGCAACCCCTTCCGGTGCCGGATCCCGCGGTAGCAGCCGATGTCCATCAACCGCTTGACGTTCATCGAGACCTCGCGGCGCAGGTCCCCCTCCACCTTCATCTCCCGCTCGATGATCTCGCGGACCCGGGCCGTCTCTTCGGCGGTCCAGGCTTTCACGCGCTTGTTAAGGTCTACGCCGGCCTGAGCCATAATCCGCCGCGACGAGCGGCGCCCGATCCCGTAGACGTACGTGAGCGCGACCTCCCCCCGCTTGTCGGCGGGCAGGTCCACTCCGGCAACTCTCGCCATCGTCTTCCTCCTTTACCCCTGGCGCTGCTTGTGGCGGGGGTTGGTGCAGATGACCCGCACCACGCCCCGGCGCTTGATGATCTTGCACTTCTCGCAGCGCGTCTTCACCGACGGTTTCACTTTCATATCTATTTGAACCGATAGGTAATCCGGCCGCGGGTCAGGTCGTACGGGCTCAGCTCCACCTTGACCCGGTCGCCCGGAAGGATCCGAATGAAGTTCATCCGCATCTTGCCCGACACATGGGCCAGCACCTTATGTCCGTTGTCCAGTTCCACCCGGAACATGGCGTTGGGCAGCGGCTCGACCACGGTTCCCTCGACTTCGATCGCGTCTTCTTTCGTCATCGCGTCAGGATGTCCGGCCCGTTCTCGGTGATCGCCACCGTGTGCTCGAAGTGGGCGGCCAGGCTCCCGTCCTCGGTCACCGCCGTCCACCGGTCCGGCAGGATGCGGACCTCCCAGCCTCCCATCGTCACCATCGGCTCGATCGCGAGCACCATCCCCGCCTTCAGCACGGGCCCCCGGCCGGCCTCGCCGAAGTTGGGGATCTGGGGGTCCTCGTGCAGCTCACGGCCGATGCCGTGCCCCACGAAGGCCCGCACGAGCGAGAAGCCGTGCCGCTCCGCGTGCTCTTGGACGGCGTGCGAGATGTCGCCGAGCCGCCGGCCGGGGCGGCACTGATCCACCGCCCGCTCAAGGCTCTCCCGCGTGACGTCGAGTAGCTCCTGGACCCGCGGGGGCACCTCCCCGAGGGCCAAGGTGAACGCGCAGTCGGCGTAGTAGCCGTCCACGACGCAGCCCAGGTCCAGCCCGATGATGTCCCCCTCCTTGAGCCGGCGGGTGGGCGACGGGATCCCGTGGACGACCTCCTCGTTGATCGAGGTGCAGACCGTGGCCGGGAATCCCCGGTACCCCTTGAAGGCCGGCTTGGCGCCCTTCTCCTCGAGGAACGCCTCCACCTCCCGGTCGATCTCCGCGGTGGAGATGCCGGGCTTCACGAAGCTCCGGAGGCGCTCCATGACCTCCGCCAGGATGCGGCCGCCGGCCCGCATGAGAGCGATCTCGCGGGGAGACTTCAGGATGATCATATCGCCCGACGGATCGCGCTGCCGATCGCCGCGGGAGCGCCCTCGCCCACGACCGTGGTCAGCACCCCGCGGCCCCGGTAGTACTCGAGGAGCGGCTTCGTCTGCGCGGCGTACACCTCGAGCCGCCGCCGCACCGCGGCCTCGCTGTCGTCCTCGCGCTGGTAGAGCTCCCCCCCGCACCGGTCGCACCGCCCCTCGCGCTTGGGCGGCGCGGACACCAGCTGGTACGCGGACTGGCACTGGCGGCACACCCGCCGCCCCGTCAGCCGCCGCAGCAGCTCCCTCTCCGAAACCTCAAAGTAGATCACGCGCTCCACGGCCAGGTCCCTGTCCTTGAGCATCCGCTCCAGGGCCTCGGCCTGGGCCAGCGTTCGCGGAAACCCGTCCAGGACGAAGCCCTTCGTCGCGTCGGGCGCTTCGAGCCGCTCGGCCACCAATCCGACCACGACCTCGTCAGGGACCAGCGCTCCCCGATCCATGTAGGACTTGGCCTCCAGCCCCAGCCGGGTCCCTCTGGCGGCCGCGTCCCTCAGCATGTCGCCCGTCGCGATCTGGGGGATCCCCTCCGCTTCCGCCAGGGTCCGCGCCTGGGTCCCCTTGCCCGCTCCCGGCGGCCCGAGAAAAATGAGTCGCATGGCTAGGCCTGGACCCGCGCCTTCTTCCGCAGGAACCCTTCGTAGTGGCGCATCAGGAGGTGCGACTCCATCTGCCGGACCGTGTCCAGCGCCACGCCCACGACGATGAGGAGGCTCGTGCCGCCGAAGTAGAAGGGCACGTTGAACCACAGGATGAGCAGATCCGGGAGGATCGAGATCAGGGCCAGGAACACCGCCCCCGGGAGGGTGATCCGCGTCAGCGTGTGATCGATGTACTCGGCCGTCTTCTTCCCGGGGCGCACGCCCGGGATGAACCCCCCGTACTTCTTCATGTTGTCCGCCAGGTCGACCGGGTTGAAGACGATGGCGGTGTAGAAGTACGTGAAGAAGATGATGAACCCGGCGTACAGCATCGTGTAGGTGAAGCGCCCCGGCGAGAGCGCGTCCGAGATCGCCTGCATCCAGGGATGCGGGATGAAGCGCGTCAGGGTCGCGGGAAAGAGGATGATCGAGGAGGCGAAGATCACCGGGATGACGCCCGCCGTGTTGACCCGGAGCGGGATGTGGGTGGACTGCCCCCCGTAGATCCGGCGCCCGACGACGCGCTTGGCGTACTGGACCGGGATCTTGCGCTGTCCCTCCTGCATGATCACCACGGCCGCGGTCACCCCCACCATCATCACCACGAGGGCGCCGAAGACGAAGAGCTTCAGCTCGCCCGTCGAGATCAGGGTGTACGACGCCACCACCGCCGAGGGCAGGCGCACCACGATGCCCGCCATGATGATCAGCGAAATGCCGTTGCCGATCCCCTTCTCCGAGATCTGCTCCCCGAGCCACATGATGAGCGCGGTGCCGGTGGTGAGGGTGAGCATGGTCAGGAGGCGGAAGCCCCAGCCGGAGAAGGGCACGATCGCGACCCCGTCGGGCGCCCGCATCCCCTCGAGCCCCACGGCGATCCCCATGGCCTGGACGGCGGAGAGGAGGATGGTGCCGTAGCGCGTGTACTGGGTGATCTTCTTCCGCCCGGCCTCGCCCTCTTTCGCCAGCCGCTCCAGCGCCGGGATGACCACCGTCAGGAGCTGGAGGATGATGGACGCCGAGATGTAGGGCATGATCCCGAGGGCGAAGACCGTCAGCCGGCGGAGGTTGCCCCCGGAGAAGAGATCCACCATCCCGAGGAGCGTGCCCTGGACCTGGTCGAAGAAGAGCGAGAGCGCATGGCCGTCGATGCCGGGCGTGGGCACGTGGGCCCCGATCCGGTAGGCGGCCAGGAGCCCGCAGGTGATCAGGAGGCGCCGCTTGAGCTCGGGGATCTTGAAGACGTTCTGGAAGCTCTGGAGCCCTTCGATCATGCCGGCAGCACCTCGACGACCCCCCCGGCGGCCTCGACCTTCTGTTTCGCTGAGGCGCTGACGGCGTGGACCTTCACCGTCAGGACGCGGGCGAGCTCCCCGTCGCCGAGGAGCTTCACGGCACCGCGCTCGGACTTCTTGATGAGCCCGGCCTCCACGAGCCGATCCGGATCCACGACGCTCCCGGCGGGGAACGGCTCCAGCGCGCTCAGGTTCACGACGGCGTAGGCCCGGCGCTCCCGCGGGGTGAACCCCCGCTTGGGCACGCGCCGGAAGAGGGGCATCTGCCCGCCCTCGAAGCCGGCGCCCTTGCCGCCGCCCGCGCGCGCCTTCTGGCCCTTATGACCCTTGCCGGCGGTCTTGCCGTGACCGGAGCCGGGGCCGCGCCCGACGCGCTTGGGGCCCTTCTTCGCTCCCGGAGCTGGGTGGAGCTGATCAAGCCTCATCGTGTTCCTTCACCTGAACGCAGTGGACGACGCGCGCGATCATCCCGCGAACCCCGGGAGTGTCGGCGTGGACGGCCGTCTGCCGAATCCGTCGAAGGCCCAGCGCCCGCACCGTCGCCTCCTGCTTCGGGGAGAGGCCGATCAGGCTCCGGACCAGCGTGACCTTAAGCTTCTTGACGGACAAGTTCAGCCTCCGTCGCTTCCTCGGTCCGCTTCCGCGCCGCATACGTGTCCTGGAGCCGCTTGATCCGCCTGAGCGCGTCCAGCGTGGCCTTCAGGACGTTGTGGGGATTGTTGGAACCGAGCGTCTTGGTCAGAATGTCCTGCACGCCCGCCGCCTCCAGCACGGGACGAACCGCGCCGCCGGCGATGACGCCGGTGCCGGGCACGGCCGGCTTCAGGAAGACCCTGCCCGCCCCGAAATGTCCGGTGATCTCGAACGGGATCGTCGTGTCCTTCAGGGGCACGTAGATCAGGTCCTTCTTGGCGTGCTCCACGGCCTTGCGGATGGCCTCGGGCACCTCGTGGGCCTTGCCGAGTCCCACGCCGACGTGACCCCTCCCGTCCCCGACCACCACGAGCGCGGTGAACGAGAAGCGGCGGCCGCCCTTCACCACCTTGGCGACGCGGTTGATGGAGACCACCCGGTCCGTCAGCTCGAGCGCGCTTGAATCGATTTTTGCTTCAGCCACTGATCACCTCGTCCCTAGAATTGAAGCCTAAAATTGGAGGCCGCCGGCCCGCGCCGCCTCGGCCAGAGCCTTGACCCGGCCATGGAATTGATATCCGCCGCGGTCGAAGACCACCCGCTCGATGCTCCGCGCCTTGGCCTTCTGGGCCACGAGCTCGCCGACCAGCTTGGCCGCGGCCACGTTCCCGCCGGCCTTGAGCTTGGCCTGGAACTCGGCAGACCGGCTGCCCACCGCGACCAGCGTCCGGCCCGTCTCGTCGTCGATGAGCTGGGCGAAGATGTGCTTCAGGCTCCTGAACACGGAGAGGCGGGGGCGCGCGGCCGTTCCCCGAACCCGCTGCCGGACCCGGAGATGCCGGATCTTCCGTCCCTCGACCTTCACGCTCGTCAGCACGCGTCGCCTCTACTTCGTCGTGGTCGTGGCGGCGCCGGCCTTCTTCCCGACCTTGCGCCGGATGACCTCTTCGACGTACTTCACGCCCTTGCCCTTGTACGGATCCGGCTTCCTGAGCGACCGGAGCCGCGCGGCGGTTTGCCCCAGCAGCCCCTTGTCGGCGCCCTTCAGGGTGATGAGCACCTGGCGGTCCACCTCGGCCTGGATCCCCTCGGGGAGGGGGAACACCACCGGGTGGGAGTAGCCCAGGGCGAGCTGAAGGCTCTTGCCCTGGAGCTGGGCCCGGTACCCGATGCCGACGATCTCCAGCTTGCGCTCGAAGCCCTGGCTCACGCCGTGGACTATGTTGGCCAGGAGGGAGCGGGTGAGGCCGTGGAGCGCCCGCGCGCTCCGATGGTCCGCAGTCCGCCCGACCTGGAGCTGGCCGTCCTTGACCTCCACCGTGAGTACGCTCGGGACCGCGTGGCTGAGCTTCCCCTTCGGGCCCTCGACCCTGACGTCCTGCCCCTCCACGGCGACGCGCACGCCCTGGGGCAGCAGGATCGGCTTCCGTCCTATCCGTGACATGGTCGTCCCCTACCAGACCTGGGCGAGCACCTCGCCGCCCACCTTCAGCTTGCGGCTCTCGCGATCGGTCAGCACGCCCTTGGGCGTGGAGAGGATCGTGAGCCCCATGCCGCCGAGGATGGAGGGGATCTTGTCCGCGGTGACGTACACCCGGCGGCCCGGCGTGGAGACCCGGACCATTCCCGAAATCATCTTCTCGTTCCCCGGGCCGTACTTGAGATAGACACGCAGGGTGCCCTGCTTGCGGTCCTCGATCACGCGGAAGTTTCGGATGAACCCCTCCCCCTTCAGGATCCCGGCGATCTTCACCTTCAGCTTCGACGCCGGGATGTCCACCTTCTCGTGTTCCGCCCGGCTCGCGTTGCGGATGCGGGTCAGCAGGTCGGCGATGGGATCGGTCAGCATGCCTCGTCCGCTCCTACCACGACGCCTTGATCACGCCCGGCACCTCGCCCTTGAGGGCGAGCTCCCGGAAGCAGATCCGGCACATTTCGAACTTCCGGAGGTAGCCGCGCGGCCGGCCGCAGAGCTTGCAGCGGCGGTACCCCCGCGCCTTGAACTTGGGCGGGCGGAGGGCCTTGTTCATAAGCGCCGTCTTCGCCATCGCCTACTCCCTGAACGGCATGCCCAGCTGGGCGAGGAGCGCTTTCGCCTCCTCATCCGTCCGGGCGCTGGTCACGATGATCACGTCCATGCCACGCATCTTGTCCACCTTGTCGTACACGATCTCGGGGAAGATCATCTGCTCCTTCAGACCCAGCGCGAAGTTGCCCCGGCCGTCGAAGGCCTTGGGCGACACGCCGCGGAAGTCGCGCACCCGAGGGAGCGCCACGTTGACCAGCCGGTCGAGGAACTCGTACATCCGGGCGCCCCGCAGCGTCACCTTGGCCCCGATGGGGACGCCCGCCCGCAGCTTGAAGTTCGCGATCGACTTCTTGGCCCGGGTGATCACCGGCCGCTGCCCGGTGATCGCGATGAGGTCGGTGGTGGCGAAGTCCAGCACCTTGGCGTTGTCCTTCCCCTCGCCCACCCCCATGTTGATCACGATCTTCTCGACCCGCGGGACCTGGAACGGGTTGGTGTAGCCCCGCTCCTTCATGAGCGCGGGGATCACGGCCTTCTTGAAGCGCTCGAAGAGGCGCGGCGGGACCTTGCCGGCCGCCTTGGGGCGCGACGGGGGCGCCGGCGCCTCCTTGGGAGCCGCCTTGTCCCTCGCGCCCCCTTTCGGGGGGGCCTTCGCGACTTGAGCCTTCTCCGCTTTCGCCATGTTCGCTCTCAGGTCCGGTCGATGATCTCGCCGCACCGCCTGCAGACGCGGGCCTTCTTACCCTCGGCCAGCATCTGGATCCCCGTCCGGGTCGGCCGGTCGCACTTCCCGCAGACCACCATGACGTTCGAGAGGTTCAGCGTCCCCTCGCGCTCGATGATCCCCCCCTGGCGCAGCCTCTGGGTCGGGCGCTGGTGGCGTTTGATCATGTTGACCTTTTCGACGATCACCCGCCGCTTGGCGGGGAGCACGATCAGCACCTTGCCGCGCTTGCCGCGCTCCTTGCCGGTGATCACCATCACCGTGTCGCCCTTCTTCACGTGAGCGCCGAGGGTCGCCATGGTCAGATGACCTCCGGAGCCAGGGAGATGATCTTGGTGAACTGCTTGTCCCTGAGCTCCCGCGCCACGGGCCCGAAAATGCGCGTCCCGACCGGGTTGTTCTGAGGGTTCAGCAGCACCGCCGAGTTCCGATCGAACCGGATGTAGGACCCGTCGGCCCGTCGCACCTCTTTCACCGTGCGCACGACCACGGCGCGGGCCACCTCCCCCTTCTTGACCGCACCGTCCGGCGCCGCCTCCTTGACCGCGACGATGATCGTGTCCCCGAGGCTGGCGTACTTCTTGTGAGAGCCGCCCATCACCCGGATGCACTGCACCTTCTTGGCCCCCGAGTTATCGGCCACCTCGAGCATCGTCCTCGGCTGAATCATCTCAAGATTTCCCGAATGCGCCAGCGCTTGTCCCTGGACAGCGGTCGGGTCTCTTCGATCACCACCCGGTCCCCCACGCGGCTCGCGTTGGCCTCGTCGTGCGCCTTGAGCTTCTTCGAGCGGGTGATGACGCGCTGGTACCGCGGGTGGCGGTACACGCGCTCGATGCGCACGACCCGCGTCTTCTGCATCTTGTCGCTCACGACGATGCCTTCCCGGGTCTTCCGTCCCCCCACCGAAACCTCCCCCGTCATGCGGTGCGCGTGAGGCCGAGCTGCCGCTCGCGCAGAGTCGTCTTGGCGCGGGCGAGGTCGCGCTTGGCCCCGACCACCCGGGCGGGGTTCTTCGCCACGCCCATGGAGAGCTGGAATCTCAAATTAAAGAGCTCCTCGGTCAGCTCCTTGACCCGCTGCCGGAGCTCCTCGTCCGAAAGATCGCGCCACTTAGACGGCTTCATGGCTCAGACCCGCGCCCGGCTCACGAACCTGGTGGCGATGCCCAGCTTCTGCCCGGCGAGCCGCAGGGCTTCGCGGGCGGCCGCCTCCGTGACCCCTTCCATTTCGTAGAGGATCCGGCCCGGCTTGACCACCGCCACCCAGGCCTCCGGGTTCCCCTTGCCCTTGCCCATCCGTGTTTCGGCCGGCTTCTTCGTCACGGGCTTATCCGGAAAGATCCGGACCCAGATCTTGCCGCCGCGCCTGAGCGAGCGCGCCAGGGCAACGCGGGCGGCCTCGATCTGCCGGTTGGTGACCCAGCCCGGCTCCAGCGCCTTCAGGCCGTAGTCCCCGAAGGCCAGGGTCGAGCCCCGGACGGCCAGGCCCTTCATCCGGCCGCGCTGGGCCTTCCGGTACTTGACCCGCTTCGGCATCAACATGCTTTAGCCCTCGGTCGTGGGCTGGGCGGGCAGCACCTCGCCCTTGAAGATCCACACCTTGACGCCGATGGCGCCGTAGGTCGTGTGGGCCTCGGCGAGGCCGTAGTCGATGTCGGCCCGGATCGTGTGGAGCGGCACCCGCCCATTCCGGTACCATTCCCGCCGGGCGATTTCCGTGCCTCCCAGGCGCCCGGCACACGCGATCCTGATCCCGTCCGCGCCGAGCCTCAGGGCGGACGTCACGGCTTTCTTCATCGCCCGGCGGAACGCGACCCGCTTCTGGAGCTGCAGGGCCACGTTCTCCGCCACCAGCTGGGCGTCCAGCTCGGGGTGGATCACTTCCTCGATGTTGAGGTAGATCTCTTTGCCGGTCTTGGCCTGGAGTTCGTTCTTGAGCTTCTCCACCTCCGACCCCTTGCGCCCGATGATGATGCCGGGCCGGGCCGTGTGGATCGTGATCCGCGCGCGGTTGGCCGACCGCTCGATGTCGATCCGCGAGATCCCCGCGTGGTAAAGCGCCTGCTTGATGTAGCGGCGGATCTTCACGTCCTCGTGCAGGAGCGCGGCGTACCCTTTGGTCGCGAACCAGCGCGAGCTCCACGTGCGCGTGGCCCCCAGCCGGAACCCGACCGGATGCGTCTTCTGTCCCATGGTTACCCTTTCCGTCCCGGGCGCGCGGCCGCGCCGGCCGCCCCCGGCGTCTTGGCGGCGCGCGCCGCCCCGCCCGCCGGCCGCGGGGCAGCCTCGTCGCTCAGGACGATGGTGAGGTGGCTGGTGCGGTGGCGGATGAAGAAGGCTCGCCCCATCGCGCGGGGCTGCACCCGCTTCATCGAGGGGCCGCCGTCGGCGACCGCCTGCACGATCCGGAGATCGTCCAGGGTCCGCACCTGATGGTTGTGCTCGGCGTTGGCGATGGCCGACCGCAGCACCTTCTCCACCAGCCGCGCCGCCGCCCGCGGGATGAAGGGGAGGATCTGGAGCGCCTCCGACACCCGCTTCCCCCGCACCTGATTCAGCACCAGGCGCGCCTTCGCGGGAGGCACCCTCACGAATCGCGCAACCGCTTTCGTTTTCATGGCGCTAGCTCATCCTTCGAGCCG
>JACPCF010000018.1 GCA_016179965.1 Candidatus Rokuibacteriota bacterium | reverse complement strand
GAAACCCTCCAGCTCTATTGCGACGTCGTGCGGCTCAGGAGCTTCTCGCGCGGAGCCGCGGCCCACGAGGTCTCCCAGTCGGCAGCCAGCCAGGCGATTCAGCAGCTCGAGGCCGACCTAGACGTTCGCCTGCTGGACCGAAGCAAGCGGCCCTTCACGGTGACGCCTCAGGGGCGGCACTTCTACGACGCCTGCCGGGAGCTCCTCCACCGGTACGCGCAGGCCCGGGCCCGGATCGCCTCGTCCGGGACCCGATTGGACGGGACGGTCCGCGTGGCGGCCATCTACTCTGTGGGGCTCCACGACGTCAGCCGCCACATGCAGCCCTTCATGTCCGCCCACCCCCACGCCAAGGTCCAGCTGGAATGCCTCCACCCCCACAAGGTCGTCGAGGCGGTCATCAACGACGAGGCGGACATCGGGATCATGTCCTACCCGCCAGCGCTGCGCGGCCTGGCCGTCATCCCCTGGCGGTCAGAGAAGATGATGCTGGTCTGCCACCCGGCCCATCGCTTCGCCAAGCGCCGCCTGGTGCTCCCCCAGGACCTGAACGGGGAGAAGTTCGTGGCCTTCGACCCCGACCTGGGCATCCGCAAGGCCATCGACCGGAGCCTGAAGCAGCGGAACGTTAAGGTGAACGTGGTGATGGAGTTCGACAACATTGAGACGATCAAGCAGGCCATCGCCATCGACGCCGGGGTCAGCATCCTGCCCCGGCCCACCGTGCTGAAGGAAACGGAGATCGGCAGCCTCGCCGCCGTCCCGCTGGGCATCCCGGACCTGGTGCGGCCCGTCGGGATCATCTACCGCAAGCAGAAGCACCTCTCGCCCACCGTCACGCGCTTCATCGAGTCCCTCCGGAGAGCGGGCGAGGGCGATTATCCCTCGCGAGGACGTGGGCTGAGATCGAGTACCGGAACCGGGGAAGGGCGAGAAGCCGGCGGGGCTGGGCGTGCCGACAGGCCCGGTGCCCAGCCCAGGTGAAGAGCGTGCTATCCTACCCGCGTGACCATCGAGGCGGGCGTCCGTCGCTACCTGAGCCGTTCCGGGATCCGGATCTACCAGCTTCCCGTCGAAACGTTCCCCCAGCACGTCAACAACATCTACCTGATTCTCGACGGCGATCGCTCCACGCTCTTCGACGTGGGCTCCGGTCTGCCGCAGTCGGCCGAGGACCTCGCACGGGGGTTCGCGGAAGTGCGGGAGCGCTTCGGTGAGAGCGTCGAGCTCGCGTCAGTGCAGCACGTCGTGATCAGCCACTCACACATCGATCACTTCGGGTTCGTGGCCTACTTCACCCGCGAGACGGATGCGGAGGTGTTCATCCACGAGCTGGACGCCGGCGTGCTCAATAACTTCGAGGAGCGCATCGTCCTGGCCTCCAAGGACCTCCGGGTCTTCATGGAGCGCTCGGGGCTCAAGCCCGAGGCCCGGCGGGAGCTGGAGGAGATGTACCGGTTCTCGAAGCACTTCTTCAAGTCCGTGGAGCTCGACCGCGTCCTGCGCGACGGCGACCGGATCATCAACGGCTACGTCGTCCACCACGTCCCGGGCCACTGCCCCGGGCAGATCTGCCTGCAGGTGGACGAGGTGCTCTTCACGGCCGACCACGTCCTCTCCCGGATCACCCCGCACCAGTCCCCGGCTTCCATCACCCCTTTCTGCGGGCTCGAGCACTACCTCCAGTCCCTCGAGAAGATCCGTCGCGTGGAGGGGGTGGCGCTGGCCCTCCCGGGGCACGAGGAGGCGATCCCCGACCTCGGCGCCCGCATCGACGCCATCGTCGCCCACCATACGCGCCGCCTGAACCAGGTGCTGGACATCTGCCGGGAGCCCGCCCACCTGGTGGAGATCTCCAAGCGACTCTTCGGCCCCAAGAGCGGCTACACGCGCATCCTGGCGCTGGAGGAAGCGGGGGCCCACGTCGAGTATCTCTTCCAGCGGGGGGAGCTGCGCATCGCGAACCTCGAGGAGCTCAGCCAGGAATCCAACCCGGTGATCCTCTACGAGTGCCGCCGGGGCGCCAAACTATGACCGAAGACGCGGCGCTCCTCCTGATCGCGACCAGCGAGCTGGACTCGAACCTTTACTACGCGACGCGCTTCCTCGCGCCCGACCCCTTCGTCTTCCTCCAGGTGGGAGCGCGCACGATCCTGCTCATGAGCGACCTCGAGATCGACCGGGCGCGGGCCCAGGCCCGGGTGGACGAGGTGCTGTCGCTGTCGGAGTACGAGGGGAAGGCCCGCCAACGCTGGCCGTCCCCCCACCTGATCGACACGGTGGGCCTGCTCCTGGAGGCCAACGGGGTCCAGGCAGTCACGGTCCCGTCCACTTTCCCGCTGGAGTACGGGGATCGCCTGCGGGAGAAGGGCATTCGCGTGGCGACGCGGCCCGATCCCTTCTTCCCCGAGCGCCTCATCAAGTCCGAGGAGGAGATCGCGGCCATCGAGGAAACCCAGCGCCACACCGAAGCGGCCCTGGACGCCGCCCTCGCCCTCCTGCGGGAGAGCCGGATCAAGGGGGATCAGGTCCTCTGGCGGGGCAAGCCGCTCTCGGTGGAAGATTTGAAAAAAGTCATCAACGTGTCGCTGATGGAGAACGACTGCGTCGCCCAGCACACCATCGTGGCCTGCGGGCTGGACGGGGTGGACCCTCACAATCAGGGCGCCGGCCCCATCCGCCCGCACGAGTCCATCGTCTTCGACATCTTCCCGCGCTCGAGCCGCACGTGCTACTTCGCTGACATGACGCGAACCGTCGTGAAGGGAAAGGCCTCCGACCGGCTCCGGCGCATGTACGACGCCGTCCTGGCGGCCCAGCTCCGGGGCATCGAGCTCGTCCGGGACGGCGGGTCCGGCCAAGCGATCCACGAGGAGGTGGCCCGCGTCCTCAAGGCCCGCGGGTTCGAGACGGGGCCCGTAGACGGCCGGATGCAGGGCTTCTTCCACGGCACCGGCCACGGCGTGGGCCTGGACATTCACGAGCCGCCGCGCATCAGCAGGGTGGGACCCGTCCTCAAGGCCGGTCAGGTCGTCACCGTGGAGCCCGGGCTTTACTACTCCCGGTGGGGAGCCGTCAGGATCGAGGACCTCGTGGTCGTCGAGGCCGGCGGCTGCCGCAATCTCACGCGGGCTTCCAAGCTGGAGCTCCTCGAGCTGTAGCGCCAGCACTCCGGCGGGTGGTTGTACCCCAGCCGCACAAGCGGCGCGGTTTACCTTGCTATTGTCCTGTCACTTCGCTAACATAGGGTTGGTCCGCCGGCTTTCAGGGCAAGCCAGGTAGAGGGCTGATCCAATCAATCCGCGGTGCTGCCAGCACGGGGCGGTCTGCGCGCGCTGGCGTTGAGGGGCGGTGAAGGACATGAGCGAGTTCGAGGACGAGTACTCGGAATCTATCGAGAACGAGTTTCAAAAGCTTCAGGGAGCGCTCCTAAACGACGCCGTCAATCTCCTGACCCCCAGCGAGCCCATCCGACTGCTCGCGACGGCCACCGTCCACGAGGCCATCACGAAGATGTTGGCCAACCGCCGCGCGGCAGTCGTGATCGTGGACGCTGAGGGGCGTCTCATCGGCATCTTCACCGAGCGGGACGTGTTGACGCGCGTCGTCGGCCAGGGGCGTAACGTCCAGGGGACGACGCTCGCCGAGGTCATGACCCGCGACCCCGAGGCGCTCCATCCCCAAGATAGGATCTGCTACGCGCTGAACCGGATGAATAACGCCGGATACCGGACCGTCCCCCTCGTGGACGCCGAGCGGCGCCCGATCGGCATCGTGACGGTCACCGACGTGGTCAAGTGGTTGGCGGAAATCTTTCCGGAGGCCGTGCTCAACCTGCGCCCGAGAGACGAGATCAAGCGCCCGCTCCAGGTGGATGCCGGGTAGATCGCGAGGGAGATGGAGCCGATGAGTGACGCCGTCGCGTCGCCAGCGACAGTCGGAAAACCGCGCCGCCAGCTCGATCGTGCCGTCGTGCGGTTCGCCGGGGACTCCGGCGACGGCATGCAGGTGACCGGCGAGCAGTTCGCCACCGAGGCCGCCTGGGCGGGGGCCGACCTGGTCACGCTGCCCAACTTCCCGGCGGAGATCCGCGCTCCCGCCGGGACGCTCTTCGGAGTTTCGAGCTATCAGTTGCAGTTCGGCAGCCGGCGGGTGTACACGCCGGGCGACCGGCTGGACTGCCTGGTGGCGATGAACCCGGCGGCGCTCAAGGTGCACCTCCGCGACCTCAAGGACGGCGGCCTGCTGATCGTGAACACCGCCACCTTCGAGAAGAAGAACCTCGACCGCGCTGGCTACACCACCAACCCCCTCGAGGATTCGACGCTGGAAGACCGCTACCGACTCCACAAGGTGGAGATCACGCGCCTCACCATGGATGCCCTCCAGGGCCTGGCGCTCAACGTGAAGGAAAAGGAGCGGTGCAAGAACTTCTTCGCCCTCGGGCTGGTGTCGTGGATCTACACGCGCCCCATTGAGCCTACCGTGGCCTGGATCGCCAGGCGGTTCGCCAAGAACCCGGCGTTCGTGGAGGCGAACACGCGGGCCCTCAAGGCCGGCTACCACTACGGCGAGACGGCGGAGATCTTCTCCGAGTGCTACGGCATCGAGCCCGCCGAGATGCCGCCGGGGCTCTACCGGAGCATCACGGGGAACCGCGCCCTCGCGTGGGGCCTCCTGGCCGCCGCCGAGCGGACCGACCTCACCTTGGTCTACGGCGCCTATCCCATCACGCCGGCCAGCGACATCCTCCACGAGATCGCGCTCCACAAGCGGTTCGGCGTGCGGACGATCCAGGCGGAGGACGAGATCGCGGCGGTGGGGACAATCATCGGCGCCGCCTTCGGCGGGGCCATCGGCGTGTGCGCCTCCAGCGGCCCGGGGATCGCGCTGAAGGCGGAGGGGATCAACCTCGCCGTCATGGCCGAGCTGCCCATCGTCGTCTTCGACATCCAGCGGGCCGGTCCCAGCACGGGGCTGCCGACGAAGACGGAGCAGGCCGACCTCCTGATGGCGCTCTACGGGCGCAACAGCGAATCGCCCGTCGTGGTCCTCGCGCCGATGACACCCGGCGACTGCTTCTTCATCGCCTACGAGGCGATCCGGATCGCGTTGAAGTACATGATCCCCGTGATCGTCCTGAGCGACGGCTATCTCGCCAGCGGCGCCGAGCCCTGGCTGATCCCCGACCCCAAGACGCTGCCTGACATCGAAGTGAAGTTCCGCACGAATCCGGAGGGGTTCGCCCCCTACGTGAGGGACGAGGCCACGCTGGCCCGTCCCTGGGTGCGGCCGGGCACGCCGGACCTCGAGCACCGGATCGGCGGTCTGGAGAAGGAGAACATCACCGGCACCGTCTCCTACGACCCGGACAACCACGACTTGATGGTCCGGCTGCGCGCTGAGAAGGTGCGCCGCGTCGCGCAGGAAATCCCTCCAACGACCGTTAACGGCCCGGCGGCGGGCGACCTGCTCGTGGTGGGGTGGGGGAGCACCTACGGCACGATCACGGCGGCCGTCGAGGAAGTGCAGCAGGAGGGGAAGGCCGTCGCGAGCGTCCACCTCCGCCATCTGAACCCGCTCCCTCCCGACCTCGGTCAGATCCTGAGGCAATACGAACGGATTCTCGTCCCGGAAATTAACAGCGGTCAGCTCGTTCGCATCCTGCGCGCGGAATACCTGGTGGACGCCGTGGGGTTCAACCGGGTGCGCGGCCTCCCGCTTTCGACCCAGGAAGTCCGGGAGACGATCGAGCACCTCCTGAAGGAGAAGCGATGAGCGAGCCCACGGGCATCACCGAGGCCCCGAGGAAATACACCAAGAAGGATTTCGAATCCGACCAGGACGTCCGCTGGTGCCCCGGCTGCGGGGACTACGCGATCCTGAGCGCGGTCCAGAAGATGATGCCGGACCTCGGCATCCCGCGGGAGAACATCGTGTTCATCTCGGGGATCGGCTGCTCCAGCCGCTTTCCCTACTACATGAACACTTACGGGTTCCACACGATCCACGGGCGGGCGCCGGCCATCGCCACTGGCCTACGCCTGGCCCGGCCGGACCTCACAGTGTTCGTGGTCACCGGCGACGGCGACGGCCTCTCGATCGGCGGCAACCATCTTCTCCACGTGCTGCGGCGGAACGTGAAGGTCACAATCCTGCTCTTCAACAACCGGATCTACGGCCTCACCAAGGGGCAGTACTCGCCGACGAGCGAGCTGGGGAAGGTGACCAAGTCCAGCCCGACGGGGTCCGCCGACCGCCCGGTCAGCCCCTGCGCGTTCGCTCTGGGGGCGGGGGCGACCTTCGTGGCCCGGACGGTGGACCGCAACGTGGCGCACATGGAGGAGACCGTCCGCCGGGCGGCGCAGCATCACGGCGCCGGCTTCGTCGAGATCCTCCAGAACTGCAACGTCTACAACGACCTCGCCTGGAACGTCCTCTACGATCGGGAGTCCAAGAGCATGCACGAGCTGCGGCTCGAACAGGGCAAGCCGCTCCTGTTCGGCCCGGTTGACGACCGCCGGGGGCTCGTGCTGGAGGGCGCCACACCCCGGGTCGTCAGGGCGAAGGAGGTTCCGGAGAGTGCGCTCTGGGTCCACGACGAGGCCGACCAGTGGAAGGCCCACGTCCTGGCCCAGCTCTCGAACCCCGACTTCCCGATCCCCGTCGGCGTCCTGATGGACGTGGAGGCGCCCGTGTACGAGGAGGTCCTCATGGAGCAGGAGCGGAGGGCGATCTCCGAGCGGGGGCCGGGGGACGTCGCCAAGCTCCTGGTCTCCGGCGACACCTGGAAAATCGGCTAGTCAACCCGGTGAGCCTGCCCTGCTGACGTAACTCCCCCACGAGTTGAGCGGGCACAGCCCGCGCTCGAACATGCGCGCCGGCCCCGCCAAGGGTCGGCGACTTTCTTTTGAGCTTCCGATGCCACTGACGCGGCAGTTTCTGCGAGAACTGGAGCAGATCGTCGGGCCCGAGGGAGTCGTCGCGACCCCCGAGGGGCGGCTCACCTACGAGTGCGACATGCACACCTTTTACAAGGGCGCACCCGACGCCGTCTGCCTCCCGACCTCGACCGAGCAGGTGGCCGCGCTGGTCCGCCTGTGCCTCCGGGAGGGCGTCCCCGTGGTTCCCAGGGGATCCGGCACCGGGGTCATCGGCGGGGCCATGGCGCCCCACGGCGGCGTCATGATCTCCACGACCCGGATGAATCGCATCCTGGAGGTTGATCTTCCGAACCGCTGCGCGACCGTCGAGCCGGGCCTCATCAACCTCTGGCTCACCAATGCCGTGAAGGACCAGGGCTTCTTCTTCGCGCCTGATCCCTCCAGCCAGATGGTGTCCTCCATCGGGGGCAACGCCTCCACCAACGCCGGCGGCCCCCACTGCCTCAAGTACGGGATTACGGTCAACCACGTCCTGGGCCTCGAGGTCGTAACCGGGGCCGGGGAGGTCGTCCGCCTCGGCGGGAAGGTCCAGGACCGGCCGGGGTACGACCTGACGGGGATCGCGGTGGGCTCGGAGGGGACCCTCGGGATCGTGACGGGGGTGACCGTGCGCCTCCTGCACGCGCCGGAAGCCGTCAAGACCGCCCTCGCGGCCTTCGCATCGCTCGACGACGCGTCCGAAACGGTCTCGGGCATCATCGCCGCCGGCATCATTCCGGCCGCCCTGGAGCTCCTGGACGAAACGATCATCCGGGCCATCGAGGCCGGCATCGGCGCCGGCTATCCCAAGGGAGCCGGCGCGGTGCTCCTGATCGAGCTGGACGGGCCCCGCGCCGAGATCGAGGCCCAGGCCCTCCGCGTGACCGAGCTCTGCCGGGCGCACCGCCCTCTCGACATCCGGGTCGCCCGCGACGAGGCGGAGCGGGCGCTCCTCTGGAAGGGGCGGAAGGAGGCGGCCGGCGCCATCGGCCGGCTCGCGCCGAACTGGGTGCTCCAGGACGCGGTCGTGCCCCGCTCGAAGCTTCCCCAGATCATGCGCGAGGTCCAGGCCATAGCCGCGCAACATCAGGTCCTGATCGCCAACGTCTTCCACGCCGGCGATGGCAACCTGCACCCGCTCATTTGCTTCGATGACCGCCAGCCCGACCAGGTGGCGCGCGCCATCGAGGCCAACGAACAGGTGCTACGCGCCTGTCTCGCGCTGGGAGGGAGCGTGACGGGCGAGCACGGGGTCGGGCTGGACAAACCGAAGAGCCTGTCCCTCCAGTATGCGGCGTCGGACCTGGAGTTCATGGCTCGGCTCCGCCGCGTGTTCGACCCCAAAGGCATCATGAACCCGGGAAAGTTGCTGCCGTCCCATGCCTGTGGGGAAGCGGTCCGGCCCGGAGGGAAAATGGCGCTTCCCGAAGGCGCATGGGTGTAGCGTGGCGGTCTCGGCGCGGGCGCTGACCGAAGCCCTGGCCGCCATCGCCGGCGCGGATCGCCTGGTAACCGATCCGGCCCGGCTGGCCGCCTGCGCTGTGGACGGGCGCGTTCCGGCCTGGATCGCGCGTCCCGCGCGCGTGGAGGACGTGAGCCCCCTGCTCAGGCTCGCGACCGAAGAGCGCCTCGCCGTCGCGCCGCGCGGGAGCGGCAGCGCCCTCGGGCTCGGCAATCCGCCCCAGCGCCTGGACGGCGTCCTGGACCTCTCGGGCCTGGCGGCGGTCGTGGATTACGAGCCCGCCGATCTGACCGCGACGGTGCAGTGCGGGATCTCGCTGGGACAAGTCCAGGCGCGGCTCGGCGCGCATGGCCAGTTCCTCCCCCTCGACCCGCTCGGAGGGCCGTCCCGGACTCTGGGAGGCGTGCTGGCGACGAACGGGAGCGGTCCGCTCAGGTTCCGCTACGGGACTCCCCGGGACCTCCTCCTGGGCGTCCGCTTCGTCCAGGCCGATGGGACGGTGACGTGGGGCGGAGCGCGAGTTGTCAAGTCGGTCACCGGCTACGACGTCCCGAAGCTCATGGTCGGCTCCCTGGGAACGCTCGCCGTCCTCGTGGAGGCGACGCTCCGGCTCCATCCTCTCCCGGAGGGGGAGGCCACATGGGTCGTCAGCTTCCCCGCCGCCGAGAGCGCGGCCGGCCTCCTGGCGGCGATTCTCGATTCCTGCCTCCAGCCGAACCGCCTCGAGATCCTGAGCGGCGGGGGGAAGGCAGCGGTGGTCGTCTCCTTCGGGAGCGTTCCCGATGCGGTGAGGGCTCAAGGGGAAAGCCTGGCGGCCCTCGCGCGACGCGAGGGCGTCGAGGCGGCAACGGCCGCGCCGGACTTCTGGTCCAGGCCGCCGGCGCTCCCGGCGGATGCCCCCGTCCTGCTGAAGATCAGCGCGCTGCCGTCGGACGTCGCGGCCCTGTGCGGGGAGATCCAGCGGCTCGGGGCCAGCCTCGGGCTCCCCGCTGAAATCGTCGGCGAGGCCGGGAACGGCGCGCTCCACGTCGCCTTGAAGGGAGCCCTCCGCGGGGCCGAGTGGGAAGCCAAGGTCATCGCGCCCCTGAGGGAGCGCGTCGCCCCCATCGGCGGGAGCGTCGTGGTGGAGCGCGCGCCGCTCCCGGTCAAGGAGCGGCTGGACGTCTGGGGGCCCGTGGAGCCGGGGGCGCTTCGGATCATGAAACGGCTGAAGGCCGAGTTCGACCCGCTGGGGGTCTTGAACCCCGGACGCTTCGTGGAGCGGATCTAGCATGCCCGGCGCCTTCGACCTCATGGACCCTCCCGACACGGACGGGCTTCGCGCCTGCGTCCACTGCGGCATCTGTCTGCCTCAGTGCCCGACCTACCGGCTGCTGGGAGAGGAGATGGACTCGCCACGGGGCCGCGTCTACCTCATGCGCGCGGCCGCGGAAGGGCGCCTCGCTCTGACTCCGACCTTCATCCATCACCTGGACCTCTGCCTGGGCTGCCGGGCGTGCGAGACCGCCTGCCCCTCGGGCGTGCCGTTCGGCCGGCTCCTGGAGGCCACGCGCGGCCAGATCGAGCGGCGAGGAGCGCGCCCGCTCTCCGAGCGGCTGACGTCGGCCCTGCTGCTGAGCCTCCTCCCCCACCCGAGGCGCCTGGCCCTCGCCGTGGGGGCGGCGCGCCTCTACCAGCGCTCCGGACTCCAGCGGCTGGTGAGCGCCGGTCGACTCCTCGCCCCGTTCGCCCGCCTCAGAGCCATGGAGGCGCTGCTCCCCCCGTCTCCGCCGGGCGCCGCCGCCCCCCTGCCTGAGATCGTGCCGGCCCGGGGGCGCAAGCGGGGCACCGTGGGCCTCCTGCTCGGGTGCGTCCAGCGCCTCCTCTTTCCCCGGGTGAACGCCGAGACGGCTCGCCTTTTGACGCGGGCCGGATACGACGTGCTGATCCCGCGCGACCAGGGGTGCTGTGGCGCCCTCCACCTCCACGCCGGCCAAATCGACGAGGCGCGGACTCTCGCCGTACGCCTCCTTACCCATTTCGGACGCGCCGTCGATTGGGTCGTGACCAACGCGGCCGGATGCGGCTCGGCCATGCGCGAGTACGGCCACTGGCTGGGGGACAACCGAGATGCGGAAGTCTTCTCCTCAAAGGTCAGGGACGTGTCGGAATTGCTCGCGGACGCCGACCTCCCCCTCCAGCGCCTCGACCTCACCGTGACGTACCACGACCCCTGCCACCTCGCTCACGGCCAAAAGGTGCGGCGGGAGCCGCGACGGCTCCTCGCGGCGATCCCGGGGGTGAAGCTCGTCGAGCTGGCCGACAGCGACGTCTGCTGCGGGAGCGCCGGCGTGTATAACCTCCTCGAGCCGGAGATGGCCGACCGGCTCCTCGCGCTCAAGCTGGAGCGCATCGCCGCCACGGGCGCCGGCGTCCTGGCCACCGGAAACCCCGGTTGTCTCCTCCAGATCGCCCGGGGCTGCCGCGAGCGGGGCCTCGCGGTCGAGGTGCTCCACCCCGTGGAGCTCCTGGGACGGGCGCTCCCCGAGAGGGCGCGCGACGGGTGAAGATCAAGGTCTTCGACCAGGTGAAGTTGCAGCCCGACAAGCTGGCGAAGATCGCGCTGACGGGAACCGAGCGCTTCCAGCTCGACCTCTACTGCGTCGCCCCGGGCCAGGCCCAGAAACCACACATCCACGACGCGCAGGACAAGGTATACTACGTGCTGAAGGGCGCGGGCCGGTTCTCACTCGCGGGAAGGGAGGAAACTCTGAAGGAAGGGGAGGCGCTCGTCGCGCCGGCCGGGGTGGAGCACGGGCTGGAGAACGTGGGCCCCGATCCGCTGCTGATCCTGGTGCTGGTGGCCCCGCCGCCAAAACATTAGACGCCGAGGACGATGACCCATCCGATCCGCGCCTCCCTTTTGGTCACCTGCCTGGTGGACCTTTTCTATCCCGAGGTCGGGGTGGCCATGGTGACGCTGCTCCGCGGGCTCGGCGTGACGGTGGACTTTCCCCCGAGCCAAACGTGCTGCGGGCTCCCGCTGTTCAATTCCGGCTATCAGGACGAGGCGGCGCGGGTGGCCCGCCACGTGGTCCCGATCTTCTCCGCTTCCGAACACGTCGTGGTGCCCTCCGGGTCGTGCGCGTGGATGATCAAGAAGGAGTACCCCGGCCTCCTCCGTGACGACCCCGCGCTCGGCAAGGACGCCGAGGCCCTGGCCGATCGGACCCACGAGCTCTCGCAGTTTCTGGTCAAGGTGCTCGGCGTCACCCACGTGAAGACTGCTTTCAGGGGCCGGGTGACCTACCACGATTCCTGCCACCTCCTCCGGGGGCTGGGAGAGTCTCAGTCGTCGCGGACCCTTCTGAGCAACCTGGAGGGCGTCGAACTGGTGGAGCTGCCGGGCGCCGATGAGTGCTGCGGCTTCGGCGGCTCGTTCTCCGTGCGGCTCCCGGAGGTCTCCACGTCCATCCTCGGGAAGAAGATCGCCAACATCGAGAAGACGGGCGCCGGGTGCGTGGTGGCGTGCGACGCGGGGTGCCTGATGCAGATGAGCGGGGGCCTCTCCCGCAAGGGGTCGCCCGTGAGGGCGCTCCACCTCGCCCAGCTCCTCTACTCGGAGGGGGGCTCCGCCCCCCTTCCGACACCTCCCCCCGAGGCTTCCGCCGGCAAAGCCGGCGGTCGAACTCGCGCGGCCTAGACTCGTGAGCAACCAGGCCTCGACCAAGCCCTTCGCCGAGCGCGCCGCCGTGGCGCTCCGGGACACGTTCCTGCAGGAAGCGCTGACCATCGCCACGACCAAGTTCATCGGCCTCCGGAAGGACTCCTTCGCCGGCTTCCCCCAGGGCGAGGCACTGCGCGACCGGGCGCGCGCCATCAAGGAAGCGACGCTCCAGCGCCTGGACGACTACCTCGAGAGGCTGGCGGATAACGTCGAGCGGCTGGGCGGGCATGTTCACTGGGCGACCACCGGCGATGAAGCGCGGGAGACCATCCTGAGGCTCTGCCGGGACCGGCGCGTGAAGATGGCGGTCAAGTCCAAGTCCATGGCGACCGAGGAGATCGAGCTGAACGACGCGCTGGAGCAGGCAGGCGTGGTCCCGGTGGAGACGGACCTGGGCGAGTACATCATCCAGCTCGCCCATGAGAAGCCGTCCCACATCATCGCCCCGGCCATCCACAAGACCAAGGGGCAGGTGGCGGACCTCTTCTCCAGAGAGGTGGGCCAGCGCCTCCCGGCCGATCCTGAGGTGCTCACGGCGGTCGCCCGGAAGGAGCTGCGCCAGAAGTTCCTCCAGGCCGACATGGGGATCACCGGCGCCAATTTCGCCGTGGCGGACACCGGGACGATCGTGCTCGTGACCAACGAGGGGAACGGCCGCATGGTGACCTCGCTGCCGAGGATCCACGTGGCCGTCATGGGGATCGAGAAGGTCATCCCGTCCATGACGGATCTGATGGTCTTCCTGGCCATCCTGGCGCGGAGCGCGACGGGGCAGAAGCTTTCAGTGTACACGACGCTCGTGCGGGGCCCCCGCCAGGCCCGCGAGGTGGAAGGCCCGGAGGAGTTCCACCTGATCCTCATGGACAACGGGCGCTCCCGTCAGATCGCCGGAGAACTCCGGGAAGCCCTCTACTGCTTGAGGTGCGGCGCCTGCCTGAACGTCTGCCCCGTCTACCGGCAGATCGGCGGCCACGCCTACGGCCACACCTATCCCGGGCCGATCGGCATCCTCCTGACGGCCATGCTGAAAGGCGATCGGGCGGTGAAGGAGCTGGCCCACGCCTCCTCCCTCTGCGGAGCCTGCCACGAGGTCTGCCCGGTCCGCATCGACATCCCGCGGATGCTGATCGAGCTGCGCCACCGCCTCGACCGGGAGCGGATCGCTCCGCTGGCGGAGCGGCTGGTCTTCAAGACCTTCAGGCGCCTGCTGACCTCGCCGGCGCTCTTCAGGCTCTCCGTCGCCCTCGGTCGAGTGGCCCAGCGGCCGTTTGTCAGGAACGGGCGGCTCCGGAGCCTCCCGCTCGTCTTCGCCAAGTGGACGAGGACGCGCGACCTCCCTCCCGTAGCCACGCAAACCTTCACCCAGCGCTGGAAGGGCCTCCGCTAGCCATGGCGACGCGCGCCGAGTTCCTGGAACGCATCCGGCGGGAGGTTCGCCGGACGCCGGGCCTGTTCCCGGCCTCCGCCGCGGAGCGCCCCCCGCGGCCCGCGGAGGCTCGGGCGGCCGTGAGGCGGCAGATGGCCGAGCGCTGGCCGGAGGCGCTCGAGCGCTTCAGGCAGGAGTTCGAGCGGGTCAACGGCCTCTTCCACCGCGCCGCCGGCCTCGAGGAGGTGGCCGGCGTGATCCGGGACCTCGCCCGGGAAAAGGACGCCCACGAGCTGATCACCTGGGCGTCCGCCGAGCTGGGCCTGGATCTTCGCGGGAGCCTGGAGTCCCAGGGGCTCTCCATCGTCGCGGCGCCGGCCGACGGCCGGGACGACGCGCGGGGTCGGTACCGCGAGGCAGCCGCCCGGGCTCCCATCGGCGTCACGGGCGCGGACTTCGCGCTGGCCGAGACGGGCACGTTGATCCTCCTTTCCGGCCCGGGGCGGCCCCACTCAACCTCGCTGCTGCCTGACACCCACGTCGCCATCTTCGGTAAGGACCGATTACTGGAGACGCTGGAGCAGGTGGGGATCATGCTCGAAGCCCTTCACCTGGACGCGGCGCGGTCCATGAGCGGGAGCGTCGTCAGCTTCATCACGGGCCCGAGCCGCACGGCCGACATCGAGCTGACGTTGACCCGCGGCGTCCACGGGCCCAAGGAGGTCCACGCCATCTTCGTGGAGGCGCGGTGACCAAGTATTTCACCCCGGGCGAGGTGAACCCCCTGATCCCCCGGCTCACGGAGATCCTGGGGCCCTTGCTGGATCGGCACGCTGAGGTCCTCCGTCTCCGCGGGGAGCTGCGCGAGGAGCAGCGGCGGATCATGGTGTCGGGGGGAGGGATCCTCGACCGCGACGCCTGGCGCGGCCGCACGCAGCGGGTGGAGGAACTGACGCCGGACATCCAGGACGCGATCGCGGCCATCATGAACCTGGGCGGGGCGGTCAAGGACTTGGCGCTGGGACTGGTGGACTTTCCCCACCTGATGGACGATCGGGAGGTCAACCTCTGCTGGCGGCTCGGCGAGACCCGCATCGGCTTCTGGCACGGCCTCGACGAAGGGTATAGTAACCGTAAACCGCTCTGAGGAGAGCCGAATGCAGCTGATTCTGAGCACCGCGGGGAGTTACCCCCGGATCGGCGACGTGCCCGACCTCCAACGACACCGGCGCGCCTACGCCCAGCGCGAACGGGGAGACATCAGCGCTGAGGAGCTCAGGAAGGTCGAGGACGAGGTGGTCGCCGGGGTGATCCGGGAGCAGATCGAGGCGGGCATCGAGGTGGTCACCGACGGGCTGATCCGCTGGTACGATCCCTACTCGCATTTCGCGCGGGGGGTGGAGGGAGTGGAGATCAACGGCCTCCTTCGCCTCTTCGACACCAACTTCTACTTTCGCCAGCCGGTGGTGAAGGGTCGCCTCCGACGCCGGGGGCCCATTCTTCTCCCGGAGTACGAGTTCGCCCGCTCGGTCTCGTCACGGCCCGTCAAACCCGTGCTCACCGGGCCCTACACGCTCGCTCGGGGCTCGATCGTGGAAGCCGGCTACCGCTCCGTTCATGAGCTGGCGCTGGCCTACGCCGAGGTGCTCGCGGCCGAGGTCGGGGAGTTGAGCCGCGCCGGGGCGCAGCTGATCCAGCTCGATGAGCCGGCGATCGTCCGTCACCCCGAGAACCTGAACGTGCTCGAGGCGGCCCTGGCGGTGGTGGGGCGTGAGCGCGGGGCGGCGCGGCTCCTCCTCCACACCCCCTTCGGAGACGTCGCGCCGCTCTACCGGGACCTCCAGGCCCTCCCCGTGGACGCGCTCGGCCTCGACTTCACCTACAGCCCGAAGCTCCCGGCCCTGATCGCCGATCTCGGCTCGGCCAAGCCGCTGGCTCTCGGCCTGATCGACGCCCGGAACACGAAGCTGGAAACGCGGGAGAGCGTGTTCCCCGTCCTCGACGCGATCCTCCCCGCGCTCAAGACGGGGCCGACGTATCTCATGCCGTCCTGCGGGCTCGAGTTCCTCCCGCGCGAGCGCGCCCGTCTCAAGCTGGAGACCCTGAAACGCTTGAGGGACGCTTACCTCGGAGGACGATCATGAGCCACCCCATGTCAACGCAACGGCCATACCTCGCGCCTGTTCGAGCGCGGGCTTGGCCCGCGCAACCCACGGGGGGAGGCATCGGAAGGGGGGCGGAGCCCCCCCTCCGAGGATTAGCATGAGCCGCGAGAAGCTGAAGCGCCTCGGCGTGGAGCTGCCGCTGCTCCCAACCAGCACGGTGGGGAGCTTCCCGAAGACCCCGGAGCTCGCCGAGGCCCGGACGAAGTACACGCGGAACCAGATCACGCGGGCCGAGCTGGAGACGCTGGAGAAGCGAGCGACGGAGTTCTGGATCCGCACCCAGGAGGAGATCGGGCTCGACGTCCTCGTGGACGGCGAGCAGTACCGGGGCGACATGGTGGCTTATTTTGCCGAGCTCATGGGGGGGTTCCAGACGGGTGGCCTGGTCCGGTCGTACGGCAACCGCTACTACCACAAGCCGGCGATCGTGGGGGAGGTGAAGTGGCCCGGCCCCATGACCGTCCAGTGGTGGCGGTGGACTCAGAGCCTCACCAAGAAGCCCGTGAAAGGAATGCTCACCGGCCCCTACACGGTCATGGACTGGTCGTTCAACGACCACTACCGGGACCGGAAGTCGGCGTGCCTGGCCCTGGCCGGGGAGCTCCGCAAGGAAGCCGAGGCCCTGATCGAGGCAGGTGCTCGGATCATCCAGATCGACGAGCCGGCCATCTCGGTCCGACAGGAGGAGCTATCCTTCGCCATCGAGGCTATGCACCTCACCGTGGACGGGCTGCCCGCCTACTTCATCACCCACGCCTGCTACGGCGCCTTCGAGACGATCTACCCGGACATGCTGGAGCTCCCCGTGGACAACCTCGACCTGGCCATCTCGAACAGCGCGCTCGACCTGCTTAAGATCTTCGAGAAGGATCCCTTCACGAAGGATCTCTCCCTCGGCGTCCTGGATGTCCACAATCACCGGATCGAAACGCCGACCGAGATCAAGGCACGGGTCATGCGCGGCGTCCGCGTCCTCACGCCGGAGCGCGTGTGGGTGGACCCGGACTGCGGGCTGAAGACCCGAACCGTGGAGGAGAGCCGTAGAAAGCTCGAGACCATGCTGACAGCGGTCCGCGAGCTCCGAACCGAACTCGCGTAGGACATCTTGGGCCATCAGCTGCCAAAAATGCACAATAGGTGTGACGCCCAAGGGGCGGCAGGAGGTTAGATACCCCTCCTGGGGTTCTCAGAGCCCCTTGATGCACGGCCGGCAGCCCGGCCATTCTGGCACGGTTGGTGCATCGAGGGATTTTCAACACACGATGGATCTCTCGGCGATTCGCGAGGCCTCACGGCTCATATTCGTCGATGAGCTGACCGGGCTCTACAACCGGCGGTTCATGCGGCAGTATCTGCGGGAGCGCCTGGACCAGCTCGCGCGCGACCGCACCCCGCTGTCCGTCATCATGCTGGACCTGGACGGCTTCAAGCAGGTCAACGACACCTACGGGCATCTCGACGGCGACCTCATCCTCAAGCGCCTCGCCGACCTGATCCGCGCCTCGCTGCCCGCCAACGCGTACGCCATCCGCTTCGCCGGAGACGAGTTCTTCGCCTTCCTCGAGGGGGCCGACGCCGCCGAAGGCGTGAAGGTGGCGGAGGGAATCCGCGAACGGGTTAACACCGAGCGGTTCACCACGGAGAAGGCGCCGGACGGAATCCCGGTCCGGATCAGCCTCGGCGTCGCCGCCTATCCCGAGGACGCCCCGTCGCCCTCCGAGCTCATCGAGGCCGCCGACCAGGCCCTCTACCGCTCCAAGCGCGCCGGAAAGAACTGCGTGAGCCGGGCGGGCGGCTGGGCGCTGCCGCCGGAGGTGGAGATCCTCAAGCGGTTTCCGTGTCCCCGCCTGGTCGGCCGGGACGACGCCCTGGCGGAGCTGGAGCGACCGCTCGCCGAGGGGGCCGAGCGGAAGAACCGCTTCCTCCTCGTGGAGGCGAACCGGGGGCTGGGAAAGACCCGCCTCCTGCTCGAAGTGATGCGCCGCGCCGCCGGACGCCGGCTTCGGTGCTTCTTCGGCCGTTGCCTGGACTCCCACCGCGCCATTCCCTACAGCAGCCTCACCCGGATCCTGGCTGATTGCCTGACCCGGGAGCCGCAGCTGCGGGATACGGTCCGAACCCGGCTGTCGGCTCAGACGGTGAAGGAGCTCGGGACGCTCATCCCCGCCCTGGGCCCGTCCGATGGGGCGGGGGAGGGCCTGGCTCCGGAGGACCGACGGAGCCTCCTCTTCCACGGAATGGGAGATCTCCTGTGCCAGCTCTCCGAGCAGGCGCCCCTCCTGCTCTTCCTCGACGATCTCCACTTCGTGGACGAGGCGAGCCTCGAGGTCTTCTACCGCCTGCTGGATCGGGAGGAAGGGAAGGTGATCGTCTACGCCGCCGCCCAGTCCGAGACCCTGGCCCGGCAGGAGGGGGGTCCGCTCCCCCTGGCCCGTCTCTTCGCGCTCCTCCGCCAGTCACAGAACTTCCTGAGGGTGGGGCTCGGGTCGCTTCCCCTCGCCCATGTCACCGAGATGGTGACCGAGATCCTCCAGCGTCACACCGCGTCCCCCGCGTTCTTCCAGCGCCTCTACGACGCCAGCGAGGGGATCCCACTCTTCGTGGAGGAAACGCTCAAGGGACTCATCACCAAGGGCCTGCTGAAGACCACGGACGGGATGTGGAACCTCGACGCCGTCGAGCCTGCCACGGTGCCCGCCTCCCTGGAAGCGGCGGTGCTCGGAGGGCTCGAGGCGCTCGACCAGGAGATCCACACCATGATCGGCAAGGCGGCGGTCGTGGGCCCCCACGTGGACGTGGCGGTGCTGGCGGGCGTGCTGGGGAAGAATCCCGGGGAGACGCAGCAATTGGTGGATCAGGGGAAGAAGCGCCGGGTGTTCGAGGAGCCCGGACCGCTGGTGGACGAGGACGAGGTGCGCTTCCTGAGCCAGTGCTTCCAGCAGATCGTGTACTCCAACCTCGACCAGGACAATCGCCGGAAGACGCACCGCACCGTGGGCGAGGTGGCCGAGCGGCTGGCGGGGGATCGGGTGGACAAGGTGCTGGGGCCGCTGGCGTACCACTTCGAGCGCTCGGACGACGCGGCAAAGGGGAAGTTCTACCGCCAGCGGGTCCAGGAGCTCTCGGGCCAGCTCTTCTCGGTGGAGGAGATCGCCCGGGAGCTGAGTCTGAAGGTCGGGGCCGCCGAGACGGCGCCGCCGCTGGACGAGCAGTCCTGGCCGCTGGCGGAGCGGTTCCTCCGCGCCCTGACCGTCGCCGTGAAGAACATGCGGGTGTACCCCGAGGGGAGCCAGCTCGTGCTGGACGGCGTGGTCGCGGCCACGGGGGCGCTGCTGGAACTCCTCAAGCGGGTCGAGGCCGTGACTTTCGCGGAGGAAAGCCAGGCCCTTCAGATCAACGGCCAGGCCGTCGAGGCCAAGGGGATCCTCCCGGTCGCCCAGGACCTCCTGCGGGTGTACGCGGAGCACGGGATCCGCCGCTGCACCTTCGAGCGCGGCACGACGCGGACCGACGTGATGGGCATGCTCAAGATCCTGAGCGGGCCCTCCGCCGGCGTCCAGCACGACCTGGAATTCTGGGAGCAGCGCCTCAAGGCCGAGAAGATCAGCCACGTGCGCATCTTCCCCGTCATCTATCTCGCGGCCGGAGAGGGGAGGGCCGTCTGGCGCCGCGAGCAGAAGGAGGTCCGCCTCGACGATCCGACCCTGGCGCTGGTGCGCGACGTCCTCCGCGCCCTGGCGGCCTCGGTGGACAACATCCGGCTCTACCCGCCCGAGAGCGAGCTGATCACGCTCACCCTCGACCAGCTGCAGCGCCAAACCCAGGCGCTCTTCACGCGCATCCCGAGCCTGACGGTCGGGATGGCGGAGGGCACCATCGTCGTCAACGCCACCCGGCCGAACCCCCGGCTGTTCGGGATTACGATCGAGATCCTGGAGCGCCTCATGCAGGACAACGACCTCACGAGCCTGACCATCCGGCGGGGCGTCACCCGGGAGGAGCTTCGCGCGTTCCTGACGCAGCTGGCCCAGCCGCTGGAGGAACCGCAGCCGACCCCGGCCTCCTGGCGGAGCCTGCTCGAAGGGCGCGGGATCACGACGATCGAGGTCGGCACCCGCATGTACGCGGCGGCCGAGCGGCTGGACACGTCGGAATTCCCTGAACCCGAGCCCCCGCGCGCAGAGATTCCGCCCGAGGCGCCGGCCCCCGAAGTCTCCCAGGCGGAGCAGACGATCCGCCAGGCGACGCTGTGGCTCCAGGAGCCCCTGGCGGTCTTCCTGGAGCCTCAGATCCAGGACGAGATCCCCACGGCCCTGGGCGCGCTCCGGCGACTCGGGCGGGAAGATCTGGCAACGCGGCTGGTCGGCCGGATGACGGGCGCGCTGGCAGAGCCCGACGGGAAACTCCGCTGGAAGGCGGCTCAGGGCCTGTCGCGCTCCCTCGGACGGGCGGAAGACGAATCCCGCGAGTGGCTCCTGGCCCAGATCCTGGAGCCGCTGTCCCACGCCGCGAGGAAGGAAACCCAGCTCGAGGCCTTCCAGGGCGAAGTGACGCTCGCGGCCGAGATCCTGAAGCGCCTCCTCAGCGCCGCCGATTTTGCCCGCGCGGCCCATCTCGCGGAGGCCGTGGCCGGGACGGCGCAGAGCCGGGGGCCCGAGGCCGAGCGGTTTCAGAGCGCCGTCCGGGGCCTCGTGGATTCCCTGGCGGCCGCCGGCGCGATCGAGCCCGTCCTGAAGGCCTTGAAGGACCCCGACCCGACCCGGCGCCAGCAGGGGAGCGCCATCCTCGGCGGGCTGGGTCCCGGCGCGGTGCCGCTCCTGCTGCAGGTGATCCTCGAAGGCAAGGACGAGGAGATCTACCGCGCCGCCGCCGGACTCCTGCGCGCCCAGGGGGAGGCCAGCGTGCGGCCGTTGATCCGGGAACTGGAGCGCTCTACCTCCACGGAGCGGCTGACCCGCATCGTGGCGGTACTCGACGTCGTCGTCCCGGCGCTGGGAGCCGAGTTCCTGCCCCTCCTCGGCCACCCGGAGGTGGAAGTCCGGGCGGAGATGGCCAGGACGCTGACGCGGCTCTCCCGGGAGCAGGCCGTGCGGTTCCTCGGCCAGGCGCTCGGCCAGCGAAAGTCCGAGGTGGTGCTGGGCGCCCTGGAATGCGTGCGGGGGCTTCGAGGGGGCGAGCTCGTGGACGCCGTGGTCCGCCTCCTCGAAAATCCCCGGAGCCAGCACGTTCAGCGAATGGCCTGCCTCTGTCTGGGAGGGCTGAAGGACGAGCGCGCGGTCAGCCCGCTCCTCGAGATTCTCGAGCAGCGGCCGCGCTTCTTCGGTCTGGTGAAGGGCCTCCCCGAGGGCATCCGCGCGACCGCGGCCCGCTCCCTCGGCGAGCTGGCGTTCCCGGAGGCCAAGGAGGCGCTGCAGGCGGCGCTCAGGGATCGGAGCAAGACGGTCCGCTCGGCCTCCCGCCTGGCCCTCCTCAGGCTGCAGCAGGAAGCCGACGCCAAGGCGAAGAAATGACGAGCCCCCTGCGCGATCCCGCCCGGCTGATCTTCCTGGACCGCCTCACCCAGCTCTACAACTGGTGGTTCATGGCGCAGTACCTGAAGGAGCGCTTCGGCTGGCTGGCCTCCGAGAAGATCCCGCTGTCGGTGATCCTGCTTGACCTCGATGACTTCAAGCGGGTCAACGAGACCCACGGCCGGCTCGCCGGCGACGTGGTGCTCCGCCAGGTGGCCCTGCTGCTGCAGGAGGGGCGCCGCCGCGGCGGGTACGCCGTCCGCTACGCGGGCGACGAGTTCTTCGTCTTCCTGGAGGGGATCGGCAGCGAGGCGGCCGGCCCCATCGCCGACGAGATCCGAGCGCGGGTCGCCGCCGAGCCCATTGTCGTTCCCCACGCCGCGAGCGGCATTCCGATCACGGCGAGCCTGGGCGTGGCGACGTTCCCCGAGGAGGCGCAGACCGCGTCCGGCCTGATCGAGAAAGTCCGCCGCGCGCTGGCTCACGCGAAGCGCGGCGGGAAGAACCTCGCCAGCCGCGACCTGGGCGAGCGGCTCCCGACGGAGAAGGAAGCCCTCCGGCAGCTTCACCGCCCCCGCCTCCTGGCTCGGGAGCGAGAGCTGGAACTGTTCACGCGGCTCCTCGCGGCGGCGCCCTCCGGGCGGAATCGCTTCGTCGTGATCGAGGGCGAACACGGCCTGGGCAAGAGCCGCCTGCTCGCCGAGGTGCCGGGGCTGGCCAGAAGCGCCGGCCTCCGCTTCCTCCATGGAGGCTGCCTGGCTCAGAACCGGGCCGTCCCGTACAGCGCCCTGGCCCCCCTCATCCAGGAGTACTTCGACCGCGCTCCGGAGCTGATCCCTCCGATCACGGCGCGGCTGGCGGGACCCAAACTGGCGGCCCTGAGCTCGGTGCTCCCGTTCCTCACGCCGAGCAAGGGCGCGGCGGAGGCGATCTCCCCGCCGGAGCGCCGGCGCCAGCTCTTCCACGCAATCCTGGATCTCCTCTGCTTCATCTCCGAAGGGACCCCGCTGCTGGTGCTCCTTGAGAATCTCGATTGGGCGGATGAGGCGAGCCTCGAAGCGTTCCTCCACCTCCTGAGCCGGGAGGACGGACGGATCCTCGTGTTCGCGACGGCTGGGGCCGGCCTCCCCGACGAGCCCGAGGGGGGGCCGAAGCTCCGCTCCCTCACCGCCTTCCTGCCGTACTTCCAGGCCTCACCCCAGTTCGAGCGGGTGAGCCTCTCCCGGCTCACGCCGATCCAGGTGGGGGAGATGGCCGCCGACCTCCTGCGGCATCCTCTCCCGGCCCGCTTTCACCAGCAACTGTTCCACGTCAGCGCGGGCGTTCCGCTCTTGGTGGAGGAGACGCTGAAAGGGCTGATCACGCGGGGGGCCCTCCGGCGGGAGGAAGGCGCGTGGAATTTCGAGCAGGTGACCCCGGAAGACTTCCCCACGTCCGGCGACGAAGCGATCGCGCGGCGGCTGGAGAACCTGGACCCTGAAACGCTGGAGGTGGTCTCCGAAGCCTCCGTCATCGGCCCGGACGTGGACCTCGCGGTGCTGGCCGAAGTCCTGGGCCAGGACCCCGGCGAAACCCTCGACTTCGTGGAGCGCGGGCGCCGCTCGGGGGTGTTCGAGGCCACCGACCCCGTCGCCGACGCGGGAGAGATCCGGTTTTCCAACGCGCGCCTCCGCGAGATCGTCCACGACGGCGTGGATGCGACGCACCGCCGGGAGACCCACCGCAAAGTGGCCCAGGTCTACGAGCGGTTCGCCGGCCCGGAGCCGGGGGAGGCGCTCGGGCCGATCGCGTACCACTTCGAGCGCTCCGACGACACCGGCAGGGCCAGCTTCTACCGGGAAAAACTCCAGGCGCTCAGGGACTGGCTCTTCTCCCCCGCCGATGTGGGCGAGCCCGGGAGCGGCGAGGGGGGAGGCGGAAAAGCCGCCGGGGTGGGCGCCGGCACCGGCGTGGGAGCGGGCCCCGGCGGCGGCGTCACGGGCGTCGGCGGGGGCGGCGAGGCCGGGACGGTCAAAGTGCGAATCGCGGAGGCGACGCAGCCGCTCGACGAGGCGGCCCTCCCGGTGGCAGTCCAGTTCATCAAGACGCTCACGCTGGCTGCGAAGAACATGCGGGTCTTCCCTGAGGGAAGCCAGCTCGTCCGCGAGGAGCTGGCCAGCGCCAGCGCGGCGCTCCTGCGGCTGCTGGAGCAGCACGAGGCGATCACCCTCGCGGAGCAGCGCGGGGCCCTGCTGGCGAACGGCAAGGCGGTGGAAGGGAAGGCCCTGGTCGCGCATGCTCAGGACCTCCTCCGCTTCTTCAGGCAGCACGGGATTCGGAGCCTCACCTTCGTGCGCGGGGTGATCGAAAGCGAGGTCCAGGAACTCGTGAGGATTCTCAGCGGTCCGTCGCTGGGGATCCCCCCGGAGATCGCCGAGTGGGAGGCGGAGCTGATATCCCGCGGGATCCTGTATGTGGGCGTGTTCCCCGCCATCTACCTCGCCACCACGAAGCAGGTCGGGGGGCTCCCCGCGGGCGAGACCGTCCTGGACGACGAAGGCATGCGCCTGTCGGCCGAAGTGTTCCGGTCCCTCGCGGGCGCCGTGGACAACCTGCGCCTCTACCCTCCGGAGAACGAGCTGAACGTCTCGATCCAGGAGCGCCTGGAACGCCAGGCACAGGTCCTCCTCGACCGGATTCCGGCGGTGACGCTGGCGCTCGCCGAGGACAGCATCGTGATCAACGGGGTCCGCGCGAACCCGAAGGTGTTCGGCATCACCAGCCCGCTCCTCCACAAGCTTCTCCAGGAGAGCGGCCTGACGAGCGTGACCCTCGCGCGCGGGGTGACGCGCGGGGACCTCGAGGTGTTCCTCACCCAACTGGCTCTGCCGGGCACGGATGATCCAATGAGCCCCGTGGCCCTGGCCAGGGCCCTGGAGGAGAAGGGCATCACGACCATCCAGGTGGGGAGCCGCTTCTACACGGCGGCCCGGGCCTCCCTCACAGGGGGCGGGCGGCCGGGCGGGCCTGGGGGCGGCCAAGGGGGCGGCGCCGGATCGGGAGGCGCGGCCGTCGCCCCCGGGCGGACGCGCAGCGAGGAGGAGAAACTCTTCGAGCAGGTGGCGCAGTGGTTGGATACGCCCGCGGCGGCGCCGGACCTTCGCGAGGAAGCGATCCCGGCCGCCGTCGATTCCTGGCTCGGCTCCGAGCGGAAGGACCTGGCCAAGCTCCTCTGGGAGCGCCTCATGGGGGGGCTGGCCGATCCCATGGAAGGCACGCGCCAGCGGGCCGCCTCCGGCCTCACCCTCCTCCTCACGGTCGCGAACGTCGGAACCCTCGCCTGGCTCCGTGAGATGTCCCTCGAAGCGCTGGAGAAAGCCCTGGTGAATGAAACGAGCCCGCGGGTGTTCCAGTGGGAGGTCCGCGCCGCGGTCGAAGCGCTCAAGCTGATGCTCAGGGACGGCAACCTCGCGCGGGCGGTCAGCCTGGCCGAAGCGCTGGGGCGGGGGCAGGCCGGGAAGCCGGACCAAAAGAAGCTCCTCCCGCTGGCCACCGCCGCCGTTGAAAAGATGGCCGCAACCGGCGTGTTCGAGCCCCTCCTCACCGCCCTGAAGGGGGATGATCCGACCCGCCGCGAGCAGAGCCGGGCCATCCTGGCGGGACTGGGAGAAGGCGCGCTTCAATTCATCGTGAACGTCGTGACCCAGGAAGAGAACGCGGAGGTGCGGAAGGTCGCCGCGTCGCTCCTCCGGTCGCTTCCGGGGGCCGGGCTGCGGCTCCTGGTGCCGCAGCTCCATCCGCCGACCTCAGCGCCCGTCGCGCGCCGGATCGTCAGCGTGCTGGACCTGGTTGCGCCCGAGCTGGGCCCGGATTTCTTCTTCCTCCTGGCTCACCCCGACGTTCTCGTCCGGGCGGAGTTCGCGGGCATCGTGTCTCGTCTCCCCCGGCCCGCGGCGCTGAAGTTCCTCGAGCGGGCGCTCGGCGAACGGGATCCCAACGTCCTCACCGGCGCCCTCGAGTGCGTCAGGGGACTTCAGGCTCGGGAGCTCGTGGACTCCATCCTCCGGCTGATGCGGCGGGAGACGCCCGTGGAGGTGCTGAAGACCGCGTGCCTCGGCCTCGGACAGCTCAAAGATGAACGGGCGGTGGACCCCCTCGTCGAGGTCCTCCAGCGCCGCGCGCGCTTCCTGGGGCTCGTCAAGGGCTTCCATGAGACGGTCCGGGCCGCTGCCGCGCGGGCCCTGGGAGAGCTGGGCTCCCCCGAGGCTCAGGAGGCGCTTCAAACGGTCCTCAAGGACACGAGCATGGCCGTGCGCTCCACGGCGCGCCTGGCGCTATTGCGCCTCAAGCAGGGGCGCGAGCGCCGATGACCTTCTCCGCGGTCCTCTTCGATCTCTTCGACACCCTCGTCCGCTTCGACCGGAACCGCCTGCCGGAGGTCCAGATCAACGGCGCCAGCGTGCGGTCGACGGCCGGGCACCTCTTCCCGATCCTGGCCCCCTACGCCCCCGGCGTGGATCTCCCGCGCTTCTACGAGGCGCTCATCTGGAGCTGGCGGGAGGCCGAGCGCCTCCGCGCGGCGGATTACCGAGAGGTCGGGGCCCCCGAGCGCTTCGGGCTCCTCTTCCGCCGCCTCGGCCTCGAGCCGGCGGGCATCCCCTCGGAGGTGCTGGAAGCCCTCTTGAGCACGCACAAGCGGTACCTGTCCCAGGCGGCTCGGTTCCCGCCCGAGCACCGGGCCCTCGTCGCCCGGCTCGCGCGCCGGTACAAGCTGGGCATCGTGTCGAACTTCGATTACGCGCCCACGGCCCATGGGATCCTGGAGCGGGAGCGGGTGTCCGGCCTCTTCCAGGCCGTGGTGGTGTCGGCCGACGTCGGCTGGCGGAAACCCAAAGCCACGATCTTCGAGGCCGCCTTCCACCGCCTGGGAATCGGCCCCGGCGACGCCCTTTTCGTCGGGGACCGAGCCGACATTGACGTCCTGGGGGCGAACGCGGTAGGCATGGCCGTCGCCTGGCTCAACCCGAGCGGGGAGTCGGCGCCGCCAGGGCTTCCCGCGCCGGAATACGAGATCCGGTCCCTCGCCGAGCTCAGCCGGATCCTGGGTTCGCACGGGTAACCTTCCGAATCCCCCGTGCATCTAATAGAATAGGGCCATGTCAATTCCGCGAAAGGTCATCATCATGGGATCGGGGCCGGCCGGCTACACGGCCGCCATCTACGCCGCGCGCGCCAACCTGTCGCCGCTCATGTTCATCGGCGTCCAGTGGGGCGGCCAGCTCATGCTCACCACCATGGTGGAGAACTACCCCGGGTTCGTGGACGGGATCATGGGCCCCGAGCTGATGGAGATCTTCCGCAAGCAGGCGGAGCGCTTCGACACCGAGATCATCGCCGAGGACGTGACGGCCGTGGACTTCTCCCGGCGGCCGTTCCGCGTGACGGCGGGGGACCAGACCTACGAGGCCCTGTCGGTGATCCTCGCGACCGGCGCGTCGGCGAAGCTCCTGGGCGTTCCGGCCGAGCAGAAGCTGATGGGCCGCGGCATCTCCACCTGCGCCACCTGCGACGGCTTCTTCTTCAAAGACAAGAACATCATGGTGGTGGGGGGGGGCGACTCGGCCATGGAGGAGGCGCTTTACCTGGCGCGGCTCGGGCGGAAGGTGGAGGTCGTCCACCGCCGGGACACCCTCCGGGCGTCCAAGATCATGCAGGAGCGCGCGTTCAAGAATCCCAAGATCGAGTTCGCCTGGAACTCGGCGGTGGAGGACATCCTGGACGTGTCCAAGGGCGTCGTCACGGCCGTCCGCCTGAAGAACCTCAAGACGGGGGAGCTCACCGAGCGTCCGGTGGACGGGCTCTTCATCGCCATCGGCCACCAGCCCAACACCCAGCTCTTCAGGGGGCAGCTCGAGCTTCTCCCCAACGACTACATCAGGGTCGTCCCCGGGACCACCCAGACCTCGGTGCCGGGCGTTTTCGCCGCAGGGGACGTGCAGGACCACACCTACCGCCAGGCCGTCACCGCCGCCGGGACCGGGTGCATGGCCGCGCTCGAAGCCGAGCGCTTCCTCGAGGCCCACCCCTAGCCCTGCCGCCCCCCGTGGACATCCAGATCACGCCGTCGCGTGGGGCCACGGTCGTCGCCGTCACGGGGGATCTGGACACGGCGTCGGCGCGGCAGATGAAGCAGACGCTCAACGATCTCCTCGACCAGGGGAAGACCAGGATCGTGGTGGACCTCTTCGGTGTCGGCTACATCGACAGCGCGGGGCTGGGGGAACTGGTGCGGGCCATGAAGCGCGCCCGGAAAGGCGCGGGGGATCTCAGGGTCTGCGCCCTGCGCGGGAACGTCCTCAGGATCTTCGAGCTGACCCGGCTGAACGAGGGGATGGGCGTCTATCCGACATGCCGGGAGGCTCTGGCGGGCTGGGAGTAGTCGCGCTCCGTATCATTTATTGGGCATTGCGCCGGGCCGCGCCTCCGCCATACTGAAGACGGAGGTGATGGTCATGCGGGCCCGTGACATACCCTACTTCAGGTCCGCCCTCTCGCGGACCGGGCAGGTCCGGTGGCTCCATCCCGAGAGCGCAGTGGCTCGCCTTCGCTCGCGCATTACGTCCCCACCTTGACCGTGGCTCCGAGGTCTCTCAGAAGGGCGATCGCCGAGAGGTAGGAGAGCTTCCCCGTTCGCGGGTTCTCCGAGGGGACGTTCTCCACCTGGATCTGGAGTCGCCCGAACTCCCCCTCCAGCGTGATCCGGTGGGTGTTCCGGGCCAGGCCGGGGACCGCGAAGACCTTGATCCGGGTGCGCTCGGGGCCGACCCCCGCCAGGGAGAGCGCCGCGACGACGTTCACGTTGGCGGGGAAGGCCCGGCACGCCTCTGTGGCCGTCCCCTCGAAGATCAGTGTCTCCTCCCGGATCGCCTCCAGGTCGATCCGGGTCTCCTCGATGTAGCGGGCGCCCGTCCAGCCGCAGGGTGGCTTCCGGCTCTCCATCGTCACGGCGGTGATCGCTCCCACGCGCGCGCCCTTGACCCCGTCGAGCCCGGCGATGGCCCCCGAGGGGACCAGGATCCGGCAGCGATTGCGCCGGGCCAGTTCAACCCAGTCGCTCCGGCCGAGGAGGCCGCCGCAGGAGAGCACCATCAGGTCCTTTCCGGCCCCGAGCACTTTGGGAGCCAGATCTTGAAGCGCCGCCTGAGTGGCGGCCTCGAGCACGAGATCGGAGGCCTGGATCAGCTCTTCAGGCGGCAGAAAGGGTGGCTTCGATGGCAGGGAAGCGAGGAAGGCTTCGGCCTTGGCCCCATCGCGCCCCGTTCCGCCTGCCAGCGCGATTCCAGGAATCCCTGCCTCCACGGCCCAGCAGACCCGACGACCGATGGTTCCTAGCCCGAAGATTCCCACCCGGATCATCGCCGACTTCCCCTCATATCTCCGCCTCGGCTTCCCCCGGGACCCGATGATCCCGAAGAGGAAGACGGTCCACGACCGCGAGCCCGTGCCGCTCATTGAACCGGAGCCGGAAGGGCTCGACCACAGAGGGAATGTCCCCCCCGGCGGGCCCTGAGAGGCGGAACCTCAAGGACGACCCGCCGGATCCGATAGGTCTTCCCGGCCTCAGACTGCCCCAGCCTCTTCCACCGCCACCCCCGTTCGGCCCTTGACAAGCCAGTACCCTACGAGCGCCCCGATCGGCACCATGGCGAGCACGGCCAGCTCCGTGCTCGGGTGGAACAAGACCACGAGCGAGAAGCCGGCGAGAGCGCTCCGCGCGGCCAGGTCTCGCACCCGTCTTTCGCTGAAGCTCGCCTGGAGGCTGAACACGATGCCCACCGTTGCCACCAGGATCAGACCGAACGCGCCGAGCTGGGCCACCCCCGGCTCGACGACCAGCTGGGGCCGTGCGAAGATCGCGCCCATCAGCACGAACAGGCCGACACAGAGCCGGAGCGCCCGCAAGAGCGTTCCCATGAAGGAGGCGTCGGCGATCCTGGCGGCCACCGCGGCCGTGACGGACGTCGGCGGCGTGAGCTCGCCCCACACGCCGAGGAAGAAGGCGAAGAAGTGGACGACCCACGGGTCCACCCCGGCTTTGATCATGGGTGGGGCGATCACGAGCACCGTGATGACGTACGTCGGCGCCGGAGGCAGCCCGGTCCCGACGATGGCGCCGAAGACGAAGGCGACGAGGATCATCGCCACGAGGTTGACGCCGGCCGCCTCCATCATGATGAACCCGACCTTCGTCGGGATCCCCGTGATGACGAACGCGCCCGTCATGACCGACAGGGTGGCCAGCAGCAGGGTCAGCTCGGTGGTCATGGCCGCAAAGCCGTCGACCAGCTCACGGAACGGAGCCGCCAGCCGGCGGAGGTCCCAGGACCGGTAGGTCCGGTACGTCGTGACGACGAAGATCACGGACAGCGGGACGGTTACCCAGCCGAACACTCTGAGGGCGGCGAGCATCGCCGGTAGTCCGGTGACCGCCATGAGGACCACCAGCCCCGCGACGACGGCCAGGTAGGCGAGGAGGTTGATCCCGTCGGAAAAGCTTATCCTCTCGGCGAGCGAGACCGCCCCCGTGCGGGCCCGGTACCGCGCCGCGAGCAGGTAGACGCCGACAGTGACCCCGGCGTAGTAGATCAGCGCGGGCGCGTACCCCCTGGCGACCACGTCGAAATAGCTCCGGCCCAGGAAGTCGGCCATCAGAAAGGCGGAGATCCCCATGACCGGCGGCATGAGCTGGCCCCCCAATGAGGAAGCCGTCTCGATGGCGGCGGCGTTCACCCGGGGAAGCCCGCTGGCGATCATGGCGGGGATCGTCGCCGACCCGGTGGTGGCGGCGTTTGCCGCGCCGCTGCCGCTCACCATCCCGACCCCGAAAGACCCGAGCACCGCCGCCTGCGGCAGGGCGTGAGGCGACCGCGCGGCGACCCGGGAGGCGGCCTTCAGGATGGAGTCCACGCACCCGAAGGCGCGCAGGGCGCTGAGGACGAGCATGAACGAGCCGATCAGCGTCAGGGCGAGCTGCGGCAGCCGCGAGAACACCCCGGTCGCCATCTCGACGCTCATGGCGCTCAGCACGCGTGTCCAGCCGAGGCCCGGGTGCCCGAACAGGCCGGGCACGAGCCAGCCGTACGCCGTGTAGAGGATCAGGAGCACGTTGAGCACGAACAGCGCGAAGTATTTCTTCCGGGCGTACTCCATGACGAGTGCCACCATCAGGGTGCCGATGACGAGGTCGGTCCTGCTGAAGATCCCCGCCCGGACCGTTCCGATGGCCTCGTACTCCACGGTCATGTAGACCGCGACGACGAGGCACACGGCCACGTAGACGGTCGCGATGACCTGGTTGGCAAGGGGCCCGAGCTTCGGGTAAAGGGCGTTGGTGCGCAAGGAGTCGAGCGTGAACAGGATGAAGGCGACCGGCACCAGCGTCATCGCGAGCAGCGTGGGGCCACCCAGGCCGGTCAGATAGTACCTGAGGAGGTAAACGAGGAAGAAAGCGGCGACGAGGAAGTAAAGCATCTCGGCGGCCCGGGCCGGCTTCGCGGGGGCGCTCATGCGGTCGTTACCGGGCTTGCGCGGGGGGGCCTACGGCCGGGACCCGCCGGGACGAGCCGGCCGGCCGCAGGGGTGCGCTCCAGGAGGCTACTGGCGCTTGGCGATCCGGCCGTCCCACTTGGAATCCCAGACGCCCTTCTCGCGCATGTACCGCGCCAGGCCCGGGTGGACGGGCGCAAGGTCGATCGACGACTCGACCCCCTTGCGCTGCATCCCCACCATGTCCTTCTGGATCTGCGCAAAGTCGCCGGAGGCCTTGGCCAGCTCGTCGGCGTTCTTCTCGATGGCCTTCAGCATCTTGTAGGCGTCCTCGTCGGGCACCTCCAGCCCCACGTGGAAGCCGTAGTAGAAGGGGAAGTAGACGACCCTTTCCGCGTGGATGTTCCGCTTGAAGACCTCCGGCCGGATCTCGACGGTCCGGAACCCCGCCTTCCGGAGCTGGTCGAGCTCCTCCGGACTCGGGTTGAGGATCGCCCAGTCCGTGGCCAGGGACGCCTCGATGATCCACGGCGGCGGCGTCGCCTCGGCGTTGGTGTAGGTGATGAACGCCTTGATGCCGCCCTGCTCGAGCAACGATCCGGCGGTCGTAAGGTCCGTGTTCACGTACCGGTGCTTGACGCCCAGCGTGGCAAAGGCCCGCTCCAGGTGCGCCCGGACGTCCCAGGGGAGGGGGCCGGTGAAGACCGGTTGCCCGGAGAGATCCCGCCACTGCCTGTACTTGTCGCGGTCCCGGGAGTGGATCCCGACCCCGACCTCCACGGTGTAGAGCCAGAAGGACTGGACGAGCTGGCGCTTCATCTGGGCCTTGAAGCCTTTGAACCGGTTGATGTCGTTCGCCAGCTCGTAGAACCCGACGTCGGCCGCGTAGTACGCGTCTATCTCGCCCGTCGCGTACTGCTTCATGGTGAGGATCGCCCCCGGCAGCGGCAGGGCCGCGATCCGGTAGTTCGGCATCTCGCGGTTCAGGACCGCGGCCAGGACGGTCAGGGCCCTGTGCCCGGCTGACCCGACGGCGGCGGTCCCCCACTTGATGTCTCGAGCCTGAGACCAGGCATCGGCGGGTATTGAGAGGAGGAAGCCGGCCACGAGTAAGAGCGGCAGTATCTTTTTCATCCCCGAGCCCTCCTTTGTTCCATTACCCAAAGCCTGGCCGGCTCCACCCCAGACCGGCGCGGCGTGAGGCAGGGCAGAAGCCGCTGATGACGTACGTCGCCAGAAGTATATCCCTGAAAGCAGTCGCTTCATGGAGATCCTCCTCAGTGGTCGTCTCTGCGTAAAAGGCACCCTATGCTAGCACGCCCGCCGGGGGAATCAAGGGCCCGTGCTATGATGAGGACCCAGAGGCGAGCCGATGACGCCCGTCGCGCCACTCCGGGCCCCGCTCGAGCGGCTCTACCGCGAGTTCGACTGGGCCGCCCGCGTCGAGAAAGACGCCATCCGCTTCCCCCTCCGCTACCCGGACCCCGCCGACCGGGAGGTCGTCGCCCTCCTCGCGGCCTGCCTCGCCTACGGCCGGGTGGACCTCTTCGCCCCGTGGATCGACTGGTCCCTCGGCCGCATGGGGGAGTCCCCCCATCGTTTTGTCCTCGGCTTTGATCCCAAAAAGGATGCGGACCGCTTCGACGGCTTCCACTACCGGTTCAACCGCCCCCGGGATCTCGCCGCGTTCTGCTTGGCAACCCAGCGCCTCCTGCTCAATCATGGTTCCTTGCGCGCATGTTTCGTGTCCGGCTACTCGCCGACCGATCCCGACGTCGGGCCCGCGCTGGAGCGCTTCGCCCGGGGCTTCCTCTCCCAGGATCTGAGGCCGATCTTTCCCCGGGGCCGGCTCTCGCGCGGCTACCGCCACCTCTTCCCGCTCCCTTCGACGGGCGGCCCCTGCAAGCGCCTCCACCTCTTCCTTCGCTGGATGGTCCGGCGCGAGCCGCCCGACTTCGGCCTCTGGCGGGAGATCCCGCCATCGAAGCTGCTCATCCCCGTGGACACCCACGTGGAAAACATGTCCCGCGCCGTGGGGCTCACGCGGCGGAAGAGCCGCACCTGGCGAATGGCCGCCGAGATCACGGAGCGCCTCCGCCGCCTGGACGCCGACGATCCGGTGAAGTACGACTTCGCGCTCTGCCACAAGCGGATGTCGGGCGACTGCCGGGACCGCCGCCACCCCGTCGTGTGCGCGCCGTGCGGCCTCCGCGCGGTCTGCCGCCACTGGATAAAGCGCGCGTGATGCCCGACTGGACGATGCTGCTTCTGATCATTCTGGCCGCCATCGTGGCCCTCGCGGGATGGGCGCTCTTGAGGACGGGCAAGGGCCAGTCGGATCAGACCCTCCTCCTGCTCAAGAGCGAGATCGAAGCGGCCCGCGCCGAGGGCCGCCAGGGCCAGGTCGAGACCCTCACGGCGGTCAGGCAGGAGCTTCACCAGTTGAGGACCGAGATGACCGGTCAGATGGGAGAGGTCCGCACCGGCGTCGTGCAACAGCTCCAGGACGTGAACCGCGTGGTGGGCAACGTCCAGGGAAGTCTCGGCAAACTCGGCGAGGCCACCCAGCGCGTCGCCGAGGTGGGCAAAGAAATCCAGGGATTCGAGCAGATCCTCAAGTCCCCCAAGGTGCGCGGCGGGCTGGGGGAGACCCTGCTGGAGAACATGCTGGCGCAGATGCTTCCCCGCGAGGATTACGACCTGCAGTACGGGTTCAAGAGCGGCGAGAAGGTGGACGCCGCGATCCGGATCGGCGGCCGGATCGTCCCGGTGGACGCCAAGTTCCCGCTGGAGAACTTCCGCCGCATGCTGGCGGAGTCGGAGGAGGATCGGCGGCGGGCCTATCGGAAGGCCTTTGGGCGCGACGTGAAGAACCGCGTGGAGGAGATCGCGACGAAGTACATCCTGCCGGATGAGGGGACGTTCGACTTCGCGCTCATGTACGTGCCGGCGGAGAACGTCTACTACGAGATGATCGTCAAGGACGACGAGGGGGAGGATGAGTCGATCGCCTCCTACGCCCTCTCGCGCCGGGTGGTGCCGGTCTCTCCCAACACCCTCTACGCCTACCTCCAGGTCATCATCCTCGGCCTGCGCGGGCTCCGGATCGAAGCCAACGCCCGGGAGATCCAGAACGACCTGATCAGGCTCGGCGGCGACCTCGACAGGATCAAGGAGCATTTCAGCAAGCTCGGCGGTCACCTCGGCAACGCCCAGAAGCAGTTCACGGACGCCGAGCGCGATCTGTCGCGCTTCGAGGCCAAGCTGGAGGCCATCGAGCGCAAAGGCGACCAGGCGGCGCTGCCGGGGCCCGACGCGTGATCCTGACCGGGGTCGACTGGCTCATCATCGTCCTCTACTTCGCTCTCTCGCTCGCCGTCGGGCTGGCCTTCACCCGGCGGGCGGGGACGAGCGCGGAGGAGTACTTCCTGTCGGGCCGGCGGGTCCCGTGGTGGCTGGCCGGAACCTCCATGGTGGCGACCACGTTCGCCGCCGACACGCCGCTGGCCGTCACCGGGCTGACGGTCAAGCACGGGATCGCCGGCAACTGGCTCTGGTGGTCCATGGTCATGAGCGGCATGCTCACGGTCTTCTTCTACGCCCGGCTCTGGCGGCGGGCCGAGGTGATGACCGACGCGGAGTTCACCGAGCTCCGCTACGCGGGCCGGCCGGCCGCCTTCCTGCGCGCCTTCCGCGCCGCCTACCTGGCCATCCCGATCAACTGCATCATCATCGGCTGGGTCACCCACGCGATGGCCACGATCCTGGGGCTCACCCTCGGGATCCGCAAGTGGGAGGCCACGGTCGCCCTGTTCGTCATCACCGCGCTCTACTCCACCCTCTCGGGGCTGTGGGGAGTCCTGGTCACCGATCTCTTCCAGTTCGTCCTGGCCATGGCCGGTTCGATTGCCCTGGCCGTCTTCGCCGTGAACCACGTGGGCGGCCTCTCGGGCCTGCTGGCCGCCCTCAACGCCAAGTTCCCCGACGGCGCCCCGCTGGCGCTGCTGCCCGATCTCCACTCGGCCTGGATGCCGGCCCTCACCTTCTTCGTCTATCTCGCCGTCAACTGGTGGGCCTCCTGGTACCCGGGGGCCGAGCCGGGCGGCGGCGGGTATGTCGCCCAGCGCATCCTCTCGACCCGGGACGAGCGCCACGCCGTGCTGGCCGCCCTCTGGTTCAACCTCGCCCACTACGCCCTCCGCCCGTGGCCCTGGATTCTGGTGGCGCTGGTCTCCATGCTCCTCTATCCGGGGCTCGCCAACCCCGAGGAGGGGTACGTCCGCGTGATGGTGGACCTCCTGCCCCCGTACTGGCGGGGCTTCCTCCTGGCGGCCTTCTTCGCCGCCTACATGTCCACGGTCTCCACCCACCTCAACTGGGGCGCGTCCTACCTCGTCAACGACGTCTACCGCCGCTTCTGGCGCCCGGACGCCGGCCCCGCGCACTATGCCCGGGCGGGCCGCCTCGCCACCGTCCTCATGATGGTCGTCGCCGGCGTCATCACGTACTACCTCACATCGGTGGAAGGCGCGTGGAAGTTCCTGCTGGCGATCGGCGCCGGGACCGGGCTCGTGTATCTGCTCCGGTGGTACTGGTGGCGGATCAACGCGTGGTCCGAGGTCGCGGCGATGGCGGGGGCGTTCGTGCTCTCCCTCGGACTCCAGTTCGGCGCGGGCCTGAACGTGGATGACGCCCGCGAGTTCGCCTGGGTCATGCTACTGACCGTGGCGGGGACGACGGTGGTGTGGGTGGCCGTGACGTACCTGACGCCCGCGGAGCCGCTCGACCATCTCCAGCGCTTCCACGCCAAGGCGAGGCCGGGCGGCCCCGGCTGGCGACGTGTCGCGGGCCCCGCGGCCGCGGCGGAGGGGCCGGGGATCAGGGACCTGCTCCACTGGGCCATGGGCTGCGTCGTGGTCTACCTCGGGCTCTTCGGAATCGGCTCGCTGGTGCTGGGGTCTCCGGGGCGGGGGAGCGTCTTTCTGGTGGCGGCCGTCGTCCTCACGGCGTGGATCCTGGGCGGGTCGCGGAAGGTCGTGCTAGAATAAGGCCACCGCCCGACCACGAGAGGAGTCCATGAGCGAGATTCCCGTGCAGGTCTACGGCATCAATCTCCTGGTGAAGCTCCTAGGCGAGCCCCCCGCCGACATCCGGGTGCACTGCCCCAAGGGCTCGCCGATCCGCTACGGCCGAGTTGTGGGCCGCGGCGATGGGTTCGACGAAGGCGCCAACGCCTTCCGCGAGATGCCGCCGCTGGAGGCCGTGGTCGCCTTCGAGGAGAGCGCCGAGGACGTGGAGGGGCACTACTTCTACCTGAGCGGGGAGGAGCACCGGGTGATCCGCCTCGACGCGGTGATCCTGTCCTTCCCTCACGAGTAGCCGCCCGCGCCGCGTCCGCTCCCCAGCCTGCGGCTGGGGGCCCGCCCGCCGGTGAAGGCGATCCAGAAGGTCCTGGAGCAGATCCGAGACGAGGAGCTCGTCGCCCTGACGCGCGATCTCGTCCGCATCCCCAGCGTCTATCGCCCCGACGACCCCGCCGCCAACGAGTCCCGCGTCGCGTCCTTCATCGAAGCCTGGTTCAGGCGGGAGGGGTTCCGGGTCGAGGTCCAGCGCGCGGCGCCGGCCCGGCCCAACGTCATCGCGTGGCTCGGTGAGGCCGGCCCCACGCTCCTGCTGGAAGGGCACACCGACGTCGTCACGGAGGGCGATCCCGCGGAGTGGAGCCATCCCCCGTTCGCCGCCGACCTGGCCGACGGCCGGATCTACGGGCGCGGCGCCGCCGACATGAAGGGCGGCCTCGCCGCGGCGATGCTCGCCGCCGCCGCCTTCAAGCGCGCCGGCCTGACGCCTCCGGGGCGGTTGATGGTGGGAGCCCTCGCGGATGAGGAAGGCGCCATGCTGGGCGTCCGTCAGTTCTGCGGGACCCCGATCGGCCGACAGGTCGGCGCGGCGATCATCTGCGAGCCAGAGCAGAACGAGCTCTGTCTAGAACAACGGGGCGTCGTCTGGGCGCGGGTGCGCATCCGCGGCAGGATGGCTCACGGGGCCATGCCCGAGGCGGGCGTGAATCCGATTTGGCCCATCGGCACCCTCCTGAGAGAAGTGCCCGCGCTTCAGCGGCGGCTCAGGCGGAGCGCCAAGCGGAGCCGGTATCTCCACCCCCCCACGGTGACTCCCACGGTGCTCCAGGCGCCGATCCGGGGCGTCCCTCAGGCAAACGTGATCCCGGCGGGGAGCGAGCTGATCCTGGACGTCAGGCTCACACCGGGCATCGACGGCGACGGGGTCCACCAGGAGATCGAGCGGCTCTGCCGGCGGGTGGAGGCGGCGCACCCGGGAATCAAGGTGGAGTGGGAGCCGCTCGGGGCGCTCCGGCTGCCGACCAAAGTCGCCCGGGAGGAGCCGCTGGTCCGGGCACTCGCCTTCGCGGTGAAACAGGTGACGGGAAGAGCCCCGCGCTACGGGGGCGTCCCCGGCTCGACGGACGGCACCATCCTCCTCACAGAGCTCGGCATCCCCATCGTCACCTGCGGCCCGGGGAACCGGCTCATCCCCCACCAGGTGGACGAGTATGTGGAGATCAGAGAACTGGCTGACGCGGCGAGGATTTACGCTGTGGCAGCCTGGAAGTTTCTTGAAGGGTAGCGGCGACGTGGAGCTGACCGACCGACCGAAGCTGAGGCCGGTGGAGGCCTTCCCCGTAGAGGCGGGAGGCAAGAAGGGCATCGCCCTCCGGGACCCGGCGGGCTTCACCGACGCGGTCCTGGTCCTTCCGCCGCCGCTGGTGGACATCGTCTCGCTCTTCGACGGCGAGCACTCCCTCCTGGAGATCCAGGAGATCTTCATGCGCCGTCACGGCCGGCTCCTCTTCAAGGAGCGGCTCGAGGAGATCTCGAGGACGCTGGACGAGCACGGCTTCCTCGACAGCGAAACCTTCAGCCGGCGGCGCGCGACCATCGAGACGCGGTTCAGGGCGAGCCCCACGCGGCCGGCAGTCCAAGCGGGGAGCGCGTACGCGGCGGAGCCGGAGGCGCTCAGCGCTCAGGTCGCAGGCTTCTTCGCCCATCCCGAGGGGCCGGGCCCGGCGCCCGAGACCCCACGCGCCGGCTCCGTCAACGCGATCATGGCTCCCCACATTGATTTCCACCGGGGGGGACCCGTCTACGCCTGGGCCTACCGCGAGCTGGCCGAGCGAAGCGACGCCGACCTGTTCGTGATCCTCGGCACCTGCCACGCGGGCATGCCCGACCCCTTTGCGCTGACCCTGAAAGATTACGAGACGCCCCTCGGTCCGGCGGCGGTGGACCGCGATTTCGCTGCGGCCCTCCGGCGCCGCTACGGAGACGACCTCCTGGCCAGCGAAGTCGCCCACCGGAGCGAGCACTCCATCGAGTTCCAGGCCGTGTTCCTCCGCGGCGTGTTCGGGGCCCGGCGCGAGTTCGCCGTGGTCCCCATTCTGGCGAGCTTCCTCCACGAGAACCTGATCGCCGGCACGGCGCCGGAGGCCGACCCTCGCATCCCGCGCTTCTTCGACGCTCTGGGGGAAACCATCGCCGCGTCACCGCGCAAGGTGTGCCTGATCGCGGGGGTGGACCTGGCCCATGTCGGGCCCCGCTTCGGCGACCCCGAGCCTGTGGGTCGGGCGTCGCTGGCCCACCTGGAACGCGAAGATCGCAGCATGCTCGAGGCCGTCGCGGCGGTGAATCCCCCCGCGTTCTACGAATCGGTGGCGAAGGACGGCGACAGCCGGCGGATCTGCGGCCTCTCGCCCATCTACACGCTGCTGCGGTGCCTCCCCGCGGGGGAAGGTCGGCTGCTCCGATACGCCCAGTGGCCTGATCCCCAGGGGGTCGTCACGTTCGCCAGCCTGGTCTTTTACTCGGAGGGCCCAGTGATCGCGACACGTGACCTGAGCCAGAGACCATGAGCACGGCCGAGCCGTCGAAGTGGACGCTGCCCCGCCTCACGGTGAATCCAGAGGGGGAATGGTTTCACGAGGGAGAGGAGATCACCCACCCCGGGATTCTCGCCAATCTCATGCGGAACCTGCGCCGGGACGAGACGGGCTACTTCATCCAGGCCGGCCCCGTTCGGATTCCCGTCGAGGTCGCCGACGCCCCCTTCGTGGTGGTGCGGGTTGAGGCCGTGGGCGGAACGCCCCGCGTGACCCTGAACGACGGAACCCAGGCGACCCTGGACCCGACCACTCTGCGTCTCACCGCGGCGGGGATCCCCTATTGCCGAATCAAAGGCGGCCAGTTCGAGGCGCGCTTCTCCCGGGCCGCGGCCTACCAGCTCGGAAGCCTGATCGAGTACGACGAAGGGACCGGCGCCGCGATCCTCCGGGTGGGTGGAATGGCGCACCGCCTGAGCCGTGAGGAGGAGGACCATCGATGAGAGCCATCACTCGCCGCGAGATGCTCGTAGGCGCCCTGGGAGTCCTCGCCGGGGGCGCCTCGTTGACCCGCGACTCCGCCGCGGGTCCCCTGACGACCGATCAGTACGGGGATCAGGTCCAGACGCTACCCCGGGGAGAACTCCCACTGTTCGCGAAATCCGCCGGCCCGGACGTTGCGGGGCTGTACGGCTTCGCCGCGGAGCGGGGGAAGGACCTCGAGCACATCCCGTGCTACTGCGGGTGTGGCAACATCGGCCATCGCTCCAACCGGCAGTGCTACATCAAGAGCGAGAACCGGGACGGAACGCTCACGTACACCAGCCACGCCGCCACCTGAAGCCTCTGCCTGGACATCACGCGTGACGTGATGGATCTGAAGCGGCGTGGGACGTCCCTCACGGAGATCCGGCGGGCCATCGACGCCAAATACTCGAAGTTCGGCCCGGGGACGCCAACCCCCCAGCCCCGGCGATAGAGACCCTCAGCGGACGGCGCCGCCCGTGCCGCGCAGGCGGGGGTCCAGCACGTCCCTGAGCGCGTCGCCCAGCATGTTGAAACCGAAGACCGACAGCGAGATCGCGACCCCAGGCCAGAGCGCCATCCAGGGTGCCGTGTACATGTAGGTCCGGCCTGACCCGGAGAGCATCGCGCCCCAGGAGGGGTACGGAGGGGGGACACCGTAGCCGAGAAAGGCGAGAGCCGACTCCGCCAGGATGACGCCGCCGAGGCCGATCGTCGCGAGGATGATGATCGTTGCCGCCACGTTGGGGAGGATGTAGCGG
>JACPCF010000002.1 GCA_016179965.1 Candidatus Rokuibacteriota bacterium | reverse complement strand
GACCTCGTCCCGCTCAAGGTGGAGCAGCGCTGGGTGGATCAGCTGAGGACGACCCTGCCGGAGCTCCCCATGGCACGCGAGCAGCGCTTCGTCTCCCAGTACGGGCTGCCCCTCTACGACGCTGGCCTCCTTACTCAGAGCCGCGCCCTGGCCGACTACTACGAGACGGCGGTGCGCGAGCACCCGAAGCCGAAGATCGTGTCCAACTGGGTGCTGTCCGAGCTCCTGCGCGAGCTGCCGGGGGATGACGAAGCCGCCATCGCCGCCTGCCCGATCCCGCCGCTGAACCTGGCCCGCCTGCTGGCGCTGATTGACAGCGGGACGATCAGCGGGAAGATCGCCAAGGACGTCTTCGAGAAGATGTACCGCTCGGGAGAGGACGCCGAGGCGATCGTCAAGCGCGAGGGGCTCGTTCAGGTGGCCGACGCGGGCGCCCTGGCGGGCGTGGTCGATCAGGTTCTGGCGGCGAACCCCGCGGCAGTGGAGGACTGGAAGAAGGGCAAGAAGCAGAGCCTCGGCTTCCTCGTGGGCCAGGTGATGAAGGCCACTCAGGGCAAGGCCAACCCCGCCGTCGTCAACCAGCTCCTCCTGGAGCGCCTTCCCAAGTCCTGATTGAGGCGGCCTCCAATCCTTGGAGCCGCTTCCCCCCGCGGCATATAATGGCGTAATCCTTAGATGATCGAGCTCCGGGGCGTGTCCAAGGTGTACCGGGTGGGGCCGGTAAAGGTGACGGCCCTCGCCGACGTCTCGTTCGCGGTCGAGAAGGGCGAGTTCACGGTCCTCGCGGGGCCGAGCGGATCGGGCAAGACGACGCTCCTCCGGCTCCTGTACCGGGACGAGGTGCCCACGGAAGGGGAGATCCGGGTCGCCGGCTTCGACGTCACGGGCCTCCGCCGGTCCAGGATCCCCCAGCTCCGGCGCGCCGTCGGCGTGGTCTTCCAGGACGCCAAGCTCCTGCCCGGGCGGAGCGTTTACGACAACATCGCGTTCGTCCTGCGGGTGCTCGGGACGCCGCGGCGCGACATCACCCCGAGGGTCATGCAGACCCTCAAGGCGGTGGGGCTCTCAGCGCGGGCGCAGGCGCTGCCGGCGCAGCTCTCCCAGGGTGAGCAGCAGCGGGCCGCGCTGGCGCGGGCGCTCGTCAAGGAGCCCGCCCTGCTGCTGGCCGACGAGCCCACGGGAAACCTCGATGAGGCCATGGCGGAGGAGATTCTCTACCTGCTGAGCGAGATCTGGAGCCGCGGGACGACGATCCTGCTGGCGACCCATCGGGCGACGCTGGCCGATCAGCTCAAGCGCCGCACGCTGGTCCTCGACGGCGGCCGGCTCTTGAAGGACGAGGAGTGACCCGGTGCTGGCCTTCCTGATCGGCGAGGCGTTTAGGAATCTCAGGCGGGGCGGGCGCGTGGCCGCGAGCGCGGTCCTCCTGATCACGCTGTCGCTGGCCGCCCTCGGCGCCTTCTGGGTGCTCTCGCTCAACATCGGCAGCGCGGTCGAGCAGTGGCGCGATCGGCTCCGCGTGGTCGTGTACCTCCGCGAGGAGCCGCCGGCCGGCGAGGTCGAGGGGCTCCTCAAAAAGATCGAAGGCGTGGGGGGCATCCAGCGGTTGCGCTACGTCTCGAAGGCCGAGGCGCTCCAGACGCTCCGGCGGCAGCTGGGCGGGAAGGTGAGCGAGGTCGAGCAGCTCCCGACCAACCCGCTGCCGCCCTCGGTGGAGGTCACGCCCGCTCCCGAGGCCTCCACGCCGGAGGGGACGCGGGCGCTGATCCAACGGCTCTCGGCCCTCGCCGAGGTGGAGGAGGTGCAGGGGGGCACGGCGTGGGTGGAATGGCTCGCCCAGTTACAGGGGCTGCTGCAGCTGATCGGGCTGGCGCTGGGCGGCGTCCTGGCCCTGGCGGCGATCCTCACGGCGACGACGGCGACGACGCTCGTGCTTCACGCGCGGCGCGAGGAGATGGAGATCATGCGGCTGGTGGGGGCGTCCGAGATGGTGATCCGCCTGCCGCTCTTCCTCCAGGGCCTGGCCCAGGGTCTCGTGGGCGCGGGGCTGGCGGTGGGGGCGCTCTACGGGGCATATCGCCTGGCGCTCCCCACGCTGGAGCCGCTCCTTTCCTTCACGCTGGGACTTTCCCGGGCTGCCTTCTTCTCGCCGATCGAGGTTGCGCTGCTCCTGGGCGGGGGCGGCCTCCTGGGCGCTCTGGGCGGGCTCGCTGCCAAGGGAGAACGCCCAGCATGATGCCGTGGCGGTTCCTGTACCTTCTCCTGGCGCTGGCGGTCCTGGCAGCGCCGGCGTGGGCTCAGAAGCGCGACGACCCAACGCTCCGCCAGAGCGAGCGGACCCTCCAGCAGACCCAGAAGCAGCTCAAGGAAGAGCGGGCGAAGGCGGCTCAGGCCCGCCAGAGGGAGACGTCCCTCCTCTCCGAACTCGAGGCCATCGAGCTGACGCTGGAGAAAAAGCGGCGAGAGCTGGAGGCGCTCGGCCGCCGCATCCGAAAGGCGCAGTCGGAGATTCAGACGCTGGAGGGGGAGATCAGGCGGCTGGAGGCCCAGCGGGCGACGCAGCAGGAGATCCTCGCGCGCCGGCTCAGAGCCATGTACAAGCTCCAGGCCCAGGGCGGCGCCCTCCCGCTCCTCCTGGCCGTTGACGACCCCATGGCCCGGGCCGTCCAGCTCCGCCACCTGACCACGCTCGCGGCGGTGGACGCCCGGCTGATTCGGGAGTATCGTGGGACGTCAGAGCACGTGGCGGAGCGCAAGGGGCGGGTTGAGGAGCAGCGGCAGGAGCTCTCCTCCCTCAGGGCCCAGGTGGAGAGGGAGCGGGGGGAGGTGGACCGGGAGGCCGCCCGGCGCCGGGTGCTCCTGGCCAAGGTCCGGGAGGAGCGCGCCTACCACGAGCGGATGGTGGGGGAGCTCTCCGAGGCCGCCAAGCGGCTGGAGGCGCTGATCCGGGACCTCCAAGCCCGCCAGCGCCGGGTGGCGAAGGCCCCCCCGCCCGGTAAGGGGGGTGAGCCCCCGGCGGTCGGGTTCGGGACGCTCCGGGGGTCGCTCCCGTGGCCCACCGACGGGCGGATCGTGAGCGCGTTCGGGGAGCAGGTGCATCCGCGCTTCGGCACCCGGACGTTCAAGCGCGGGATCGATATCGAGGCCGACGACGGCGCGCAGATTACGGCCGTCTACGCCGGCCACGTGGTCTATACGGGGTGGTTCAAGGGGTACGGGAACTTGATCATTCTCGATCACGGCAACGACTTCTACACACTCTACGCCCACGCCGCGGAGATCCGCGTGAAGGAAGGCGACGACGTGCGGCCGGGGCAGCTGATCGGCACCGTGGGGGACACCGGGTCCCTGGCGGGTCCCCGCCTGTACTTCGAGGTGCGCTACCAGGGGCGGCCCCAGGATCCCGCCGAATGGTTGCGGCGGCGCGGGTAAATTCGAGAGCGAGGAGGCTCCTTCGATGGGTCCCATCCGGCAGGTCAAGAAGGCGGTTGTCGTCACCGGGCTGCTGCTTGTCCTCACGCTGTCCCTCGGCGGCACGAGCGCCAGCAAGAGCACCGATCAGGGCGCGACGTACGAGAACCTCAAGCTGTTCACCGAGGTGCTCTCCATCGTGCAGACCCAGTACGTGGATGAGGTGCCCCCGCGGGACCTCGTCTACAGCGCCATTCGGGGCACGCTCCGCGGCCTCGACCCGCACAGCTCCTTCCTCGACCCCGAGAGTTACCGGGAGATGCAGGTGGAGACCACCGGCACCTTCGGGGGGCTCGGCATCGAGATCACGCTGAAGGACGACGTGCTGACCGTCGTGTCGCCCATTGACGGCACACCGGCTTACCGCGCGGGGCTCCAGCCGGGCGACAGGATTGTGAAGATCGAGGGGATCACCACCAAGGACCTGTCGCTCACCGACGCCGTCAAGCGGATGCGCGGCAAGCCTGGGACCAAGATCACGATCACCATCATGCGCGAGGGCTGGACGGAGCCCCGGGATTTCACCATCGTCCGCGAGCAGATCCGGGTCCAGTCCGTCCGGAGCCAGGATCTGGAGCCGGGGATCGGCTACGTCCGGCTGCGGCAGTTCCAGGAGCAGTCGCCGAACGACCTGGAGGTGGCCCTGGAGAAGTTCACCCGGAACAGCCAGAAGCTCCAGGGGCTGGTCCTCGACCTCCGGAACGACCCGGGCGGGCTCCTGACGGCGGCCGTGGAGATCACGGAGAAGTTCCTCGAGGATGGCAAGCTGGTCGTCTACACGGAGGGGCGCGTGCGGAACCAGAGCATGCGCTTCACGGCCCACGCCAAGAAGCCCTACCTGGACTTCTCCATCGTCGTGCTCGTCAACCAGGGGAGCGCGTCGGCCTCGGAGATCGTGGCGGGGGCGCTCCAGGACTGGGGGCGGGCGATCGTCCTCGGCACCCAGACCTTCGGCAAGGGTTCGGTCCAGACCATCATCCCCCTCTCCGATGGCTCGGGCCTGCGCCTGACCACAGCCAAGTACTTCACCCCGAAGGGGCGGAGCATCCACGGCAAGGGCATCACGGACATCGTGGTGGAGCCTCCGAAGGTGACGGCCGCCGCCACCGACCCGTCGAGGCCCGCGGTCCCCTCTTCGCCCGAGGAGGACTTGAAGAAGGACGTCCAGCTCCAGCGCGCCGTGGACATCCTGAAGGCGATGCGCATCCTCGACAAGACCCGTCCCGCATCGCGGACGCCGCAGGCGCAAGCCAAATAGCCGTTTAGTTGATCCTGGGGATTGAGACTTCCTGCGACGAGACGGCGGCGGCGGTCCTGGCCGACGGCGCCAAGATCCTGTCCTCTGTCGTGGCGTCCCAGGACGCGATCCATGCCCCCTACGGCGGCGTGGTGCCCGAGCTGGCGTCGCGGCGCCACGTGGAGATCATCGTGCCGGTGGTCCAGAAGGCCCTCCGGGACGCCGGGGTGTCGCTGGCCGATCTGAAGGGCATCGCGGTCACCCAGGGACCGGGCCTCGTCGGGTCGCTCCTGGTAGGGCTCTCGGTGGCGAAGTCGCTCGCCTACGTCCGGAAGCTCCCGCTGGTGGGAGTCAACCACCTGGAGGGGCACATCTACGCCGCGTTCCTCCAGGAGCCGAGCCCCGCCTATCCGTTTGTCACCCTCGTGGTCTCGGGCGGGCACACGGCGCTCTACCTGGCGCGGGAGCCGCTCCGCTACGAGGTGATCGGGCAGACCCGCGACGACGCCGCGGGCGAAGCCTTCGACAAGGTCGCCAAGCTCCTCGGCCTGGGCTACCCCGGGGGGCCCATCATCGAGCGAACGGCGAGGTCCGGCGATCCGAAGGCGATCCCGTTTCCCGTTGCCCAGATCACCGACGGGGCACCGGACTTTTCGTTCAGCGGGATCAAGACCGCGGTGTCGCTCCACGTGAAGCGGAACCGACCGCTCTCCGCCGCTCAGGTCGCCGACATCGCGGCCTCGTTCCAGGCGACGGCGGTCAAGATGCTCGTCCGCAAGACCGTGAGGGCGGCCCGCTCCCGCGGCGTGCACCGCATCGTCCTGACAGGAGGCGTGGCGGCGAACAAGGCGCTCCGGGGCGCGCTCCAGGCTGAGGTGGCCGAGCGGGGCTGGGAGCTCTTCACTCCGCCTCCGGCCCTCTGCACCGACAACGCCGCCATGATCGCCGCGGCCGGCCACGCCCGTCTCGTGGCCGGCGAGCGCGCCTCCCTCACCATGAACGCCATCCCCGACATGAAGTTGGCCTGATGGCCCGGCTGGACTACGAGTCGTTCCTCGGAGGGCTGCCCGATGCCGTGGTCGGGGTGGACGAGGCGTTCCGGATTATCCTCTGGAACTCCGCGGCCGAGGCGCTGACGGGCAAGTCCGCGCCGCGGGTCCAGGGCCGGACGCTCAAGGAGGTGTTCGCTCCCGACTCATCGCTGGCGCGCCACCTCAGCGAGACCCTCCGCAGCGGCGAGAGCCGCTCCGAGGCCGAGGCGATGATCGAAGGCGCGGACGGCCGCCCGATCCCGGTGAGCATCGTGACGGCGCCCATGGCCGGGGGGAGCGGCAACGTCGAGGCCGCGGTCGCCGTGCTCCGCGACCTCTCGCGGATCCGCCAGCTCGAGGAGGAGGTCCGTCGGGGGGAGACCCTGGCCACGGCGGGGCGCATGGCCGTGGGGCTGGCCCACGAGATCCGCAACCCGCTGAGCGCCATTCGCGGCGCCGTGCAGCTCCTGCGGAAGGAGCTCGGCGACGAAGCGCGCTGGGGCGAGTACACCGACGTGCTGATCAAGGAGGTGGACCGGGTCAACCGCATCATCGAGTCGCTCCTGGACCTGGGGCGGCCCGTCCAGCTCCGGCTGGGGCCGCTGAACCTCCACCAGCTCCTGGAGCGCGTCGCGCTCCTGTCGGAGGAGATGGCGGCGAGCCGGAGCGTCCGCATCGTCCGGCGCTACGACCCGAGCCTGCCGCCGATCCTCGCCGACGAGGACGGGATCCTGCAGGTGTTCCACAACCTGGTGCGCAACGCCATCGAGGCGATGCCGCGGGGCGGCCGCCTCACCCTGACGACGCGCCTCAGCATGAACCCGCTCTTCGCCAAGGTGGACCTCGGCACCGGCGCGCGCCACCTGGTGGAGGTGCAGGTGGCCGATGAGGGCGAAGGGATCCCCGAGGCCCTCCGGGGCAACATCTTCGATCCCTTCGTCACCACCAAGGAACACGGTCTGGGGCTCGGCCTGGCGCTCTGCCACCGGATCCTGGAGGAGCACAAGGGCGCGATCCAGGTCGAGAGCGTCCCGGGCAAGGGCACGACGGTGACGTGCTTCCTCCCGATCGCCAAGTGACATGCCTGACGGTCGCATCCTGATCGCCGACGACGAGGACGGCCTCCGCTGGGTCCTCGAGAAGGGCTTGAAGCAGGCGGGGTATCGCGTCGTCGCGGTGAAGGACGGCGAAGCGGCCCTCCAGGAGGCCGGCAGCGAGCCCTTCGACCTGATCCTCCTCGACATCCGGATGCCGGGCGTGGACGGCCTCACCCTTCTCGGGAAGATTCGGGAGGCGCGCCCCGACGCCCAGGTGGTCATCATGACGGCCCACGGGACCATGGAGACCGCCATCCAGGCGATGCAGCGTGGGGCCTACGATTACCTCGCCAAGCCCTTCGACATGGATGAAGTCCTCCTGCTCGCCGAGCGCGCGCTCCAGGCCAGGCGCCTCACCCAGGAAGTCTCGCGGCTCAAGACCGGGCTCCGGGAGGTGTGGGAGTTCGGCGCCCTCGTGGGCCGCCATCCGCGGATGCAGGAGGTCTACAAGACCATCGGGCGCGTGGCGGCGAGCGACGTCACGGTGCTCCTGCGGGGCGAGTCGGGCACCGGCAAGGAGCTGGTGGCCCGGGCGATCCATCACTATAGCCGGCGCGCCGGCCGGCCGTTCGTGGCGGTCTCCGGCGCCGCCATTCCGGCTACCCTCCTCGAGAGCGAGCTCTTCGGCCACGAGCGAGGCGCCTTCACCGACGCCAAGGAGCGGAAGCTCGGGAAGCTGGAGCTGGCCCACGGGGGCACCCTCTACCTGGACGAGGTCGGCGACATGCCGCTCGACCTCCAGGCGAAGCTCCTCCGCGCGCTGCAGGAGCGGACCTTCGAGCGGGTGGGCGGCCACGACCCGATCCGGGTGGATCTGCGGGTCATCGCGGCCACGAACCGGGATCTGGAAGCGATGATGAGCGAGGGGCGCTTCCGGGAGGACCTCTTCTACCGCCTCAACGTGGTCACCCTCGCGCTCCCGCCGCTCCGCGAGCGCCGCGAGGACATCCCGCTCCTGGCGGAGCACTTCCTGGCCAAGTACGCGGGGGACCTCGGCGAGCGCGCCCTCGCCCCCGAGGCGCCGGACCGGCTCGTGGGCTACGACTGGCCCGGGAACGTGCGCGAGCTGGAGAACGTGATCCAGCGCGCGATGGTGATGGCCCGGGGCGGGGTGATTCTGCCTGAGCACCTGCCGATCGGCCCGGTCTCAGCCGCGGCCACGGTCAGCGCCGACACGAGCCTCGAGGAGATCATCGAGAAGAAACTCGCGGAGTGCGTCCGCGGCCTCCGGGGGCGCTCGGGCGCCAACCTCTACGAGCTGATCATCACCCTCGTCGAGAGACCCCTCCTTCGCGCCGTGCTGAGCGAGACGGGCGGGAACCAGATCAAGGCCGCTGCCCTCTTGGGGATCAACCGCAACACCCTCCGGAAGAAGCTCAAGGAGCACGGCATCGACCCCGACGCCCCCGGCGGCGAGTAGCTCGCCACCGCGCCGACCCCTCACCCTCGCCCTCTCCCCTTTGGGGAGAGGGGACTAGCCATTTGGCTTCCGGTAGATCTCGGCGCCGCTCTTCCTGAACTCCTCCGCCTTTTCCCTGAGTCCCTCTTCCAGCGCCCGCGCCTCGTCGAGGCCCTTCTTCGCCGCGTACTCACGCACGTCCTGGGTGATCTTCATCGAGCAGAAGTGGGGGCCGCACATCGAGCAGAAGTGGGCGAGCTTGGCCCCCTCCGCCGGCAGGGTCTCGTCGTGGAAGGCGCGCGCGGTCTCCGGGTCCAGCGAGAGGTTGAACTGGTCCTCCCAGCGGAACTCGAAGCGCGCCTTCGAGAGCGCGTCGTCCCACTCGCGCGCCCGCGGGTGGCCCTTGGCCAGGTCCGCGGCGTGGGCGGCGATCTTGTAGGCGATGACGCCCGCCTTCACGTCGTCGCGGTTCGGCAGGCCGAGGTGCTCCTTCGGGGTCACGTAGCAGAGCATCGCGGTGCCGAACCAGCCGATCATGGCGGCCCCGATGGCGGAGGTGATGTGGTCGTAGCCCGGCGCGACGTCGGTGGTCAGCGGGCCGAGCGTGTAGAAGGGCGCCTCGTGGCAGACCGCGAGCTCCCGGTCCATATTCTCCTTGATCAGGTGCATGGGCACGTGACCGGGCCCCTCGATCATCACCTGGCAGTCGTGCTCCCAGGCGATCGTGGTCAGCTCGCCCAGCGTGTCCAGCTCGGCGAACTGGGCCTCGTCGTTGGCGTCGGCGGTCGAGCCCGGGCGGAGGCCGTCGCCGAGGGAGAAGGCGACGTCGTAGGCGGCCATGATCTCGCAGATCTCCCTGAAGCGGGTGTAGAGGAAACTCTCCTGATGGTGCGCCAGGCACCACTTGGCCATGATGGAACCGCCCCGCGAGACGATCCCCGTGACCCGCTTGGCGGTCAGCGGGATGTAGCGGAGCAGCACGCCCGCGTGGATCGTGAAGTAGTCCACACCCTGCTCAGCCTGCTCGATCAGCGTGTCCCGGTAGATCTCCCAGGTCAGCTCTTCGGCCTTGCCCCCGACCTTCTCGAGGGCCTGGTAGATCGGCACCGTGCCGATCGGGACCGGCGAGTTCCGGAGGATCCACTCGCGCGTCTCGTGGATGTTCTTCCCCGTGGAGAGATCCATCACGGTGTCGGCGCCCCAGCGGGTCGCCCAGCGCATCTTCTCGACCTCTTCCTCGATGGAGGAGGCCACCGCGGAGTTGCCGATGTTGGCGTTGATCTTCACCAGGAAGTTCCGGCCGATGATCATCGGCTCGGATTCCGGGTGGTTGACGTTGGCGGGGATGATGGCGCGTCCTCGCGCCACCTCGTCCCTGACGAACTCGGGCGCCACGCCTTCGCGGAGGGCGATGAACTCCATCTCGGGCGTGATCTCCCCCCGGCGGGCGTAGTGCATCTGGGGGACGCGCCGGCCGGGTTTGGCCCGGAGGGGCCGGCGCACGCTCGCGAACCGGACGCCGCCGAGGCGCGGGTCGCTGTCGCGCTGGCGCCGGTAGGCGGACGACGGCTGGGGGAGCTCCTCCACGTCGCCGCGCCCGAGGATCCAGGGGAGCCGGAGCGGCGGCAGCCCCTGCTTGATATCCACATGGGCGTCGGGGTCGGTGTACGGGCCGCTCGTGTCGTAGAGCCTGAGGGGTGGGTTGTCTCCGGAGAGCGGGATCTCGCGCATCGGGACGCGGATATCGGGTCGGGACCCGGTGATGTAGACCTTGCGGCTTGCCGACATCGTCTGGCCTCCCTTCGCTGGCATTAACCAGATCAGGTTCATGCGGTCGGCGGCGGGGCTACGCCGCCCTCTCAGCCCGGTTCCCCGAGCTCCCGCGTGGGGATGGAACGCCACGCGTAGGGTACCGCCGCGGAGTCCGAGCGTCAAGCGAGGGCGGCGGAGCCCCCACCCCCTCGCCCCCCTCCTCGGGGGACCCCCCCAGGGATAGTATTTTTTTCTTTTTTCTCCCTCGTAAACCGGCGATAATACCCTCGGCCGGATCCGGAGGCGCCGGGCGGCGAGTTCCCTTTCGGCATTCGGCAAGGCAGTCCAACGCGGTCCTTTTGAGCTCGAGGTTCCGCCTCGAGGGAGGAGAGAGCATGGCGAAGAAGAAGGTGGCGTTCGGCGGCTACTCCATCAACTTCAAGGGCTGCACGGACTCGGCCGAGAGGATCTTCGGCTCGAAGCCGATCGGCCCTTCCCTGATGACAAAAAAGATTTGGGCCTACGTCAAGCGGAAGAGGCTGGCGAAGCGGTAGGCCCCGGCGCGGACCGGTACGTCCTGACCCCGCCCGGCGCTTCCAGCTCAAGACGATAGCGGGAGAGAGGACCCCGACGTGCTCGTCACGGGCCTCTCTCCTCGTTTTTTTGCTACAATCCTCCCGTGGTGCGGGCAATCCTCTACAACCGGGAGAGCTGACCCACCTGCCTGCGGGCGAGGGAGTTTCTCTCGCTGCACGGCGTGGCCTTCGACAGCCGCCTTGTGGAAACGCGGCCCGTGACGCGCGAAGACACGCTGGAGCTGGCGCGGAAGGCGCGGCGCCTCCTGATTAAGCTCGGAGGGGATACGCTCAGGTTCGATGCGGCGACCAACCCGATCACCGAGCAGCAGATCCATGCCTACCTGGTGCACGAGGACGGTTTCCTCCGCGTTCCCGTGCTGGCGATGGGGGATCTGCTCGTCAGAGGCTACACTGAGGAGCTGTACCGCGAGGCGCTAGGAGCCAATCCATGATTGCCAAGGAGACTGCGCGCAGTGTCTACCTCGACCTCTCCCGGGTCGCCTGGGAGCCGACGGAACACCCCGGGGTGGAGACGAAGCCCCTCTACCGCGAGGCCTCCGGGCGCCAGACGGTCCTGGTCCGCATGGCCCCCGGGGCCCGGCTGCCGGAGCATCGCCATCGTGGGGTGGAGCAGAGCTTCGTCCTGGAAGGCACCCTGGTGGACGACGAGGGCGAGTGCACGGCCGGCAACTTCGTCTGGCGCCGTCCGGGGTCGGTGCACAACGCCTGGAGCCCGGACGGCTGCCTCATCCTCGCCGTCTTCGAAGCCCCGAACGAATTTCTGAGCTAGAGAGGGATCTGGTCGAGTCGCTCCACGGTGAGGTCAGGGGCGAAGCCCAGCTCCTCCATCGGCGCCTTCTGCCGGTTGCACCAGCAGACCCTGTAGCCCGCGGCCTTGGCTCCCGCCACGTCCCAGGCGTTGGAGGAGACGAAGAGCAGATCCCCCGCCGGCACCCCCAGGGCCTTCGGGCCGAGCGCGTACACGGCGGGCGACGGCTTGTAGGTCTTCACGGCGTCCACGGAGAGGACGTGCTGGAGGTAGGGGCCCAGGCCGCTCGAGCGGACGGCTGCCTCGAGCATCTTCGGCGAGCCGTTGGAGAGGATGGCCAAGGGGGAGCCCTTGAGGCGCTCCAGCGCCGGTTTCACCTCGGGAAAGGCGGCGAGGGACAAATAGGCCTCCATGAGACGCTTGAGCTGCGCCTCGGTGGCGGCGATCCCGAGCCGCCTGACGGCGAAGCGCAGCGCGGCCTCGGTCACGTGCCAGAAATCCTCGTAGCGTCCCATGAGCGCGCGCAGCCACGTGTACTCCAGCTGCTTCTGCCGCCACGTGAGGGAGAGGGTCTGGGGATCCTGCGTGATCTCGCGCCCTGCCTCGATCACCGAGTGGACGTCGAAGAGGGTGCCGTACGCGTCGAAGACGAATCCCCGGGGCGGAGCCACTAGGAGCGGTTTCCGCGCTTCCGCGGCGGTAGGGAGGGGCGGTGGTTCTCGCTGGGGGGCTCGAGGCCCGACTGGGCGAGGCCGTAGCGGATCAGCCGCTGGGCGTCGAGGAACGACAGGCCGCGCGTTGGCGCGCCGAGGACGATGCCGAGGAAACGCTGACCGTCGCGCCACGCGGCCACCACCAGGTTGTAGCCCGCCTCGCTGGTGAAGCCGGTCTTGAAGGCCTGAACCCCTCCCGGCTCGAGCAGCGGCGGCACGCGCCGGCTGTACACCCGCCCCCGGTAGATGAAGGTCTTGCCCCCGAGGATCGTGCGCACCGCCGGATAGTCGTGGAGCAGGTGATCGGTCAGGACCGCCAGGTCGCGGGCGGTGCTGCGCTGCGCCGGGTCGGGCAGCCCGTGGGGATTGGCATACCGGGTCGCGGTGAGGCCGAGCTCCTGCGTCTTGGCATTCATCCGCGCCACGAAGCTCTCCTCGTCGCCCGCCAGGTGCTCGGCGACGGCCACGGCGGCGTCGTTGGCGGAGGCGATGGCGACGCCCTCCAGCAGCACCCCGAACGGCGCGACCTCCCCCGGCCGGAGCCCCATCCGGGAGCGCGGCGTCCGGGCTGCCTTGAGGCTCACCGTGACCGGCTCCTCCCATTCCACCCGCCCTGCCTCCAGATCCTCGTAGGCGAGGTAGAGGGTCATGAGCTTCACGAGGCTCGCGGGGGCGTGCTCCTCCTCGGCGTTCTTGGCGAAGAGCACGTTCCCCTGCGGATCCATCAGGAACACCGCTTCGGCGCTCAGCGCCGGTCCCTTGCCGTTCTGGGCCAGCGCCGGCATTGGCGCGAGCGAGAAGAGGGCGGCGAGCAGGACGGGGATTAGACGGCGGGGCTGGCGGGGGCGAACCGGAGCTCGACCGGGATCGGGAGGTCGTGGAGTCTCAGGTAGAGGTTGAGACGGGCCTTGCCCGGGTCGTCGAGCTCCCGCGGCTCGGCCAGGTCCCACCGGAGCCATTCCTCCCGGCAGCCCGCCCAGGTCCCGGCCGCCATCTCCGCCAGAGGGCAGCGCGATTCCAGGCAAGCTCCACCGCTGAGCCGGCACACCGGATATCGGGGAGTCGCCACGCTCCCTCCTCGGGTGATGGGTGAGGCGCACTGACTGACATTCTAATGACTGGCGGCGACGCGCTGTCAACAAAAAACGGCCGGCGTGGTATCCTGGGGGGCACCATGAGGCGCGGATGGGCAGTCGCCGTTCTCCTGCTGCTGCTGCTCGGCGTCGCGGCCGCGGCCGAGCCGCCGTCCCCTGAGGAGGAGGCGCCGACCGACACCCCCGTGACGACCCCGCCGCCGCCCCCGGCGGGAGAGATTGCGCTGGCCCCGGGCGGCCGCTGGATCCCCTGGGAGCGGCTCGACGAGGACTCCTTCGCGCTCGTGCGGGACGTGGTGGGCCAGGCCCTCGTCTTCCGGGAGGTGGAGGGGATCGCGTTCCGCAGCCGCAAGGAGGTCTACGACTACCTGATCCAGCACATGGACTTCGCCGCCGACGTCGCCCGGACGCTCCGGGTCGGCAAGTATCGGATCCGCCGGACGGCCGACGGCTTCGAGGCCGACGACGGCCGCGGCGCCCACGGCGTTTTGACGCCCCTCTATGACGACGGAGACCGGCGGGTCTTCTACCTCCAGGGCCGCTACGACCCGCCGATCCTGCCCACCATCGCCGGCCGCCTGGTGCTGGTGCTCGAGACCAACCACACGCTGGCGCCGGACGGCGAGAACTACGCGGAGATGCGGGTCGCCGGGTACCTGCGCCTGGACAGCGTCCTGGCCGAGCTGATCGCCACCGTGGCCCAGAGCTTCTCGGAGGAAGTGGTCAAGCGCAAGGTCAAGCGCTTCTTCCGCGACGTGGCGCGGGTGAGCCGCCGGGCCTACGACGATCCTGAGGGGCTGATCGAAGAGCTGGCGCTCCACCCGGAGCTGGAGGCGGAGCGCGTCGCGCAGTTCCGCGAGGTGCTCCTCGCCCACCGGCTGCCCGACTGGGCCGAATCCATTCCGTTCCGCCTCACGCCCGATCCGCTCGCTCTCGATCCGGGAGACTTGCCCGAGCCCCACTGAGCCGGCCGATGGAGTGGGTGTGGGGCCTCCTGGTCGTTCTCGCTCTCCTGCTGGCCGGTCTGGGAGGGTGGCGCGTCGCCCGCCAGGCGCTCCAGTTCTGCCCGCACTGCGGCTGGATCGTCCGCCGGGTCCGCACGGGCTGGCTCCGCTGCCCCCGCTGCCACCGCCAGTATAGCCGCCACGCCAAGATCCACCCGTGAAGAAGGTGCTGCTCTACACGATGCAGGGGAACGCCGACGGCGAGGCGGCGCTGGCGTTCTTTCAGGCGCGGGGGATGCGCGTGGACGTGCGCGACGTGCTACATGCCTAGGGCGGCGCGTGCTTCGTCCATCACCGTCTCGGTGATGGTGCGGTAGCCCTTGCCCTCGGCGTAGCGCTCGATGGCCTTCCGGGCCATCGGGCGGATGAAGGACGGAATCCGCTCGACGCGCGCCTCCGCCTCCGGGCTCCACGCCATGCCGCTCTGCCCCTGGGCCTCCTGCTCGGCGATCATGCCGGCGAAGGGGCAGCCCGGCCCGGTGGAGGCGCCTTCCCCCTGGGTGTTTGGCGTCTCCTCGAAGGCCTCGGGGCGCTGGCGCGCGAGGGCCGAGCGGAGGTGCTCGAAGGGCGCCGCCGGCTCCGTCCGGCCGCCGACCTTGACGCCCAGGCTCCGGATCAGCTGGGTTTCGAAGGGATTGGTGAGCATCGCCACGCGCCGGCTGCAGCGCGGGCACGCGAAGGTCACGGTGAGGGACCCCTCGTCCGGGCCCTGGCTTGTCTCGAGCCGCATCGGCTCGTCGCACTCGACGCAGAGGAATTTCATCGCCGGGCCCTTTCCTCCGCCTCGACCAGGAGGGCGGCGAGGCGCCTGACGATCTCCACGGCCAGCTTGGCGTTGGTCCGGATGAAGTGCTCCAGCCGGTCGCCCGGGATCACGCAGAGGGCCACGTCCGTCTCGGCCACCGCCGTCGCCGAGCGTGGGCCGGAGCGGAAGAGGGAGACCTCGCCCAGCAACTCCCCCTCGCCCAGCACCCGGAGAGTCCGCTCCTCCCCGCCGACGTTTTTCCGGATCGCCACCTTGCCGGACTGGACCAGAAAGGCCTCGTTGTGGGCGTCGTCGCCCTCCTGGAAGATCGCCTGGCCGGCGGTGAAGCGGCGGACTTGCACCTGGCTGAGCGCGCTCATACTGTCACCTCGCGGGCCTCATCATACTGACGGGAGCCCCGAAGGGCAAGAGCGCGTTGACGCCCCCGGGCCCGGGTGATAGGGTAGGTGGCCGGGCGCCGGTGTAGCTCAGTGGCAGAGCAGCTGATTCGTAATTGCCTCCGGCGGGGTTGCGGAAGTAGCCGTTTTTCGTGGCGCTTTTCGCAACCCTGCTAAGTTTCTCGCTCCGTCCCTTATGATTTTCAATCTCACACGAGGACAATTTTCTCGCTGGTGCCCCTTGCTCGCATCAACTCCCCCGATTTCAGCACAAGGTTCAGCACATGAAGTTCAGGGGGTGGAGCCGTCGGGATCTGCGTCGGGGCGCGGGATCCCTCGGGGCGCGCCGATCCCGGCTGGGCCGGTGCGATAGAAGGGGATGCCCCAGTCGGCGTTGCACCCGCCCGGGTCGGTCCCGGGCGCGGTGCCTTGACAAGCTCGACAGCC
>JACPCF010000017.1 GCA_016179965.1 Candidatus Rokuibacteriota bacterium | reverse complement strand
CAGTTGCGGCGTGTGGTGGAACGCCCCCGTCAACGTCAGCTCTTCGTAATGCGCCCGTCGAGTGTCGAGCCGCACCGCGGTCCCCGGAGCACACCCTCCGAAGAATACCACGGTCCCGCCCCGCGCCACCCCATCGATGGCCTGCTCCCACACCTCCGGGCGCCCCGTGGCGTCCACGGCCACGTCCACGCCCCTGCCGGCGGTGAGGGCCCGGATGGCCGCCACAACATTTGGGGTCCCGTCGGTGTCGAGGCACTCGGCCAGCCCGAGGCTCCGGACGCGGGCGAGGCGCCAGCCCGGCTTGCCGACGAGGAGGACGCGCGCCTTGCGCGCCGCCGCCGCCATCGCCAGGAGACACCCCAATGGTCCCACGCCGAACACCGCCACTGTCTGACCGGCCTCCACCCTGCCCCGCTCGATTCCGCCCAGGGCGCAGGCCAGCGGCTCGGCGAAGGCGGCCCGCGCCGCGGGAATGGCCGGCCCCAGGGGGACTAAGTTGCGCTCGACCAATCGAGAGGGGAGCGAAATGTACTCACCGTACGCGCCGTTGACGAAGAGGAGATCCTCGCAGAGGTTGGCGCGTCCCGCCCGGCAGGGCGGGCACTCGCCGCAGGGAGCCGAGTTGGCCGCGACGACGCGATCTCCCTCGCGGAACGCATTGACGCCGCGGCCCACTGCCGCGACAGTGCCGGCGAGTTCATGCCCGAAGACGGTAGGAACCCGCGGGATCATGACCGGGTGACCACGCTGGAGAGTCTTCACATCCGTGCCGCAGGTCAGCGCCGCCTCGATCTTCACCAGCGCCTCCCCGGGCCGGGGATCGGGGACGGGGATGTCCTCGTAGCGGAGATCCCCCGGGCCGTAGAAGACCATGGCCTTCATTGGGGCACTCCCGTCACGAAGACCTTGACGGCTTCATGCTCGACGGTGAGGGCGACCCCTTCCGCGAGGCGCGACAGCGGCAGGCGGTGGGTGATGAGCCCATCCGCCTGGATCTGGCCCCGGACCAGCAGCTCGAAAGCCTCCCCCAGCTCGGCGGGCGACGACGAATAGGTCGCGGTGAGCGTCAGCTCCCGGTGATAGAGCGCGTCGAGCGGGAGCGGGAGGTCGTCGCCCTCACCCCCGGCGAAGTAGTGGACGGCGCCGCCGTCCCTCACGACCGAGGCCGCCGAGGGAAGCACCGCCGCGCCGCCGCCCGTGACGATCACGAGGTCCACGCCCCGCCCGTCGGTCAGCTCCCGCGCCCGCTCCTCCAGCGCCTCCGGAGTCCGGAACGCGTCCGCGCCAAACGCCCGCCCCAGCGCCACCCGCGCCGGCAGGGGATCGGAGCCGAGGACCGTGAGGCTGGCGCGGCGCAAGAGTTGGACGAACAGACACCCCACCGAGCCGAGGCCGATCACCCAGGCCACGTCGCCCGGAAGGACCTGCGCGCGCTTCACCGCCCGGAGACAACAGGCCAGCGGCTCGGTGAACGACGCCGCCTCGTCGCTCAGCGTCTTCGGCACCTTGAAGGTCGCGTGCTCCACGTTGGGGGCCGGGACCCTCAGGTATTCGGCGAACCCTCCCGGATCCAGGTTCACCGTCTTGAAGCCCCGGCACATGGACGGGCTGCCTCGGCGGCAGTAGTGGCACGCGAAGCACGGCACGTGGTGGGCGACCACCAAGCGGTCACCGACCTCGAATCCGCGGACTCCCGGCCCGAGCGCGACCGCTTCGCCGACCACCTCGTGGCCGAACACGGCGGGCGGGGTCACGCGCCCCGAGCGGATCTTGGCGACGTCCGACCCGCAGAGCCCGCAGCCGCGGACCTTGAGCAGGAGCTCGCCGGCGCCGATAGACGGTGTCGGCCACTCGCTGAGCGCCACTCGGCCCGGGGCCTGGTACACCGCGGCTTTCATGCGACCTCCCGCCGGCGGGCCCCGGCCCCCAGCCGCGCCCCCGCCCAGCACCTGAGGGCGATCGCGAGCTTCGTGGAGACGGGAACCGAGAGGCGGCCGTCAAAGACGCGGTACCGCCGCGCCTCGATGGCCCGGAGGAGGGCGAAGTAGATGCGCCCCATGATCTCCGCCGCGAAGAGCCGGCGCGCGTCGCCCTCGGGCAGCGTTTCCCAGGCTCGACGGTAAAACCCCCGCGCCCGCAGCGCCTCGAACTCCATCAGCTCGACGAACTGGGGCGTGTAGCGACCCAGCCTCAGGTCCTCGGGGGTCACGCCGAAGCGCCGGAGATCCTCGGCGGGGAGATAGACGCGCCCTTGCTGGGCATCGGCCTGGACGTCGCGCAGGATGTTGGTGAGCTGGAGCGCGACCCCGAGGTTCACCGCGTAGTCGCGGGCCCGCGGGTCGGCGTACCCGAAGATCTCGATGCAGCACAGCCCCACGGCCCCCGCGACCCGGTAGCAGTACGGGTAGAGCTCGTCGAACGTCTCGTAGCTCGACCGATCCAGGTCCATCTCGACGCCGTTGATGATCTCCTCCAGCGCAGCCCGGGAGATCGGGAACGCGCGGACCGCTTCAGCGAGGCGCTGGGTCACCGGCTCCTCCGGGGTGCCCTCGAAGCAGCGCGCGACCTCGCGGCGCCAGTGCGCCAGCGCCTTGCGCTGGACCTCCGGGTCCCCGCCGGCGTCCACCACGTCGTCCACGATCCGGCAGAACGCGTAGACGGCGTACATTGCCTCGCGCTGCGGCCGCGGCAGGAGGAGGAAAGCATAGTAGAAGTTGGACCGGCTCTTGCGGGTCAGGCGAGAGACCAGCTGGCCGGCGTTCATGCGACCGACCTCCGCGCGGGGAGTGTCGCGTAGCCGCGGGCGACGAACCAGTCAACCGCCTCCTTCAGCGCCTCCTCCACCGGGGTCTGGGGCAGGCCCAATTCCCTCACCGCCTTCGACGGGTCGAAGTACATCCGCTTTTTCGCCATTCGTACCGCCGTGAGCGGCACGCGCGGCTCCCCGCCGGCGACCCGCGCCCAGCCTTCCATGGAGGCCGCCGCGAGCCAGGCCACGGGGTACGGGATTCGAAAGCGCGGCGCCCGCAATCCGGTGAGGCGTCCGAGCATTAGGAAAATTTCCATCAGCGACAGGTTCTGATTCCCGAGGACGTATTTTTCGCCGACCTTTCCCCGCTCGGCCGCGAGGAGGTGCCCCCGCGCCACGTCCCGGACGTGGACGAGGTTCAGCCCGGTGTCCAGGCTGGCGAACATCTTCCCTTTGAGGAAATCCACGATCATCTGCCCCGTCGGCGTAGGCTTCACGTCCCACGCCCCCACGGGGGCCGAGGGGTTGACGATGACGACGGGAAGCCCGCGGCCGGCCCACTCCTCGGCCACCCGCTCGGCCAGAAACTTGGAGCGCTTGTAGGGGCCGACCATGTCGGCCAGGGTCACCGGCGTCGTCTCTGTTCCGGGGCGGCCGTCCTTGGGGATACCGAGGGCGCCGACGGTGGACGTGTAGACCACCCGCGCGGCGCCGGCCTCAGCCGCCGCAGCGAGGACCTGGCGCGTGCCTTCGACGTTCGCCCGATAGAGGGCGTTCGGGTCCGGAGCCCAGAGACGGTAGTCGGCGGCGACGTGGTACACGACGCTGACGCCAGCCACGGCGCGCTTCAAGGAGGCGGCATCCAGGAGGTCTCCCTCCACGAACTCGACGTCGCAGCCTTCGAGCGCTCTCCGGTGGCTCCGAGGCCGGACAAGGACTCGCACCTGGGCGCCGTCCTTCAGGAGCTCACGGACGAGGTTGGCCCCGACGAAGCCGGTGCCTCCCGTGACCAGCACGTCCATGGCAGGACTACTCGCCCGCTACTCGACGAGCGCGACGATGAGCCGGGCGACGGACCGAAGCGCCCGTCGGGTGCCGCGCCGGAGAAGGAGGGCCTGGGGAATGGTTTGGGGACGGGTGAGGGCGAGGGCGACGGCGCGACCGGCCCGGAGCCTCCCCTCGGCAGTCACCAGCTCCACGAGCTCGGCCGGAAGGTGCTGACGGGCCGTGTCGGCGACCGCGCGCACGACGAGAGAGGGGCGCCCCTCGCGCGACGCCCAGGCGAGGATGAGGGCGGATTCGAGGTCCACGGCCGCCGCCCCCGTCGCGCGGAAGCTGTCGGCCTTTGACTCCGGCGTGGCGAGGACGTCGCGCCGGGTCAGCAGGAGCCCCCGCCGCGCCTGAGGGGCAAGCCCCACGGCCAGCGCGTGGGCCCCGGGCGTCACGTTCAGCCGCTCGCCCTGGAGGCCGACGACGCTCTCGGGGAGAACCAGGTCACCCGCTTCCAGGTCGGGAGCCAGCCCCCCGCAGGTCCCCGCCGAGACGACCAGGGGCGAGGCGAGGTCGGCAGCGAGGGCGGGCCCGCGCTCGGACAAGAGCGCAGCCCGAAGGCCGACGGGGGCGAGCCTGAGCCGGCAGCCGCTTCGCTGAAGCTCGTACGCGGGAAACGCGAAGCGGGAGAGGCGGGAGAGCTCGAGTTCGCGGGCCAGACCGCGCGCCTCGAGCTCGACGGCGGTGAGGACGAGGACGTCGGTCACGCCGGCCCCGTGCCGAGGCGAGCCGCCTTCTCGGCCTTTTCCCTCTCCTTGCGCTCGAGCCAGGCCTGCCAGGAGTTGCCGGCCGCCATATCCCGGCCGGTGAACTTGATGTTCCGAATCTCGGAGTACAGGATCTTGATCGGTCCGTTCCCGGCCACGTCGAACATCTGGATGAAGGGCTCCGGGGCGTCGCTGCTGCGGTTGAAGATGTACCCCTTCGCCTCGGTCCCGTCCACCTTCACGACAGTGGTGTTGCCCCGGTAATCGAAGGCGAGGTCGATCACCTCGGCGAGGGTCAGGGACTCGGAGAGCTCGGGCACCCAGCCTTCCAGCGTCATATTGCTCGGAGGGGGGCTTCGCCCCCCTTCCGATGCCTCCCCCCAGGGTTGCGCGGGCCAAGCCCGCGCTCGAATCGTGGCAACATCTAGAGCTTGCCCGTCAGGGTGGCCACAACGGTGTCTTTGAAGCCCTTCCAGTTGCTGAAGGTGTCATCCACCGCGGTGGCCTCGTAGCCGCAGTGGACCATGCAGTCCTGGCACTTCTCGTTGCCGCTCTTCCGGCCGTACTGCTCCCAGCGGGTGTTCTCCATGAGATCCCGGAAGCTCTCGGCGTAGCCCTCCTGTAGGAGGTAGCACGGGCGCTGCCAGCCGAACATGTTGAAGGTCGGGTTGCCCCACGGGGTGCACTCGTAGTCGCGCTGGCCCATGAGGAACTGGAGGAAGAGCGGCGACTGGTTGAACTTCCAGTGCTCCCTGGGGTTAGACAGCATCCTGGAGAACAGCTCGTGCGTCTTGCTTCGACGGAGGAAGTGCTCCTGGTCGGGGGCCTTGGAATAGCTGTAGCCGGGCGAGAGCATCATCCCTTCCACGCCGAGCTTCATCATCTCGTCGAAGAACTCCCGCATCCGGAGCGGGTTGGCGCCGTCGAACAGGGTCGTATTGGTGGTCACCCTGAAGCCGCGCGTCAGCGCCGCTTTAATCCCCTCCACCGCCTTGTCGTACACGCCGTCGCGGCAGACGGCCTCGTCGTGCTCCTCGCGTAAGCCGTCCATGTGAATGCTGAAGCTGAGGTACTTGGAGGGGCTGAAGACACCCTGCTCGAGCTTCTCCTTCAGCAGGATGGCGTTGGTGCAGAGGTACACGTACTTCCTGCGCTGGACGAGGGCGTCCACCAGCTCGCCGATGGAGGGGTACATGAGCGGCTCGCCGCCCGGTATGCTCACGACGGGAGCGCCGCACTCGTCCACCGCCTTCAGGCACTGCTCGAGCGTCAGGTGCTTCTTGAGAATCTGCGCAGGATACTGGATCTTGCCGCAGCCCGCGCACGTGAGGTTGCAGCGGAAGAGCGGCTCCAGCATCAGCACCAGCGGATACCGCTTCAGCCCGCGCAGCCTCTGCTTGAGGACGTAGGTCGCGACCGTCCACATCTGGGAAAGCGGCACGGCCATCAGGTCACTCGGAGGGGGATTCCGTTCCCCTTCCGAACCTCCCGCTCAGAAGCAAACGACCACAATGCCAGCACGGCGGCGGCGTGGAGCCCGAGGCCCACGGCGAGCAGCAGCGACTCGCCGATCCACCAGGTCAGGGCCAGGTTGAAGGCGAGCACGCCGTAGTAGAGTGCCGCCCCGAGCCCCGGCCGCCGCGCGCCGTCGGTGAGCGCCAGGAACGCCGAAGCCCCGCCGACGATCACGCAGCCGACCACCGCCCACCCGACGAAGTTGGAGAGCGGCACCCCGAAGTAGATTCCCCCGTCGGGATAGTAGAAGATCTGCCCCAGGAACCACCGGTCCCCCCGGACCGCCAGCGGATCGATCACGACGTCGAGAAGCATCATCAAGAACCCCGACAGGAGCACGAGGGCGCCGCCCCGACTCCGTCCGAGCGTGAGGCGCGCCAGGCAGAAGGACGCGTAGGCGAGGAAGGTGAACGAGAGCGAATCCATGAAGGGCACGTTGGCGAGGAACAGCTCCTGCCCCCGCGTGGCCTCCGTGTAGTGGTAGAGCCCGAACGGGATCCCCGTGCGGGTGGACGCGAACTCGGCGGCGAAGGCCACCGCCCACGCCCAGCCGGTGAAGGCCAGGGCGCGCCGGAGGCCTAGGTCCCGCGCGGCCGCCACCAGATAAACGGCAAGAAAGACGAACACGTACGGCCGCAGGGCGAGGGTCCCGCTCATGAGGGTAGCCAGGTCATTCATGCATGGCCTTCCGAAGGTCCCACCCACGATACTGAAAGCCGTCAACGTTTTCAAGGTTAAAGTCGTCTCCCTCCTTTGTGATTTTCCTGGCCCCGTGGTAAGATGCCCCGCGCGTCATGCCCAAGTTCATCGCCAATCGCTCAATGGTGGACCAGGCCATCCAACGGGCCCAGGAGTTCGTCCTTTCCACCCAGGCCCCCGACGGCCACTGGCGGGGAGAACTCGAAGCCGACAGCACCGTCACTTCCGAGTACCTCCTGCTCTGCCACCTGCTCGACCGGGTGGACCGGGAGCGGGAGCGAAAGGCGGTCCGCTACCTGAGAGCCCACCAGCTCCCCGACGGCGGCTGGCCCCTCTACGAGAGCGGCCCCGCCGACCTGTCGGCCACGATCAAAGCCTACTTCGCTCTGAAGCTCGCCGGTGTTTCCCCGGAAGACCCCGCCACCGCCGCGGCGCGCAATCTGATCCGCCAGGCCGGCGGCCCCGTGGCCGCCAACGTGTTCACCAAGATCACCCTTGCGCTCTTCGGCGAGTACGACTGGTCCGGCGTGCCGTCCATGCCGGTAGAGATCATGCTCCTGCCGCGCTGGTTTTACTTCAACCTCTACGAGGTCTCCTACTGGTCGCGGACCGTGATCGTCCCGCTCCTGATCCTCATGGACAAGAAACCCGTCAAGCGGCTCCCACCCGGGCTCGACCTCGCGGAGCTCTGGCCGATCCCGCGGGAGCGCGCGCACCTGCGCCTGCCGCGGACACGCCACCCGATCTCGTGGAAGAACTTCTTCATCGCCGTGGACGACGCGCTGAAGTTCTGGGAGCGCCACGGCGCCCGACCCGCCCGGGCGAGGGCGGTGGAGGCGACCCGGCTCTGGCTCGAGGAGCGGCTGGGCGTGCCGGGCGGGCTCGGCGGCATTTACCCAGCCATGGCCAACGCGGTGCTCGCGCTGCGCTGCCTCGGCTATCCGGACGACCATCCGCTGATCCGCGGCCAGCTCAAGGAGATCGAGGCGCTGGCCGTCGAGGACCTCCACACCCTGCACTACCAGCCGTGCGTCTCGCCGGTGTGGGACACGGCGCTGGCGGCCAACGCCCTCGTGGAGTCGGGCCGGCCCGCCGACGATCCGGCCCTCCAAAAGGCCGCCGAGTGGCTGATCGACAAGCAGGTCCTGACGCCGGGCGACTGGCGCGTCAAGCGGCCCGACACGCCCCCGGGCGGCTGGCCGTTCCAGTACGGGAACGACTTCTACCCGGACGTGGACGACAGCGCCATGGTCATGATGGCGCTCCAGAAGATCGAGGCGCCGGAGCCGAAGCGCGCCGCGGTGGACCGGGGGCTCCGGTGGGTCCTAGGCATGCAGGGGGGCGACGGCGGCTGGGGGTCCTTCGACGCCGACAACAACCGGCTCGTCCTGAACAACATCCCCTTCGCCGACCACGGCGCGCTCCTCGATCCCTCCACCGAGGATCTGACGGGACGGGCGCTGGAGCTGCTGGGCACGCTGGGCTTCGCGCCGACCTACGCCCCCGCGCGTCGCGGCATCGACTTCCTCCGGCGCGCCCAGCGGGAGGACGGGTCGTGGTACGGCCGGTGGGGCGCCAACCACATCTACGGCACGTGGTCCGTCCTGCGCGGGCTCCGGGCGGTCGGTGAGAATCTGTCGCAGGATTACGTGCGACGGGCGGTCGGCTGGCTCGAGGCCAAGCAGAACCCGGACGGGGGGTGGGGCGAGAGCATGGCCAGCTACCACACCCCCGAACTCGCCGGCGTGGGCGACTCGATTCCGAGCCAGACGGCCTGGGCGCTCCTGGGGCTCTTCGCCGCCGGGCGGGTCTCGGATCCCGCCGTCGAGCGCGGGATCCGGTATCTGCTGGACACCCAGCGGCCCGACGGCTCCTGGGAGGACCTCTTCTGGAACGGGACGGGGTTCCCGCGCGTCTTCTTCCTGAAGTACCACCTGTACGCGAAGTACTTTCCCCTGTGGGCATTGGGGGTGTATCGCAGCGCTCAAGGCTGATGAACACCGGCCCCTCCGAAACGTTCGTCCGCCCCGTCGAAGCCCTCGGGCGGATCTCCCTCGACGTCGTGGAATCCCTCGGCCGCTTCGGCCTCTTCCTGGGCCAGGCCGCGGTCTGGACCTTCGTCCCGCCCTTCAAGGTCCTCCAGCTGCTGCAGCGGATCCACTTCATCGGCTTCCGTTCGCTGTCGGTCATCATTCTCACCGGCGCGTTCACCGGGATGGTGCTGGGGCTCCAGGTCTTCCTCACCCTGTCGCGCTTCGGCTCCGAGGCCTTCCTGGGCCCCGCCGTCGCCCTCTCTTTGATCCGGGAGCTCGGGCCGGTCCTGGCAGCGCTCATGGTGACCGGCAGAGCGGGTTCCGCGCTGACCGCCGAGATCGGGATCATGCGCATCACGGAGCAGATCGATGCCCTCACCGTCATGGCGCTGAACCCCATGCGCTACCTGATCGTCCCCGTCATCGTCGCGGGCCTCATCACGTTCCCCCTGATGACGGCCATCTTCGACGTCGTGGGAATCTTCGGGGGCTACCTGGTGGGCGTGAGGCTCCTGGGCCTGTCGGAGGGGACCTACTTCGGCGAGATGCAGACCTTCGTGGACATGGCCGACATCTGGGTCGGCTTCTGGAAGTCGCTCTGTTTCGGGGTGGTGGTCACCTGGGTCTGCGCCTACAAGGGCTACTACACCGGCCACGGCGCCGAGGGCGTGTCCCGCGCCACCACGGAGGCGGTGGTCCTCTCCTCGGTGCTGATCCTCGTCTGGGACTACTTCCTCGGGTCGGTGCTGCCGTGATCCGGGTCGAGAACCTCCACAAGGCCTTCGGCGGTCAGCAGGTGCTCCAGGGGCTGACGCTCGAGGTCAACACCGGCGAGATCATGATCGTGATCGGGCGGAGCGGGGGGGGAAAATCCGTGTTCCTGCGGCACCTCCTCGGATTGCTCCGCCCCGACGCGGGGCGGATCTGGGTGGACGGGGTGGAGATCACCGCCCTGCGGGGCCACGAGATGGACAAGGTCCGAGAGCGCTACGGGGTGGTGTTCCAGGGCGGGGCGCTCTTCGATTCCCTGACGGTCTTCGACAACGTCGCCTTCCCGCTCCGGGAGAAAACCGCGCTGGCGGCCTCCGAGATCGCCGCCCGGGTGGAAGAGAAGCTGGCCCAGGTGGGGTTGAGCGGCGCGGGCCACAAGTACCCCGACGAGGTCTCGGGTGGCATGCGCAAGCGCGCCGCCATCGCGCGGGCTCTGGTGACCGAGCCCCAGATCGTGTTCTTCGACGAGCCCACGACCGGGCTCGATCCGGTGCTGGTGAACGCGATCCACCACCTGATCCTCGATCTCCATCGGAAGTTCAGGTTCACCGCCGTCATGGTGAGCCACGAGATCCCGGAGATCTTCGAGATCGCCCAGCGGGTGGCGATGCTCCACGACGGGGTCATCGTGGAGGCGGGGGATCCCCAGGCCATCCAGGAATCCGGGAACCCCGTCGTCCAGCAGTTCATCCGGGGCCAGATCGAAGGGCCGATCCGAGCCATCTAAGGAGACAGGCGTATGCGAAGGCCGGTGCTCGACCTCGGTGTCGGAGTGTTCGTCCTCATTGGTGTCTTGGCATTGGGCTGGCTTTCGGTTAAACTCGGCAGGGTCGAATTCCTGGGGAGTCCGGGGTACCAGGTGACCGCCGACTTTCCCTCGGTCGGCGGCCTCAAGGCCGGCTCGGCCGTGGAGATCGCCGGGGTGGAAATCGGACGCGTCGAAGCGATCACCCTCGCGGACTACCAGGCCCGGGTCCGGATCCGAATCCGGAGGGACGTGAAGCTTCAGGAAGATTCGATCGCCTCCATCAAGACCAAGGGGCTGATCGGCGAGAAGTACATCCGCATCAATCCGGGCGGCTCGGATCGGATCATTCCGCCGAACGGCCGCATCCGGGAGGTGGAGCCGCCGGTGGATTTTGAAGAGCTGCTCTCGAAGTACATCTTCGGCAAGGTGTAGGGACTCGGAGGCCCGATGAAGAGTGGAGGTCACGCGATGATCCGTTCGCGACGACTGAGCCTCATCCTCGCCGGCCTGCTGGTTCTGGGCGTCACGCCCGGGGCGTGGGCCGGCGCCCCCACGGATCAGCTGAGGGCCCACATCGACCAGGTTCTCAAGATCCTGGAGGACCCGGTGCTCAAAGTGGACGGCAGGGTCAAGGAGCGCCGGAGGACCGTTCGGAAGGTGGCCAACGACATCTTCGACTTCGCCGAGACCGCCAAGCGGTCGCTGGCGCGCCACTGGCAGGGCCGCACGGAGAAGGAGCGGGAGGAGTTCGCGGAGCTCTTCGCCGACCTCATCGAGCGGTCCTACATTTCCAAGATCGAGCTCTACGGGGGCGAGAAGATCCAGTACGCCGGCGAGCGGATCGACGGGGACGTCGCCACCGTCTCCACCAAGATCGTCACCAAGCAGGGGCAGGAGGTCCCGGTGGATTACCGGATGCTCCGGCGCGGGGATCGCTGGCACGTCTACGACGTTTCCATCGAGGGCGTCAGCCTCATCTCGAACTACCGCACCCAGTTCAACAAGATCATCCAGACCTCTTCCTACGCCGAGCTGGTGAAGAAGATGAAGACCAAGCAGGAAGAGTTCCTCTTCGAGGAAGAGACCAAGACGAAGGGCCGCGCCAAGAAGTCGCCGTGACCAAGGCCGCCCAACTCCGCGCCCTGCTCCATCGCCCCGGCCTCGTGGCCGCCGTCGGCGCCCACGACGCCCTCTCGGCGAAGCTCATCGAGGCCGCCGGCTTCCCGGTGGTCTGGGCCTCGAGCTTCACGGTCTCGGCCGCCCAACGGGCCATGCCCGACGTCAACCTCCTCACGATGACCGAGAACGTGGAGGTGGCCCGCCACATCAACGACGCGATCACCCTTCCCGTCATCGCCGACTGCGACAACGGCTACGGCAACGCCGTGAACGTGATCCGGACGGTGGAGGAATACGAGAAGGCGGGCGTCGCCGGGATCAGCATCGAGGACAACGTGTTCCCCAAGACGTGCAGCCTTTATCCCGGGGCGCGCCGCGAGCTGGCGTCGGTGGAGGAGCACTCGGGCAAGATCCGGGCGGCCAAGCGGGCCCAGCGGGATCCGGACTTCGTGGTGATCGCCCGCACCGAGGCGCTCATCGCGGGCTGGGGGATGGCCGAGGCCCTGAAGCGGGCCCACGCGTACGCGGACGCCGGCGCGGACATGATCCTCGTGCACTCCAAGGCCCCCACGGCCGCCGAGGTGCTGGAGTTCATGGCTCGGTGGGACGGTTCGAAGCCCATCGTCGTGGTCCCAACCCTTTACCCCTCCGTGAGCTTCGAAGAGCTGGAAGCCGCCGGCGTCAAGCTGGTCATCTGGGCCAACCAGGCCCTCCGCGGCGCCGTCAAGGGGATGCAGCAGACCCTCGCGCTCCTCCAGCGGACGAAGCACCTGGAGTCCGTGGCCCCGACGATCGTGGCGCTCGAGGAGATTTACCGGCACGTCGGCGTCGCCGAGTTCAGGGCGATCGAGGCCGAGTTCCTCCCCCGGGCGGCGAACGTCCGGGCGATCATCATCGCCGCCGGCTCGGGGAAATCGCTGCTCCCGCTCACCGAAGACCGGCCCAAGTGTCTCCTGGACATCAAGGGGCGCACGCTCCTGGAGCGCCAGCTGGAAACCCTGAGAGAGTGCGGCCTCCACGACGTGGTGGTGGTGCGCGGCTACCAGAAGGCGAAGGTGGCCCTCTCCGGGATCCGCTACTACGACAACGACCGCTACGAGGAGACGGGCGAGCTCGCATCCCTCTTCGCCGCCGAACAGGAGCTGGACGGCCGCGTCCTCTTCCTCTACTCCGACATCCTCTTCGACCCGGCCGTGCTCCGGAAGCTGCTCCGCTCGCGGGCGGACGTGGCCATCGTCGTGGACCGCGCGTGGATGGACCAGCGGGACCGCCTGCTCCCCCTGGCCAAGCCCCTGGACCTCGTGGTCACGTCGAACCCGCCGCCCCCCGGCCTCCGCTCGCTCCCGTCGGAGGACGACGACACGCTGGTCCGGGTGGGCCAGCGGGTGCCGCCCGAGGAAGCCACCGGGGAGTTCATCGGGATGGCCCTCTTCTCCGAGCGCGGCAGCCGCCTGCTCCGGGAGACGCACGAGCAACTGCTGCGGGCCGGGGGCGGCGCGCTCCACGAGTCCGAGACCCTGGACCGCGCGGCGTTCACCGACATCCTCCAGGAGCTCGTGACCCAGGGGCACCCGGTCTCCTGCGTCAACGTCTACAAGGGCTGGCTGGAGATCGACACCTTCGAGGACTACCAGCGGGCGTGGGCCGAGATCCGGAAGTAATTGGAGGGCTGCGCCCGACGTGAAGGGAACAGAATTCGTCGATCTTCTCGAGCAGCACCGCTACGACTTTTTCGCCGGGGTTCCCTGCTCCCTGCTGGAAGGCGTCCTGAGCGCGCTGGGCACGCGGCCCCGGCTCCCCTACCTGCCCGCGATCCGCGAGGACGCCGCGGTGGGGTGCGCCGCGGGGGCCTGGCTCGCCGGGGGGCAGCCGGCGGTCCTCATGCAGAACTCGGGGCTCGGCACCAGCCTCAACGCCCTCGCCTCGCTCTCGCTGATGTACGGGTTCCCCTGCCTGCTCGTGGTGACCTGGCGCGGCTTCCAGGGTCAGGACGCTCCGGAGCACCTCCTCATGGGCGACATCTCCCCGCGCCTGCTGGATCTGCTCGGCATTCCGCACCGGGCCCTCGGCGCCAGCTCGCTGGAGGCCGACCTCGCCTGGGCCACGCGCGAGACCCTGGCGCGGGAGGCGCCCGTGGCGCTGCTCCTGCCGCCGGGAGTCATTGAAAGCGAGCACGCGCGCGAGGCTCATCCCGGTGCTCGGCGCCAGGCGCGATCCGACCGACCCCAGCAAGAGCCCGATCTCGCGCCGTGCGTGTCCCGCTCTGAGGCGCTGAGCGTGATCATCCGATGCCTGGGGGATGAGCCCGTCATTCACGCCAACGGCTATATCTGCCGCGAGTCCTACGCCGTGGCCGACCGGCCGCAGAACTTCTACATGCTTGGCTCCATGGGGCTCGCCTCGTCCATCGGCCTCGGCGTCGCCCTGATCCGGCCCGACCGGCGGACCGTGGTCTTCGACGGCGACGGCAACCTCCTCATGAACCTGGGCAGCCTCTCGATGGCCGGCGGCCTCGGGCCGAAGAACTTCGTCCACTTCGTGTTCGACAACGAAGTGTACGGCTCGACGGGCGATCAGCCCTCGCTCTCGCGGGAGGTCAGGCTCGACCGGCTCGCCGCCGGCGCCGGGTACCCGTGGGTCCGCGCCGTGACCGAGCGCGGCGCCCTTGAGTTGGCCACTCGCGAGGCTCTCGCCACCGACGGGCCGGCCTTCATCCTCGTCAAGGTCACGCCGGAATCGCGGGCCGTGCCGCGGATTCCCTACGCGCCGCCCGTGATCCGGGATCGGTTCCGCGCCGCGCTGGGGAGGGCCTGATGCGCGCCCTCATCCTGGCCGCCGGAGTGGGACATCGCCTGGCGCCGCTGACCGATCGCCAGCCGAAGTGCCTGCTCCCGGTGGGGGGCCGCTCGCTGCTCGAGCGCATGCTGGAATCCCTCGCCGCGCTCCCCGTCTCAGAGGCGGTGATCGTCGTGGGCCACTGCCAGGACCAGATCCGCCGGGTGGCGGGAAGCCGCTTCGGGCGACTGCCCGTCCGTTACATCGAGAACCCCGAGTACACGCGGGACTCCATCCGATCCCTCTGGGTCTGCCGGGACGAGCTGGACGCGGACGTGGTCGTGATGGACGCCGATGTCCTCTTCCCCACCGGCATGCTCCGCAGTCTGGTGGAGTGCCCCGCCCCGAGCGCGCTCCTGATCGACCGGGGCTTCACCGACACGGGCGAAGAGGTAAAGGTCTATGCCCGGGCGGGGCAGGTCCTGGCGATCGGAAAGAAGGTCCTCGAGCCGCCGCCCCACGACACGGTCGGCGAGGGGGTCGGCTTCTTCAAGTGCGCGTCCGCCCACGGGTCGGTGCTCCGGGACTGCATGGAAGAAGTCCTCCGGGACCAGAGCCGGTACCGCGAGTACGAGGACGCCATCGATCTCCTGCTGCGCCGCGTCCATGTCGGCTGGGTGGACGTGGGCGGGCTGCCGTGGACGGAGATCGATTTCGTCGAAGACCTCCAGCGGGCCGAAGAGGATGTGCTCCCGCTCATCCGCCGCCTCGGGGCCGACGCGTGACCCACCCAGCAGCGCGCGGCGCGCTCCCATTGCCCCGCGCCGTCGTGTACCTCCCGGATCCGACGAGCCGCGCCGCGGCCGCGAGCCAGGTGGCGGGGCGGGCGATGCTCGTCCGGACGCTCCTGACCGGCGAGCGCGGGGGAGTTCGCGAGATCGGCGTGCCGGCGTCCCTCAGGGATGCGGCCGTTGAGGGCAGGATCGCGGCGAACCCCCGTCTCCGAGCGGCGGTCGTCTGGCTCGATCGGCTCAGCCCCGCCCAGGCGCGCGACTGGAGCAGCGGCCCGCTTCTCCTCCTCCCGGCCAACGTGCTCCTGGACCCGCAGAGCCTCCGGCGGCTCCTCGCGGAACGCGACCCGGGCGAGGGCATCGCCCTCGAGGAATCGAAGGGAAGCCTCTCGCCGATCCTGCTGGCTCCCGCCGCGCTTGCGGCCGCGCTATGGGATCGACTCGTCCAGGGGGCGCCGCTCGGAGACGACCTCGAGGTGCGGGTCAGGCAGGGACGGATGACGCTGGTGGTGGGCGCCGGCTTCTTCGTGCCCGTGCTGGACGAGGCCAGTCGCAGCGAGGCCGAGGCCACGCTCTTCCGGAGCCTGGGAATCAGCGCCGACAGCCACGTGGACCGGATGATCAACCGCCGGTGCTCGCGCTGGCTCACTCGCTTTCTGATCCGGTTGCCCGTCACGCCCAACCAGGTGACCTTGCTGAGCCTGGCCCTGGGGCTCGCCGCCGCCTGGATGCTCTGGCCCGCCAGGCCGGCCTCGGCGCTCGCGGGGTTCGTCCTCTACCTGCTGGCCGTCGTCGTGGATCACTCCGACGGCGAGGTCGCCCGCCTCACCTTCCAGGAATCCGCCTTCGGCGAGTGGCTCGACTTCACCACCGACACGGTGATCCACGCGGCCCTCGTCCTGGGCATGGGCGTCACCGCGAGCCGAGTCGGAGAACCCACGATGCTGGTCGCCGGCGCCGTTGCCGCCTTCGGCGTCATCCTGAGCGCACTCTTTGCCCGCTTCCTCCCCGAGGAAGCCTCCGGGGAGGAGCGGCTGGCCACAGTGCTCAAGGGGCTGGGAACCCGGGATCTCTTCTACCTGGTGCTGGTGGCCTTCCTCCTGGGCCTCTGGTTCGCTCCTGGGCTACTGCCGATTCTGGTCGGCCTCCTCGCGGTAGGTTCCCAGGGGTACTGGCTGACGTGCCTCGGCCGTCGCTGGGTGACCGGCCGATGACCACCGTCCGGCTGATCCTCCTCGCGATCGGCGTCGCCTTCCTCGGCTACCTCGTGGTCCAGGTGGGCCCCGAGACCCTGCTGGCCTCCTTTCAGGCCATTTCCTGGCGTCTCCTGCTCATCGTGTGGTTCCCGTTCGCCCTGATCACCGTGCTGGACACGCTGGGCTGGCGCTACGCGTTCCGGCGCGACCTCACCTCCTTCCCCACGCTGCTGGCGGCGCGGCTGGCGGGGGAGGCGTTCAATCTCACGACGCCGACGGCGTCCGTGGGCGGCGAGCCGGTGAAGGCGTACCTCCTCCGGCCCCGGGTCCCGCTCGGCGAGGGGCTGGCCTCCGTCATCATCGCCAAGACCACCGTGACCCTGGCCCAGGGAGCGTTTCTGCTGGTGGGGATCGCCGTGGCGCTCGCCGTGCTGCCGCCGGCGGCGCCGCTCCTCAAGGGCATGACGGGGCTGGCGGCGGTGGAAGCCGTCGCCCTGGGAGGCTTCGTCCTCGCCCAGCAGAAGGGGCTCTTCGGGCGCGGGCTCCGGTTCCTCCGCGCGCTCGGCCTCTCGTGGGGAGAGCAGGGGCACGAGGGGGTCCGTCGCCTCGACAGCGCCTTGTCGGTTTTCTATCGGGAGCACCGGGGCCGCCTCACGCTGTCCCTCCTCTTCCACTTCGTCGGCTGGCTGGTCGGCAGCCTCGAGGTCTATCTGATCCTCCACTTCATGGGAACCCCCATCTCGCTCGCCACGGCGCTGGTCATCGAGGCCTTCGCCGCGGCCATCAAGTCGGCGGCGTTTCTCATCCCGGCGGGGCTCGGGGCCCTCGAGGGGGGGAACATGGCCGTCTTCGCCGCCTTCGGCCTGGGGGGCGCGGCCGGGCTCAGCATGACGCTGGTCCGGCGCTTCAGGGAGCTGACGTGGGTGGCCGCCGGGCTCGTGACCCTCTCCCTCTTCCGGACGGCCACCGGCTCCGATCTCACATGACCGATCGCGTCGCGGCTCAAGAGGGAGAAGTGGAGCGGGCCCTCGCCCGCGCCCTCGCCGGCGTGGACTTCGAGGGCGCGCGCCGGAAGTACTGGGAGCAGAACGAATGCCTCTTCCTGGATCGCTTCCTGCCCCCGGAGCTGGTGGAGCGCTGCTTCCTGCCCGAGGTGGACAAGCTCCGTCCCAACGTCCACCGGAATTACATCCCCGGCCACAAGAAGGGCGGGAGCATCAGCTACTACACGCTGGCCGAGAAGGCCCCGCTCTTCCTGGCCTTCTACAAGTCCCCCGCCTTCATCGACTTCCTGAGCCGCCTCACGGGGGCCCGCCTGCTCCCCTGCCCCGAGGACGACCCGCACGCCTGCGCGCTCTACTTCTACACGGAGCCCGGGGACCACATGGGCTTTCACTACGACAATTCCTATTACAAGGGCGCCCGCTACACGGTCCTCATGGGGCTGGTCCAGCGCACCGATCACTGCCGGCTGGTCGCCCGGCTCTACAAGGACGACCCCACGCGGGAGACCCGCGAGATCCAGTGGGCATACGGCCCCGGGGCCCTGGTGATCTTCAACGGCCCCAAGCTGTACCATGCCGTCACGCCGCTCGCCCCCGGCGGGGAGCGGGTCGTCCTCACCATGGAGTACGTCACGAACCCGGAGATGGCAGTCTTCAGGCGGTTCGTCTCCAACATGAAGGATGCCATCGCGTATTTCGGGATACGCGCGCTGATCCGCCGGGCCCCCTCACCTTCATCCTCCCCCCCTCACCCCACTCATGATCCCCTCACCTTCATCCTCTCCCCCCCGAGGGGGAGAGGGCAGGGTGAGGGGGGAGAGGAGAAGAGGTGAGGGGCAGTGTGCTAGAGTAGCGCCACCGAGCCGCCCCCCAAGGAGGCGTCGCCGTGACAGTCGTTCGCGTGGCCATCATCGGAGTCGGCAACTGCGCGTCCGCCCTCGTCCAGGGGGTCCGCTACTACCGGCAGGCGCCCGAGGACGGCTTCATTCCCGGGCTCATGCACCCGCGGCTCGGCGGCTATCACCTGGGGGACATCGAGTTCTCCGCGGCCTTCGACATCGATGCGGGGAAGGTCGGCCGGGACCTCTCCGAGGCGATCTTCGCGCCCCCGAACAACACCGCCCGCTTCGCCCCCGTCCCGCCGCTCGGCGTCCCGGTCCACCGGGGGATGACCCACGACGGGCTGGGCCACTACCTGTCCCAGGTGGTCACGAAGGCGCCCGGCGCCACCGCCGACATCGTCGGCATTCTCCGCGAGACGGGCACCCACGTCGTGGTGAACTTCCTCCCCGTGGGCAGCGAGATGGCGACCAAGTGGTACGTAGAGCAGGTGCTGGACGCCGAGTGCGCCTTCGTCAACTGCATTCCGGTGTTCATCGCGCGGGAGGCGTACTGGCGCCGCCGCTTCGAGGAGCGCGGGCTGCCAGTCATCGGCGACGACGTCAAGTCGCAGGTGGGCGCCACGATCGTGCACCGGGCCCTCACCAAGCTGTTCATGGACCGCGGCGTGCGGCTGGAGCATACCAGCCAGCTCAACGTGGGCGGGAACACCGACTTCTACAACATGCTGGAGCGCGAGCGCCTCCAGTCCAAGAAGACCTCGAAGACGGACGCCGTCACCTCGCAGCTCGCCCACCCGCTCCCCCCGGAGGCCGTTCACATCGGCCCCAGCGACTACGTGCCGTGGCTCCAGGATCGCAAGTGGGCCCACATCCGACTGGAGGGACGCGGTTTCGGCGACCTCCCGCTCTCCCTCGAGCTCAAGCTCGAGGTCTGGGACTCCCCCAACTCGGCCGGGGTCGTCATCGACGCGATCCGCTACTGCAAGATCGCGTTGGATCGGGGGCTGAAGGGCGCGCTTGTCGCGCCGTCGGCCTACCTGATGAAGTCCCCCCCGGAGCAGTGGTCCGACGAGGTCGCCCGCCAGCGGCTTGAGCGCTTCATCCAGGGAGACGAATAATCCTAGTGAATCCCGGGCCGGGCCCCCGCGTCTAAACGTCGGGGTGTGGTAGGCTGAAGGGCACATCGCTCCCCGGCCCATGATCGCCATTTCGCGGACCGGACGACTCCTCCGCCGACTGGTTCGGGTCTCCTGCCGGCGCCCGAGCCTGACGGTCTTCGTCTCGCTGGCGCTCGCGGTGCTCGCCCTTGCCTACACCTTCGAGGCGCTGACCTTCAAGACGTCCACGCGCGACCTGCTCCCCCCCGGCGCGCGCTACGCCGCGCTGTACGCCGAGTATGGCCGCGACTTCGGCGAGCTGGAGGATATCGCGGTCGTGGTGGAAGGGCGGACGCTCGAAGAGTCCAAGGCCTACGCCAGCCGGCTCGTGCGCGACATCCGCCGCGGCCCCGTCAAGTTCCAGCGGGTGGCCTACCGGATCGACCCCAAGCGTTTCGAGGGCCGCGCGCTCCTCTACCTCTCCGCCGCCAAGCTCAAGGAGATCCGGGACAAGGTCTTCGACCACCAGGAGTTCATGGAGAATTTCGCCGCCACCCCGACGCTGGCCCAGCTCATCGCGGGGATCAACACCCAGATCGCCTCGGCCTTCGTCTCGAACTTCTTCGACCTGGGCCTCCAGGACGGCGGGCCGGTGGACCTGCGCTTCCTGAAGGAGGTCGTGGGCCAGATCTCCGAGCGGCTCGACCGCCCGGCCCCGTACCGCTCCCCCTGGGGGGCGCTCTTCACGCTGGACCGCCACGACGACGGCGACGCCGGCTACTTCCTGTCCGACGACAAGAGCCTGCTCTTCGTCCTCGTGGAGCCCGCCAGCAAGAAGGGAAGCTTCACCGGCGACCAGGAGGCGATCAGCGCCATCCGGAACATCATCGCCGCCCTGCGCCCCGAGTTTCCCCGCGTCCAGGTCGGCGTCACGGGCGCCCCCGCGCTCTCCAACGACGAGATGACCTCCGCCTTCCAGGACAGCCAGGTGGCCACGCTGCTGGCCTTCGCCCTCACCCTGGGGCTCCTGCTCCTGGCCTTCAAGCGCGCCGGCAAGCCGATCCTCATGCTGGCCGTCCTGGCGGTGAGCCTGGCCTGGTCCATGGGCGCCACCACGCTGGCCATCGGGCACCTCACGATCTTCTCGGTCATGTTCATCCCGATCGTCATCGGGATCGGCATCGACTACGGGATCTACTTCCTCTTCCGGTACGAGGAGGAGCTGTTCCTCGGCCGGAACCTCAAGGAGGCGCTGGAGCTCACCGCGGCGCGGAGCGGCCCCGGGATCCTCCTGGGGGCGCTGACGGCGGCCGGCGCCTTCTACGTGCTGGCCTTCACGGATTTTCGCGGCATCCGGGAGCTCGGTTTCATCGCCGGCACCAGCATCATGCTGGCCTGGCTCGCCATGATGACCTTCTTCCCCGCCCTCCTCATGCTCGTGGATCGCCGCCACGCCGGCCGGCCCAAGGGCACGGTGCCGCGGGCGCTGGAGCTCGAGCAGATCCGGGTGCCGCTGCTGGAGCGGCTCACCCATTACCCCAAGAGCGTGCTCGTGACGGCGGGCCTCTTCACCGCCTTTTCCCTCTGGACGGTCACCACGGTCGGCTTCGACTACAACCTCCTGAACCTCCAGGCCAAGGCCACCGAGTCGGTGATCTGGGAGAAGAAGATCCTGGCCAAGGCGGGACGCTCGGGGTTCACCGGGCTGGCCACCGCGAGCACCCTCGACGAGCTCCGGCGCAAGCACGACGCCTTCGATCGGCTGCCCTCGGTTTCCGAGGTGGACAGCGTGCTGCTCCTCATCCCCGAAGGGCAGCCGGAGAAGGCCAAGATCATCCGGGATTTCGCGCCGCTCGTGGCCCCGGTCCGGGTCGGCATGCCCCAGCCCGTGGACCTCCAGCGCCTGACCGCATCCCTCGAGACGCTGAAGCGGCGCTTCGACCTGGCCCTCTCCGAGGCGAGCGGGAGCGACTCGCGGAAGGACATCGAGGGCATCCACGCCCAGATCGTCTCCCTCCTGGACAGGCTCCGCGGCGCCGAGCCCGAGCTGGCCGAGACGGCGCTCGGCTTTCTCCAGTCCCAGCTCTACCAGGACTTCGTGGACAAGTTCCACTTCCTCCAGCGGAACCTCCAACCCCGGCCCGTGAGCCTCAAGGACGTGCCGGAAGAACTCCGGCGGAAGTTCATCGGCCAGAGCGGCCGGTTCCTGATCCAGATCCACCCCAAGGTGGACATCTGGGACCGCGAGGGGGCGCGCCGCTTCGTCCGGGACCTCCGGAGCGTCGATTCCGACGTGACGGGATCCCCCATCATCACCTTTGAGGCCATCCGCCTCATGGAGAAGGCCTACCTCCAGGGGACGATCTACGCGTTTCTCGTCGTCGGCGTCCTGGCGTTCCTGATGCTCCACCGGCTGCGCGAGAGCATCCTCGCGCTAATCCCGCTCGCCCTGGGGATGCTCTGGACCGTAGGGCTCATGCACCTCTTCGGCCTCCGGTTCAACCTGGCCAACGTCTGGGGGATTCCGCTGATCGTGGGGACCGCGGCCGAGTTCGGCCTGAACATCACGGTGCGTTACATGGAGGGGCGCCGCCACGGTGGCCCGTTCGTCGCGCGCAGCACCGTGATGGCCGTGATCGTCAACGGGCTGACCACCATCGTGGGCTTCGGGAGCCTGATGGTCGCCGACCATCAGGGGATCTTCGGCCTCGGCCTGCTCCTGACCCTTGGGACCAGCGTGAGCCTGGTTTCCTCCCTGCTGGTCCTGCCGGTCCTGCTCCGCAACTTCGGCCACAAGGTCGAGGAGGAGTCGAAGGTCATCCGCCTCCCGGCCGCGTAGCCCCCGCATCCCCCTCTCCCTCGGAGAGGGAGAGGGTTAGGGTGAGGGTGTAAGGCGAATATCAGCCCGTCCCGCCCGTCTGACAAGGTGGCCATCTCCGATCGAAGGAGGACCCCATATGCGGACCCACATCCCCTTTGGACTCTTCCTGGCGCTCCTGGCCCTGGCGACGCCGGCGGCCGCTCTAGAACCGACGGCGCCGATCCCGGCGGCCCACGAGGAACTCGGCCGGAGCCTGGATGAGCTGATCGGCCAGCTCCACGACCTGGGCAGCCGCTGGCGCGAGCACTTCGCGCCTGCCCCGCGCGGCGAGCGCCCGCTCATCACGCTCATGCTCCGGCTCAAGGACGAGCTCGGGCTCTCCCCCGACCAGGTTCAGAGCCTCGAGCGACTCCGAGCCGACTTCCAGCGCGAGGCAATCCGCCGAGACGCCGACCTCCGCATCGCCGAGATGGACCTGGCGGCGCTCCTCGAAAAGGACCCCGTGGATCTCGGCCAGGTGGATGCGAAGCTCAGGGAGGTCGAGCGGCTGCGGGTGGACCTGCGCCTCGCCCGGATCCGCGCCATCGAGCAGGGCAAGGCCCAGCTCACGCCCGAGCAGCGGGCGAAGCTCCGAACCGTGCTCGCCGAGCCCGAACACGGCTGGCCCCGCCCCCGCCGCGGCGCCGCTCTCACGCCCCGGGCCGACCAGCTCTTCGGTTTCTAAGCGTTCTCGTCTGGCGCCGTCACTCGAGGGAGACGCCCTGCCAGCGGCGGTGTTACCCACGCCGCCCCCAACCCGCGTGGCGTATTTCTTTTTGGGCATTGTGCCACCCCGCGCTCTGGCCTCACGTGGGGTCCTTGGCCCTCGCGCGCCCAGCCTACCGCCCACGCGACGCGGAGCGCGGCGTCCTCCACATCGTCGTCCGCACCCACCTGGACACCTTTCTCCGCGAGGCGGACCACCGCGCCGAGGGCGGGGGCCTCCACCAGTTCGTCGAGCAGGGCCACCGGGAGATCTTCTTTGTGGGGAGGCTGGTCGGCAATCTCGAGTGGCGCCCTAGCTGAGCTGGAGCCGGCGGTGGGACTCGAACCCACGACCTGCTGATTACGAATCAGGGGGAAACCCGCTCAGCCCTCCAGCGACCCCCTCTATCAGGGAGTGAGCGGATGATGGTCTCCGGGGCTCCCTTTCGCCCGGAACGGCAGGCCCCGGTCATGCCCACGCATGGCTGAGAGCGAAAACTGCTTCTCGGGCTGCCCGCCGGGCTTGGCGGCGTACACTTGCAGCTCCTTCAGGCGCGCCGTGGGAGTGCGCGCGCCGGAGTAGTCGATGCCGATGAAGAGATCGAATTCGCCGCTCACGCCTGTGCTTGCTCGTTCGCGAGCGGTGAACCATCGGGCATGGTGAGACGGAACTGCACGCGGGAGCGCTCAAGCGCGTTGGTGTGTCTGACGGCCTCGATGAGCGCATTCACGTCCGCATAGTCGAAAGCAACGGTCCATTGCTGCATGAGCGAAAGGGCGCGGATGATGCCGGCGGGATTGTTCTGACGTGACAACTGGCGTTGGCAGTCCACGTATTCCTCATGAAACAGTGTTGGAATGATGATGCGCGCCTCGCCCACGCGTGAAAGCTCGGCATTCATCACCAGTCTGGAGATCCTCCCGTTTCCGTCATTGAAGGGATGCACCTCGGTCACGAGAAACGAGTAGTAAATGGCGCGGGCAAGCCCTTCGGGGATGCTTCGCGCAAGCATCGAGCCCTCGATGAGGGTGCCCCGTACCAGGTGAGGATCGACGAACCAGGTTCCGCCCGCCCGGTTCGGCTCGAGCTTGAACTGACCGGGGTTGCTTTCCGGGCGTTTTTCCAGCATTTGCGCATGGCGTCTTGCGAGTTCCACCGCAAAATCCGCACCGAAAGGAGGGACCGTATCGCGGCCGGGAGACTGAAGCGCCAGCCGGAAGACCCCCAGGATGTCATGGGAGTCTTTCGGGCGCTGCTCGACAATGCGCCCTTCGAGCGCGATGTCGCGTGCCTCCTCGATCGCAAATTCGGTGCCTTCCACGTAGTTGGAGAAGTACGCTTCGAGAAACGCGAAGCAGGAACGCGCCGGCTCATTCGGCGCCACCGCAGGGCGACGGGCGAGGACCATGGCGCGAAGTTTCGCGGCGAGCGTCTCGAAGCGCGCCATCCTCTCCGAATCGACGGGCGTGCCCTTCGCAACGAGCTTTCCCTCTTTCGTCTTGAGAACGCCGTCAGCATGCGTGGCGAGAAGCGCGCCAATGAGCTTGTCGAGCTTCCTGAACTGCTCCTTGAAACCCAAGGGCTCGACGAGCGCTCTTGCGTCGTCACGGATCCGGTTGAGCTCGGCCTCGCCGTTCGCATGCAGTAACGTGATGAGCAACTCTTCAACCGCCTTCGCGCCCACGGACTTGCCGCGCGCGCCGCGTTCGGGAGACAGGTTCTCCAGGAGCTGGCGGGGACGAGAAGCGAAATAGAGCTTGCCGTCTCCGAGCGGCATGTCGCCGGGTAGCGGGCCCGGGCCTTTGACCAGAACCGCCTGCACGCCGGGCAGGGTGATTTTCCGGTTGAAGTTGGTGGGGTGGCTGAGGTGCACGGCCCCGTCCGGCGTGATCCCCCCTGCGTAGGCGCTGCGGTATGACACGACTGCGCCGGGGGCAAGGGCTCCGAGTATCCGAAACCAATTGCGGCGCACGACCGCCTTCTGCGCCTCGGGCTCCTTCTCTCGGAGGTAGATGCCTTCCGCGATACGGGTCAGCTCGCCTTCCTTGGCCCGGCGCTGAATCGCCCGCGTTTCCGCCCCCGATTCGTTGCCTCGGGTGATGAAAACTTCGTCTTGTCGGGTAACTGCTAGGTTTGCCACCGCTGGCCCCTAATTTGTCGTCTATGCGCTATTTTAAACTATATTTAGTCGCTCAAGTGCTAAAGATATGTGGCCTAGAGTCGGCGTAGCGCTAAATAGCGCTGCCTAGGAGCCCAGTTTGTCGCCTAAACGCTGTTTTATAAGGGTAAATAGCCTAAGGACCGCTCGCTGATCCTCAGTGAGCTGTCCCCGCAACCTCTCGAGCTCATCCACGGCCCTATCCCTGGCGCCCACGACCGCACCTCTCGGAGATCCTCAACACCCCGGCTCCCTCCCAACCCGGCGCATAGGCAGCCATCAGACTTCTAAACAGCTTCCCGTGATTGGGTACGCGGAGATGCAGCAACTCGTGTACGATAACGGCCTCCTGGAATGCGGCATCTTCGAGGAGCAGATCGCTGCTGAAGCACAGCCGGCCGCTGAGTGAACACGATGCCCACTTCGTGGTCATGCGCTGAACGTGAACGCGTTTGGGCTCCACACCGATCTTTGACGCCCAACGCCGCACGATGACCTTCAAGGCTGGGGCATCCCGGGCAGCCGGTTCCGAGTGGGTTCTTGCAGCAAGCGCTCTCACTTTCGGTGCAACCACATGAGTCGCTCCGCTAGCTCGACCATTCTTTCCTTGCCCACCGCGGGCAGGAGCACTTTGTATAACTCGGCCTTGAGCTGGCGGCGCTCAGCGGCGTTGTCCCTATAGTTCGGAAAGCGCCCAAAAGCTCCGTCCAGCAAGGGCGCCAACTTCTCCGGCTCGGGCGAGCCCGTCTGTTTCAGGACCCAGTAAATCGTGAACGTACTAAGGTCGAAGCCTGTTTTCTCGCGCTCCTTACGCGCTTGCACAAACTCGCCAAGGAGTTTCTCCAACTCCCTCAGAGCCTCCTGGGTCCCGATCTGCCTGTCGTCATAAGCCTCCAGAATCGCTTCTGCTCGATCCCCGATGGGGAACAGGTACGGTTCCCGCTCCCCCCCTTCGGCCGCGGCCTGGGCCAGGCTCTTCCCCAGATTGAAGACCTTTGCATGGGGCGAGGAATCGGCGCTCTTCAAAGCGTCAAGGGCCTTTTCGTCAATCTTGACGAGCGGCATGGTGGTCAGGAGCCCGGAGATCTTGACCCGCTCACGCACGAACGATTCCGTTTTCTTCGCAACGTCCCTGTATAGAGCCACCTGCTTGCTGAAAGCGTTTTGGACGATCTCGTAGAGAACCGACAGCTTGCCGTAATAATCGAGGTGCTCACGGAGGAATGCATCCGGCGAGATGATCTCGTACAAGATCTGAAGCTCTTTGAAGAACTTGTAGAACGCCTCGCGCTTCTCTTTCTCGCCGAAGGCGTCAATGGCTCTCTCGACCGCCTTGTCGTCAATGGGACCACGGCAGAACGCCAGGTACCCCGGTGCCTGCTCCGCCATCAGCCTGCCGAACCGCTCCTTAAGGACATCCAGATTCTGGATCACGCTATCGACGACATCTGAATCGAAGGCCAGCGCCTTCTCCAGCCTCTCGAAGATCCCGACAAAGTCTAGGACGAAGCCGGCCGGCTTCTTGATCACGCCTTCCTCTTCGTAAGGACGGTTGACTCGGGCAATAGCCTGGAGGAGCGTATGGTCCCGCATCGGCTTGTCCAGATATATGCAGTAGAGAATCGGGGCGTCGAAACCCGTGAGCAACTTCTCCGTGACGATCAGGATCTTGGGCACCACTCCCACCTTAATAAATGCCTTGCGGATTCTCTTTTCGTCGTCCGCTCCCAGCCTATACTCGGCCAGAAGTTCGCTATCATTGTGCGCCGAGGTATAGACTACGGCCGAGTAATCCTGTGGGAGGTGGCGGTCCAGGGACTTCTTGTAGAGCGCGCACGCCTCCCGATCCACGCCCACGAGGAATGCTTTGTAGCCGAGAGGCTCAACATTCTGCCGGAAGTGCTCCGCAACAAATCGGGCTACCTTCTCCACACGTTCACCGGCCTTCAGGAAGGCTTTCAGGTTGACCGCTCGATCAAGGATCTTGTTCAGCTCCTCGATGTCACTGACGCCCTCCGCCTCCACGAGATCGAAAAACTCCCGCTCCAGCTGTTCCCGTGGCACCCGGATGTCGTTCGGCGCGACCGTGTAGTGGAGCGGCAGCGTTGTGCCGTCCTCGATGGACTCGGCGATGGAATACTTGTCGAGGTAGCCCTTCTCGTCGTCCTTGCCAAAGACTTTGAAGGTCCCCTTGCCGTAGGCGATCTTGTCAATCGGGGTGCCGGTAAACCCAACCATCGTCGCGTTGGGGAGCGCGGCGACGAGGTAGTTCCCAAGGTCGCCGCTCGTCGTGCGGTGGGCCTCGTCCACAAAAACGAACACGTTGACCCGTGGGCACAGATTCGCATCGGCCTTGTCGAACTTATGGATCATTGAGACGATGAGGCCGCGGTAGTCCGCCTTTAATAGTTCCCGCAGTCTCGCTTTCGAGGTCGCCTGCTCGTAGCCCAGGCCGTAGGCCTTGAGGTTCGCGAACAGTTGGCTCTCCAATTCGTTCCGGTCCACCAACATGACGACCGTCGGCTTCTCAAAGGCGGGATGGGAGAGGATCTGCTCAGCCGCCGAGATCATCGTGAAGGTCTTGCCAGCACCCTGAGTGTGCCAGACCAGGCCGGTGCGCTTTACCGGGTCCAGCACCCGCTCGACCACCTTCTCGACGGCCCGGGTCTGGTGCTGGCGCAGGACGATCTTCCGCAGCTCGTCGTCCTTCTTGAAAAAGATGATCCAGTCCCTGAGAAGCTTCAGGAAGCGCTCGCGTGCGAAGAAGCGCTTCACCTTCTTTTCAAAATTCCCCTTTTCCTCGTCTTTCCAGTTGAAAAGGTCTTTGCGGTCAAGGTTCCAGGTAACGCCGTAGTAGAAGTCCAGGAGGTGGGTAACGTCGAAGACCTGCGGGGCCGTCATCAGCTCCGGCGTTTCCCGGTGGTAGCGGCGGATCTGGGCGATCCCCTCGTCAATTCCCTCGCTCTTCTTGGCGCTCTTGGTCTCCACCACTGTCCCGGGTATACCGTTGACGAGGAACATCACATCAGCCCGGTTCGTGTGCTGGCCGTTGGTGTATTCCCACTCGTCAGTAACCTGAAAGATGTTGTTCGCCGGATGCTCGAAGTCGATGACCGTCACATTGCGCTGCCGTTTCTCGCTCTCGACGTACACCGAGCGCTCTCCCCGCAGCCAGGCCAGTATCTCGGCGTTCCCCTCAATGTTGTTCCGGACCTCCTCGATTCGCGCGATCACCTGGTCAATCTTTTCCACCGTGACCACGCCAGGATTGAGGGCGATCAACTTATCAGCAAGCGTCTGGTAGAGAAGCGTGCCGCTCTCCCCCCGCCGGAGCGTCAGGGCTTCCTCGGGAGACAGGTACGCCCACCCGATCTCCACCGCATAGCGGATCAGAGGGTCCTGGACGGTGGGCCGTTCGGTCCCGAGGTTAGGGGACATAAGTCGTATTCCGACCGCAATTTGTAGCAGTCATTGCCGGCCCGTTATCCACGCTTGTAGAGGGTATACCCCTGGTGAAGCAGATACTTGAGAAACTCTCGGCCTTCCAGACTGATGGTGACGGTATCAGCGGATCGAAGAATAAAAAGATTTACTTCAAGAAAGTGAAGCCACTGGTCAAAGGTGTAGCCAGCGTACAACGCAGGCTCACGTGCTGCGGCCTGGTCGTACTCCGGCCGGAGGAGATCAGGCCGGACGGCACCCGCTGAATTCAGGAATTGTAGGGCTGAAATTTGACTCCCCCAGATCAGCGTGTACGTTCGTTCAAAGCTCTGGACCAAGGAGAGCGCCGCAAGAAGGCGAATCAAAACACGTTCTCGATCGGAACCAGGACCGATATGCAGTCGCTCAAGTTCGGCTGTAATGAACTTCTCCCGCTGCACTAGAAGGGCATTGTCGAAGGCCTTAAGGAGTTCGTCTGCCGGGGAGGGCTTTACTTCCATGCCGCCGGTCTGGGCACCGGTTGCTGCCTGAATACCTCCTTTTCCAATCTTCTCCGCTCGGTCAAGAAACCGGGTCAGCGGCTGCTTGAAGACAAAAATGGCAACGATACCGAGAATAAGCGCCACTACAGGCCACGCCAAGAACTCCACGAGAACCCTCCTTAGCGCCCTACGTCCGTCTGGAGGGCAGCTGGCCGTCTAAAGCGGTCAACCCGGTCACTCGAACCTGGCCGGTCATGAGCAGGTGGAGCATGGAGGAAAAGAGAGACTTGAGAGTTTCGCGCTGCACCGATGCCGCCTGCAGCCTGTCGTCCAGACGGCGCAGGCTCTGCGCGATTTTTCGCTGTTCATCGATTAAGGGATGGGGAGTCGGCCACGGTTTGAGAAACTCGATGTTGATGTTCTTCTGGGTGCCCTTTGGAGCCAGGCGGTTCATCTCGGCCTTCTGCGTTCGGAGGTAGTATTCGAGAAACACAGGGTCCATGGTCTCGTCGGGCGTAATCCCAACCAAACTGTCCGGGAAGGCGCTGTCAAACTCCAGGATCCCCGTGTCAGCAATATTCGCAGCAATCGTAAGCACGATAGTCCCTTTCGGAAACAGCCGACTGATCGCCAAACCATCTTCATTGAGCGTCTGGGTATAAGTCCGAATCCTTCCATTGCACCGTGCAACGTCGCCGGTTTGAATGAACGGTATCGCTCCACCGTAAAATCTCGGATCGTTTCGAGGACGATGAGCAAATTTTCCACGCTCGATACTCGCTACTTCTCCAAGTCTCACCACTTCCCAGCTCGCTGGGATCTCACCGATCTCGGTTTGCTTGAGGGGCTCGCCGCGCAGGCCTTCGCGGAAGAGCTTGGCCATGGTCGCGGCCTTCAGCTCCTTGAGCGTGGCGACGATCTTCTCCTGTACCTCTACCGCCGTCTGAATCTTCGCCAGTACCGCCGCCATCGCCCTCTGCTCCACGACTGAGGGCAGGGCGATTTCAAAGTCTCGCAGCGTGTCCTTGTTAACTGACTTGAAAATCGCGCCAGATCCAAGGCCGTCAAGATCGGGCTTATGGTGCAGCAGCAAGTAGAAGAGGAATTCCCCGTGGGTTCTAGGGCCAGGTCTAAGCGCGGCGATCCCGCGACCGATGCAACATCGCTCTACTGCGATATTGGCGTCGCCCACCGGAGCACGTACAGAGACCAAGATGTCGCCCGGTTCTGCCACGCGGGTGGGCGCCGAACACCACGTCTTGGGCATAGGGTACCGAACGCCGAAGTCTGCTTTTCCCTGGAAGAATGGCAACCCTTCCCGGGAGGGGTTGTACGTAGCGGAGTCGGGAGATTGACCCATGATGATACTTGAAACATTAGGATCGCCGAGGCGATATGTAACCCAATCGTTCATTCTCAGCTCTTTTGGAGGGAAGAGTCCTGTCATGACTTGTGCTCGAGGGGGAAGGGACGGAAGCCAATCCGACGCTTTGCGATACCAGGAGGAGGCTCCATGAGCTTGCGGATGGCATCGAATACCTCCTTGAACTGGGCGTCGTACTTCTTCTCGAGGGCTTCCAGCTTGCGGGCGAGGTGCCTATTGGACGTAAGCGCCTCGCGCAGACGGATGAAGACACGCACGATCTGTATACTGGTCTGAATGGCCACCCGGCTGTTCAGGACACTGGCCAGCATGAGCGCACCGTGCTCAGTGAAAGCGTAAGGCGAAGAGGGTGAAAACTTGAGCCGCTGGAGGTGGTCGCAATCTGCGACCACCTCGGCCTTCTCCTCAGCAGTTAACCGAAACATGAAATCCTCGGGGAAGCGATCCCGGTTGCGCTTGACCTGTTCGTTGAGCCGCTTGGTCGTGACCCCGTAGAGCCTGGCTAAATCCGCGTCGAGCATGACTTTCCGGTCGCGTATGACGAGAATGGCCCGGTCGATCCGTTCGGTCGGCACGAGAGCGCTCAACGCTTCCCTCTCCATCGGTACCCCAGGCCGGTGAAGATCCCCTCGAGCTCGTCGTCCAGCCGTCTGGCCTGGGTGTCCAGGCTGGCCAGCTCGTCCAGGAGCGTCTGGACATCGCGGTGCCCTGGGTAGTTTTCTACCTCCTCCGCTGGATTGCAGCCGGATTTCGAGCGTCACCGTAGGGAGCAGCCTGCAACGAGGGCAAACAAATGCCGACCGGGAACTTAAAGGCTTTCATTAGTTACTCTGGGCCAGTCAATTTCCACAAAGTACGTGAGGCCGAAATGGTATATGTGGAGGGCAGACCGCGCTTCTCGACCGAAACACGAGTTCGAGTCGTATGGACCTAATCCCCAGAAGTAAGTGATCGAGAGGTACGGTGAACCATGCCACCTTTGCGGCTTCTTGTTGGTACATCTGACGGACTGTATCAGGAATGGTAGATGGTGACCCCCGCCGGCTCGCGTCCAGTTGGATCGCCGGCCGCGGCCGCGCGCGCCGCGTCCGAGAATGGGCTTTATGTCGACTACGATCTGACGTCCAGATCAGATACTACCGACTCTCTGTCTGACAGCCCTAGGCGCTGTCTAGACGCGCGATCTCGACGAGGTTGGAATGGAAGACGGGGCCGCCGCCAAGGTCGGTCACGCGGTCTGAGGTCAGGACGTTCACGCCGCGCCCGCCCGGCTGGAACTTGTGCCACCAGATCCCCTCGATCACCGCCACGCCCGGGCGCGTGTCGTCGGTCACGCCGGCCACGAACTGGGCCGAGCCCCGGTCGTTCCAGACCTTCACCAGGTCCCCGTCCCCGATCCCCCGCGTGGCGGCATCCTCCGGGTTCAGGAAGACGATGGGCGCCTTCTGGCGCTTCCGCAGCAGCTCAGACTGGCTGAAGGAGGAGTTCAGGAAGAAGCGGTTGGGCGGCACGATCAACTGGAGCGGGAACCGGCGGGCTAACTCCGCATTCTCCGGGCCCTCCTGAAGCGGCACATAGGTCGGCAGCGGCGGCAAACCCTGCTTGGCCATCCACTCGGAGTAGAACTCGACTTTCCCTGAGGGCGTCGGGGCCCCGTCCGCGAAGGGCATATACGGGCGCCCCACGTTGACCCTCACCCAGCGCTCGGTCGTGAGCCGCTCGTAGGTAATCCCCTTGACTGCCGGGTCATCGGTCGCGAGGGCTTCCTTGATCAGCTGCTCCTCGCTCTTGTCGAAGTGAGGGTCCCGGAGTCCCATCGCCCGAGCGAGGAGGCGAACCACCTCCCAGTTGGACTTCGCCTCGCCCTCGGGCGGGATGACCGGCTCGGCCAGCTGGAGGTAGAGGTGGCCGTAGGAGCGGTAGAGGTCCAGGTGCTCCATCGAGGTCGTGGCGGGGAGCACGATGTCGGCGTAGTCGGTGGTGTCCGTGAGCATCTGCTCGTGGACCACCGTGAAGAGGTCCTCCCTCGCGAACCCCTTGAGCACGAGCTCCTGGTTGGGGCAGACCGACGCGGGATTCGAGTTATAGACGTAGAGCGCCTTGATCGGTGGCTGGAGCCCTGGGTCGGTGAGGGCGCGCCCCAGGTGGATCATGTTGATGACCCGCGGCGCCGGCTTGGGCATGAGGTCGGGGCGCTCGATGGCGCCGACGTTCAGAGGGAATGACCCCGAGGTGGAGAGGAGGGCGCCGCCCGCGGGATGGGCATACGCCCCGGTCAGTGCGGGGAGACAGGCGAGGGTCCGGCAGGTCATCCCGCCGTTGTCGTGGCGGGAGAGCCCGATCCCCACGCGGATGTAGCTCGCCCGGGTGCTCCCGTAGCGCCGGGCCAGGCCCACGATCCGTTCGACCGGAATCCCGGTGATGTCCGAGACCCGCTCGGGAGGATACGCCTTCACGTGCTCGGCGAGCTTGTCGAAGCCCAGCGTCGCCCGCTCGATATACTCCCGGTCCACCAGCCCCTCGGCGATCAGAACGTGCATGAGGCCGAGCGCGAGCGCCGTGTCCGTCCCGGGTCTGACCATGAGATGCTCGTCGGCCTGCTTGGCCGTGCGGGTGCGGTACGGGTCGATCACGACCACATAGGCGCCGCGCTCCCGCGCGCGCTTGACGAACGTCATGAGGTTGATGTGGGTGTAGGCGGCATTGATCCCCCAGAGGATCACCAGGTCGGCCCCGACCATCTGCTCAGAGTCGTTGCCGCCGACCATCCCCACGGTGGCCCGCCAGCCGGCGTAAGCGGTGGAGATGCAGATGGTGCGGTCGAGCTGGCTCGCCCCGAGGGCGTGGAAGAACGGGTGGCCCGCCCGGAACTGAACGACTCCCAGCGTGCCGCCGTAGGAGAAGGGCAGGATCGCCTCTGCGTCCCACCGGACCTTGATCTCCGTGAAGCGGCGGGCGATCTCCTCGATCGCCTCATCCCAGGAGATCGGCTCGAACCGCCCCCGGCCCTTCTCCCCGACGCGGCGGAGCGGTCTCAGCACCCGCAGGGGGGAATACACGCGCTCGGCGTAGTCGTGGACCTTGCCGCAGATCACGCCCTGCGTGTAGGGATGCTCGGGATTACCCGACACGTCGGTGATCCGCCCCGCGTCCAGGGTGACGACCAGGCTGCACGCCGAGGGGCAGTCGTGGGGGCAGACCGAGGGAACCTTCTGGGCCATCACTTCATCAATCGCGCGCGGGCCTCGCCGATCAGGCGACGCGCGTCGGGGGAGAACCAGGCCTCCACGAACGCCTTGCGCAGCTTTTCGCGCCCGTCCAACGCGCGCCGGACGGCGGGGCCCTTGAGCGCGGCCTTGATCGTTCGGAAGGCGCCGGACGGCTGTTCGGCCAGGCGCCGGCAGACCGCGCGCGCCTCCTCGAGCACGTCGCCCGATGTCAGGCCGTCCACGAGCCCGCGGGACATCGCCTCCGTCGGGGTGTAGAGCTGACCGCCGTAGAGGATCGAGTCCACGTACTCCATCGGGAGCGTGTGCCGCGCGATCTCGAGGGCCGAGGCGGGGAACGGCACGCCGAGCCGGATCTCGTTCACGCCGATCTGCCCCCGATGGTCGGGCATGAGGCGGGCGTCGCAGGCCAGCGCCAGGATGCAGCCGCCGGCCACCGCGTGGCCGTTGATCGCTGCCACGGTGGGGCGTGGAAACGCAAAAACCTGGAGCATCACCCGGTCGAACTCGCGGACAAACGCGCTCATCTTCGACCGATTGAGATCGTACAGGCTCACCAGATCAAAGCCGGCGGAGAAGAACCGGTCGTAGCCGGTGAGGATCACCCCGCGCGCACCCGCTCCGCGGGTACCCGTCTCCCCGGCCTGGTCGAAGGCCTGGGAGAGGGCAGCCAGGCTCTGGGGGTTCAGGGCGTTGGCCTTGCCGCAGGCCAGGCTGATCTCGGCGATCCCGTCTCGCCATTCGATCCGGTACAGTCCCATTTGGGGGTATAGTAAATGCCAACTATCGGTTTGCCCAGCCTCTTTTCGGAGGTGCGATGAGGCTCGCGGCGCTGAAGATCTTCAGGGAGAAGCCCGAGACGCGCCGGCTGGCGCTGCTCTTCGCGTGGGTGTACTTCGCCCAGGGGATGTGGGGGCTCCCGGACCTCTCGCTCACGTTCCTCCTGAAAGACAAGTTCCGCTTCTCGCCCGCCGACGTCGCCACCTTCTACACCATCGCCACGATCCCCTGGTACATCAAGCCGCTCTACGGTCTGATCTCGGACTTCCTGCCGATCTCGGGATACCGCCGGAAGAGTTACTTCATCCTGGCGACGCTGGTCGCGGTGCTCGCCGGTCTCTCGCTCGGTGGCTCGGCCATGGGCACCTACCAGCTGACGCTGGCGCTGTTCACGCTCATGGCGCTGGGCTTCGCCTTCGCCGACGTCCTGGCCGACGCCCTGATGGTGGAGAACGGGCAACCGCTCGGGATCACCGGCTCCCTCCAGGCCGTTCAGTGGGGCGCGATCTCGGTGGCGCTCGTCATCGTCGGCGTGGCCGGGGGATACCTGGCCGAGCACGTGCCGCTCAACATCGCGTTCAGGCTGACCGCCATTTTCCCGGCGGTGACCTTCCTCATGGTTTTCTGGGCGGTGCGGGAGACCCCCCGCGGCTCCGACCTCGAAGTCTTCCGGCGCACCTGGCGATCGGTCCGGGGCGGGATCGGCTCGAAACGGCTCTGGGTGGTCGCCGGCTTCATCTTCTTCTTCAACTTCAGCCCATCCTTCGGCCCGTCCCTCGTCTATTACATGACCGACCAGCTAAAGTTCTCCAGGGTCTTCATCGGCACGCTGGACTCCATCAGCGCCGCCTCCGGCATCGTCGGGGCCGCGCTCTACTTCGTCTACTCCAAGTCCTTCCCGCTCCGCCGGATCATCAGCTGGTCCATCGGCTTCGGCGTGGCCGGCACGCTGGCCTACCTCGGACTCGTGGGCCAGGCGTCGGCTGTCGCCATCTATGTCATCTTCGGAAGCGTCAACCTCATCGCCCTGCTGGCGTTTCTGGATCTGGCGGCCCGCGCCTGCCCCAAGGAAGCGGAGGGCACGTTCTTCGCCCTCCTGATGTCCATCTTCAACCTCGGGATGAAGGGCTCGGCGATTGTGGGCGGATGGCTCTACACGACCGTCGGATACAACTGGCTCGTGCTGATCAGCGCGGCCTTCACCGCCGTCGCCTGGCTCCTGCTCCCGCTGGTGAAGGTGGACGAGCTGGAGCCGCGCACCGAGCCGGCAGGGCTGGTCAGTCCGGCTCCAGCCTCGTCCTGACCTCCTCGTAGCTCCGGCGGAGCCAGCGGAGCGCCCGGGGGAGCGCCGCGCGCGACTCGACCTGGCACTCGACCCACCCGCGGGCGGCGAAGCGCCGGTGGGGCGTGATGCCGGGAGTCCTGAGGGCGCGGGCCTGATCCTCGCGGCTCAGCCGGATCCAGAGGTCGTGGTCCTTCGCGCGCAGCGGGAAGCACGCGAAGAGCGTCGCGCCGACGAGATACCCCCACCGGCCGAACATGGGCGTGATCTTCACCCCGGGCCAGCCGCCCAGGGCGTCGTTCAACTGCTCGGCCATACCGGCACCGCCCCGCGCGATGGCCCGCCGCGTCTTCCGCCCCCGCCCGGTCCCGCGAAAGCGCCTCATCCCCCTCACCCTACCTCTCCCCCAAGGGGGAGAGGAGAAGCGGTGAAAAGCGCACCATCAGGGCCAGACTTGGACGTAGGCGGACCGGGCGCGCTCGGACACCCGGCCGAACGCCGCGTCGTACTTCTTCTTGAGGGTGGCGAGGTAATCGGAGTTCAGGAACCGCTGGAACGTCTCCTCGCTCTCGAACTCGTACACGGCCATGAACTGGTAGCGGTCCTCGCCCATGATGGCCTTGTAGCGGCGGCCGCTCAGGACCCCCTTGAACTGCATGGCCTCGGGGGCGTGCTCGGTGTTGTACCAGCGGTTGAACGCCTCCTCCTGGTCGGGCGTGATGGAGGCCTTGACGACGAAGAGTACGGTGGCCATGGTGAAACCTCCTACTCGATGCCCCTCACCTCTTCTCGGCCCCCTCCACGCACAATGCGAGCGAAGGCGAGCCCTTAAGAGGGCGAAGCCCGTCCTTTGCGGGCACCCGCGAAGCGGGTCGCGGCACCCGACCCTGGCGGTCGGGTCGCAGGGTGAGGGGGCCGGACCCCTAGGTCGCGCTTCCAGGTCTCCACGTCCAGCTGCTGCCCCGTCAGCCCCGCCGAGGCGTCCGACGCGAGATAGACGAGGAGATCCACCACGTCCTCAGGCCTGCCGCCCCGGTAGTTGGTCATCTTGGTCGCCACATAGCCGGGGCTCACCGAGTTGACCCGGACCCTGGCGCTCTTCACCTCCAGCGCGAGGTAGCGGGTGAGCCCTTCGACGCCCCACTTGGAGACGCCGTAGGCGCCGTAGCCGGTGAGCGCGTCCCGGCCGAGCCATGAGGAGACGTTGATCACGCTCCCACGCCGCCGCCGGATCATGTGGGGCACCACCGCGCGCGCCACGAGCCACGAGCCTCGAAGGTTCGTGGTGAGCACATCGTCCCACTCCTCCGGGGAGAGCTCCACCAGCGGAGCAGAGCGGTGGGCGACGCCCGCGTTGTTCACGAGGACGTCGATCCGGCCGAAGACGTCGAGCGCGCGGCGGACGAAGCGCTCCACGTCCTCAACCCGGCCCACGTCTCCGGGCTGGGTCACCACGGCCACGCCCAGCTCAGCGACCGCCCTCTCCGTCGCCGCAAGCTCTTTCTTCGTCCGGGAGCAGAGCGCGAGGCTCGCGCCCTCCCGCGCGTAGGCCAGAGCCACGGCCCGCCCAATTCCTCGGCCCGCTCCCGTGATCAGCGCCACCTTCCCGTCGAGCACGCCCTGGGCCATCGCCCGCACTCTAGCATTACCGTTTGCCGGCGGCCATCCGGCGGCTCTCGGGAAGCGCACGAAGCCAGATCATGGAGCAGATCCCCAGGAACCCGCCGATCCCGAGGACACCGAAGGCCCATCCCCAGACGCCCCCCGTGGGCACGGCCCGGCCGTCCGTGAGGTCGAGCACCGCCCCGAACGCGAGCGGCGCCACCGCCCCGGCGCCGAAGCCCAGGAGGGACCGCACCGCCAGCACGGAGCCCAGGTGAGCCGGGTCCACGACCTCGGTGATGCCCGTGGAGTAAACCGGCGAGTCGCCGATGGCGGAGAAGCCGTAGACGAGGCCCACCAGGATCACCAGGGGAAGGGGCGCGGTCAGGAGCCAGCCGAAGGTGAACGAGCAGAGGGTGCTCACGGTCATCATCGCGAGGATGACCGCCGTGCGGCCCCAGCGGTCGGACAACCAGCCGCCCATGCTCGAGGCGGCGATCCCCGTGACGTGAAAGAGGGCGGTCAGGTTGGCGCCGATGCCGGCGGAGCGGCCCACCTCCAGGCCGTGGCTCGCCAGCACCGCGGCCAGAAATGCCGGGGTCCAGGCCCACATCCCCAGGAGCTCCCAGGAGTGAAACGTATAGCCGGCGATCATGAGCTGAGCAGCGCGGTTGCGGAGCAGGTCGCCCCCGAACCGCCACGCGGCCTGGCCCGCCGCAAGCCGCCGGGTGGTGCCGCGCAGGATGGGAATGGCCAGGGCGGCGCAGATGACCGGCCCCAGCGCGACGGCGAACAGGGCCATCCTCCACCCCCCCGTCGTGACCACCAGCCCCGCGAGCCCGAGGGCCAGGGCGTAGCCGATGGAAGATGAGGCGAGGAACCAGCCGATCGCCCACCCCCGCCGTTCGGCGGGGAAGCGGTCGGCAAGGAGGATGAGCGCCGGGGTGTACGTCCCGGCCAGTGAAACGGCTAGGGCGGAGAAGAGGATGAGGGCCGAAAGGTATCCCTGGGCCAGGACCGGCAGGAGCAGAGCGACGACGGCCGAGGCGAAGGCCGCCCAGAGGAAGACGACCCGGGAGCCCACCCGGTCCGCCAGAGTCGAAACCACCACCAGCGAGAACGCGGTGCCGAAGTGAAACGCCGAGGAGATGGAGCCCGCCGCGGTCGCCGAGAGCCCCCACTCGCGCTGGACGATGGGGAGGATGGCCGGATAGGCCATGCTCATCATCGAAGCGCCCGTGCGGGCCGCGCAGAGACCGGCGAGCCACAGCGTGTCGGAGCGGGGCACGTGCGACATTCTGCCACAACCACGCTCGGCGCAGCGATTTTCCCGTTGACAGGGACCCCCCGCCATGAAAAATAGGGGCCATGTCCGCAGCCACCCGAGTGAAATTCGCGCCCGTCGAAGGCGCCGCCGAGCTCTTCACCCCGCCGTTCACCGACTATCTCGTGCGCCTCCACGACCAGTTCACGCCGCGCGTCCACGCGCTGCGGGCCGCGCGCGCCGAAGTCCTCAAGAAGGCCCTGCACCAGGGGATCCAGCCGACCCACCCGCCGCTGAGCCCCATCAACACCGGCGACTGGCAGGTGCCGCCCGTGCCCGACGAGCTCCAGAAGCCGGGGATCGAGATCTCGGGGCCATGCTCGATCACGAGCATGTTCATCAACGCGCTCAACCCCGGGCCGGAGGGCGAGCGGGCCGAGGGCGACCTCGACGACGACGAGGATTCGGCCGGCCACCGGCTCATTGACACGGTGAGAGCCGCCCATAACCGCGTGGCGGCGATCAGTCGCGAGCTGATCTACTTCGATTCGGAGAAAGGCAAAGAGTACCGCATCGCTCCGGGCGAGCTGCCGTTCTTCATGCACCGGGAGCGCGGCCTGCACCTGGACGAGCCCGACGTCACCGTGGACGGCAAGCCGATTCCCGCCGCGATCCTCGGCACCGCGCTGACCCTCTTCTACGCGGGCCGCCACCAGGCCGACCGCGGGCAGGGGATCTACTTCTACCTGCCCAAGCTGGAAGCGGCCGCGGAGGCCGCGTGGTACCGGGACCTCTTCGCCGCCAGCCAGGCCGAGCTACCGTGGCTGAAGAACGCGACCATCCGCGGCATCCACCTGATCGAGTCGCTCCCCGCCGTCTATCAGATGGAAGAGATGCTCCACGCCCTGGGCCCGTACGCCGCGGGGCTCAACGCCGCCCGCTGGGACCTGAAGGCGAGCATCTTCGAGTTCGTGATGGCCGACCCCAAGTCGGTCTGGCCGGACCGCTTCGGCGTGGACATCAAGACCACGCCGTTTCTCGCCAACATCTTCCGCCGCCTCGTGGCGATCTGCCTCAAGCGCGGCGCCGTCCCCATCGGCGGCATGGCCACCGCCCTCCCTAACCCCGATCCCGAGGTGAATCGGGTGGCCGGCGAGGCGATCCGCGCCGACAAGATCTGGGAGGCCCAGCAGGGGTTCATCCGGGCCTGGGTCGCGCACATCTTCCACATGAAGACCGCTGCTCAGCCGTTCAGGGACCTGCGGGCATCGGGCTGGAAGCCGACTCCCGAGATGGCGAACCCCGACAACTACCCCGTCAAGATCGAGGTCCCCGCGGGGCCCATCACCCTGGAGGGGACGCGCCGCAACGCCCGAATGGTCATCGAATACGTCGAGGGCTGGCTGAACGGGAGGGGCGCCAAGGGAATCGACAGCCTCGCGGGGAAACCGGGAATCCACCCGGCCCTGATGGAAGACCTGGCCACAGGCCGGATGTCCGTCGCCCAGATCGCCCAGCGCATCCGCCATCGCGCCAAGACCACGGCCGGCCCGGACGCGGTCCACGATTTCGCCCTCGTGAAGCGCCTGCTCCAGGAAGAGTGCGAGGACATCCTGGCCCGGCTCAAGGTCACCGTGAAGGACGACAAGGGCCGCGCCGCGCGATGAAGTGGATCAAGAACTACACCGACCTGGACTTCCGGAGCCTGGGCTCCTACACCCGCGCCGACCTCGACAAGATCGCCGCCGCCCCCGACGCCTTCTAGCCGGCGAGGCGTCTGAAATTTTCGACACTTGCGGCCCGCCTGGGGGCCGTGGGAGAATCGGCTCACGGAGGATCATGTGGGCCAATTCACAGTCAGGCTGACCTTCCACCTCGCGGCGCCCGCTGGCCCGCGGACCATCGAAGCGCTGGTGGATACGGGCGCCGCCTATACGGTCGTCCCCCGCCGGCTTCTTGAGCCGCTGGGATCTGAGATCATTCGGATGCAGCGGGTCGTGCTCGCCGACGGGCGGATCGAGGAGTGGCCCCTATGCGAGCTCTCCATCGAATACGAAGGGCGGCGGGCCACGACGCCAGTCCTCATGAGCCCATCCGACGGACCCATCCTCCTGGGTGCCGTTACACTGGAAGCGCTGGGGCTTGGGATCGACCCGGTGCACCGCCGCCTCGTCCCCATCGACCTTTACGTCGCCCTGACATAGCGTACCTTCCCTTCTACCACCCCACCTGCCTACTGCTTGCCTCCTTACCCTCCAAACACGTGACTTCTCTACTCGGGACTCTCCTTTTTTCCTGACCAGGATTCCGATCGACCGCAGCCTATCCGTAACGAAGGTCAGATCCATCATTCGAGGAGGGAAACTGTGGCGATCATCACGAAGGACGGAATTGAAGGAAAGGTGTGTTCGAAATGCGAGCAGTTGAAGCCACTCACGGACTTCTACACTGACCGCACGCACGGTCCCACGCAGCGTGGTACACATTGTAGGTGCAAGGTCTGCCAGCGCGAAGATCACGGCGTCCGCTATCGATTGAGAGCGAGATGAGCAGAACGGCTCTGGAAATGAATGGTTCGTCGTCACTAGGCCGCCCCAAAGTTGGAGAACAACCGACAAGAGGATGACATGAGGAATAGGGGCGTCCTGCTCACCATCGTGGTCCTCAGCACGGGCTGTGCGACGCTGGTACCTCCCCCAGGAAAATCAGCAGAGGACATCGCCCGCGACAAGGCGGAATGCAAGAGGCGCGTAGAAAAGCCCACTGAATGTTCTCTGCCAGGATCTATTCCAGGAACATGGAAGGCCTGTATGGAAACCAAGGGTTATACTCCCGCAAAAACCGCTGAGTCAGGCAGTCCTATTCACCTGTGGGACTTTCTGCGTTGGAAGTGAGACAGCTGGCTTGGAGCCGGGGTACGGGCCTCAGTCGAAGCGGGAGATGTGGAGGTGGACGCCGTGGCTGGACTTGGGCTCCACGGTCAGCTCCCCCGCCCCGTTCAGCATGGCCGCGCCGGCCTCGCGGA
>JACPCF010000001.1 GCA_016179965.1 Candidatus Rokuibacteriota bacterium | reverse complement strand
GGCGTGGCGCTGGATCTGGAAGCCGATGTCGCCTTGCTCGAAGAGGACCGGCGGACCGTCGCCGCAGAGGAGCGCGTAGCGCAGGCCCGGCTTCAGGCGGTTCCAGCCCGGCGTCAGGGTGCTGGTCACGTAGCGGACGTTCTCGTCGTACATCAAGAGCAACGCCCCGAGGCCATGGGCCTTCATGCGCTCGCGGGCGCGGTCCAGCCGGTATTTCCGGAGGCGGTCCCAGTTGATGCGCTGCTGCCAGTCCACGCCGACCGTGCCGAAGTTCGCCATTACGACCTCCCGAAGAAGAAGACAGACAGGATTAACCGACGCTTGTCCTCGGTACGTTGGACGGGCCCAAGTCTAAGGCCTGAGCCCCGCCGGCGCAATGAGGTTGATCCGGGTAGCGTTGCGCGCCCCGGGCCGATGGGCTATGCTGGGCCGCCAACAAAGGAGGCCGTTGGCGGTGTGCAGGCAAGAATGGCTGGCACGAGACGGGGTTCGTGGCGGATCGGGCGCGACCGGACGCGGGTGATAGGCTGTCGCCGGCCGCGGCGTTTACGGTATTAGACAGTTCCGTCTAATTCAAGTTAGGCCTACGCGACAGGAGTAAGCGATCGTGGGTCGCCCAGCGAATCCCTTCCTTGGGTCGTGGCGGATTGTCGAGATGGAGTGCTGGGATCGAGAGTACATCGATCTCGTGGTGCCTGGGCACATCACGTTTGCAAAGGATAACCTTGGTAGTTTCCAGTTCGGCACCGTGCAGGGGTGGCTCGATTGTCGTCGCGAAGGCCGCGGCGATGAAGAGCGCATCGAGTTCTCTTGGGAGGGACAGAACGACAATGACCCCGGTTGTGGTAGGGGGTGGGCTGTGCTCAAGGGAACTGAGCTGCACGGAAGGCTATACATTCACTGTGGCGACGACTCGTGGTTCAAGGCGATCAAATCACCGGTTCGCTCGCAACGCGGGCGCGGTCTAGCTGCCACGCTATACCCAGAAGCCTCTCTACTTGACTCGGAGGACAAATGTCTATACACTCCGAACCTACGCACGCACGGGGTGAGTTTCGCGGAGGCCGTCACAGTCCTCGAAGACGACTTCGCCCTGACCCGTGAGGAGCCCGACGCCGAGGAAGAGCCGCGCTTCGTAACCCTGGGCTTGAGCAACCTCGGAAACCTGCTCGTCGTGGTGTACATGTACCGCGAGCCTGACGTCATCCGTGTGATCTCTGCGTGGAAGGCGAACAAACGCCAGGGGGGACTGGATGAAAAAGATCGCGGCTGAGAAATATCGCGATATCGACTTCTCGCGCGCCAAGCGGGGTCCCGTCGTCAAGCCCGATCCGGGAAAGACGAAGATCTCGATTCGCCTGGACAACACCGTGCTGGAATACTTCCGAGGTCTGGTGGACAAGGCTGGCGGTGGGAACTACCAGACCCTGATCAACGACGCCTTGCTGGAGCATGTCCACCGACGCTCGACGCTGGACGTCGTGCGGCAAGTTGTGCGGGAAGAACTCGCACCATACGCGAAGGCGCGGCGGGGGAACTAGGCGAAGTGGGACTCGAGAGGTCCGAGGTCAGGGACGGGATGCGGATCGAGTGGAACGTGCCCGTTGTCATGGACGATGGCCTGGTGCTACGGGCCGACGTCTTCCGGCCGGTCCCGGAGGGAAAGTACCCGGTCATCCTGAGCTATGGCCCCTACGCCAAGGGCCTCGCCTTCCAGGACGGCTACCCGAACCAGTGGCAGCGCATGACGGCCGAGCACCCCGACGTGGCGGCGGGCTCGACCAACCGGTATCAGAACTGGGAGGTCGTCGATCCGGAGAAATGGGTGCCTGACGGCTACGTCTGCGTGCGCGTGGACTCGCGGGGCTGTGGCTGCTCGGCCGGCTACATCGATCACTTTGGGCCGCGCGAGACCCGGGACCTGTACGACTGTATCGAGTGGGCGGCCGTCCAGCCCTGGTGTACCGGGAAGGTGGGCCTCAACGGGATCTCCTACTACGCCATCAACCAGTGGCACGTGGCGTCCCTCGAACCTCCGCACCTGGCGGCCATGTGCGTCTGGGAGGGCGCGGCCGACTGGTACCGCGACATGACGCGGCATGGCGGCATCCTCTGTACGTTCTGGGCCAACTGGTACGACATGCAGGTGAAGACCGTCCAGTACGGCCTCGGGGCGCGCGGGGCGGTGAGCCGCGTGACGGGGGAGCCCGCCTGCGGCCCGGAGACGCTGCCGGAGGCGGAGCTCGCCAAGCGCCGGTGCGACCTCGGCAGCGAGATCGTCGCCCACCCGCTGGATGACGACTACCACAAGGCCCGCTCGCCGGTGTGGTCGAGAGTCCGGGTGCCCTTTCTGACCGCAGGGAACTGGGGCGGCCAGGGCCTCCACCTGCGCGGCAACGTCGAGGGCTTCGTGCGCGCCGCCTCGACGCGGAAGTGGCTGGAGATTCATGGGCTCGAGCACTGGACCCACTTTTACACGGATTACGGCCGGCTGCTCCAGAAGCGCTTCTTCGACCACTTCCTGAAGGGCCAGGACGACGACTGGCCGACCCAGCCGCGCGTGCAGCTCCAGATTCGCCGCCTTGATGGCTTCGTCCGGCGCTTCGAGGACGAGTGGCCCATCGCCCGCACCCGGTGGACGAAGCTCTATCTCAACCCCGTCGATTCAAGCCTCGGCTGGGTGCCGACGAGCGCCACCGGGACCATCGTGTACGAGGCCCTGGGGGAGGGGGTCACCTTCCTCTCGCCGCCGCTGGATCAGGAGACGGAGATCACCGGACCGTCGGCGGCGAAGGTCCACGTGTCCTCCTCGACGACGGACGCCGACATCTTCTTGGTGCTCCGGGTCTTCGCGCCGGACGGGAAAGAGGTGGTGTTCCAGGGCGCGATCGATCCCCACACGCCCGTCGGCCAGGGCTGGCTCCGGGCGTCGCACAGGAAGCTCGATCCCGCCCTCAGCGCTCCGTACCGTCCCTATCACGCCCACGACGAGCAATGGCCGCTGACGCCGGGGGAGGTGGTCGAGCTTGAGATCGGGATCTGGCCCACATGCGTCGTCGTGCCGCCCGGCTACCGGATCGGCCTGACCATACGCGGGAGGGACTACGAGTACCCCGGGCCGAGCGGCGGGCGGCTTTCGAACTTCAGGAACGAGCTGAGGGGCTGTGGGCCGTTCCTGCACGATGACCCGCGCGACCGGCCCCCCGATATCTTCGGGGGGAAGGTGACCCTGCACTTCGGTCCCGATCGCGAGGCCTATGTCCTCCTCCCCATCATTCCGCCGAACGCGGGCGCAGCGTAGGCGCCGTTCCACCTCCCGGAACCCTCCTCAGGGTTCTTTCGCAAGCTAGATTGCGTTGATCCTCCTACTCCTGGATGAGCGCAGCCCGGCCGACGAGCGCGTTCTGGCGGTGAAGCTGGTGGGCCTCCTCGGCGCCCTCCAGCGGGAAGGTCCGCGTGACGACCGCGCGGATCCGCTTCTGGCGGAGCAGCTCCAGCGTCTGGGCGAGCTCGGCCAGCGAGACGTAGCGCGAGCCGTGGATCTCGAGCGCCCGGTAGAGCATCCACTGGGCGTCCACGCGAAAGACGGGGTCGGCCTTGAACACCTCGCGAGGGCGGGAGCCGATGATGACCAGCCGGCCGGCGCGGGCGAGGGAACGGAGGCACGCCTCGAGGGTCTCAGGCGAGGCGACGCAGTCGATCGCGGCGTCCACGCCCCGGCCGTCGGTCTTGGCGAGCACCTGTTTCGATAGCTCCTCCCGTCGGACATCGATCAACTCATCCGCGCCCACGGTCTGCGCCATCTCCAGCTTGGGGTCGGTGAGATCGGCGGCCAGGACATACCCGCCGCAGAGCCTGGCCATCTGGACCGCGTGGATCCCCACGCCGCCGCCGGCGCCCACGATCACCACCCGGTCGCCCGGGCCGACCCGGGCCTCCTCGCGGCAGGCGTGCAGCGGGGTGCAGATCGCATCGGCCCCGATCGCGGCCTCGAGGTCCGTGACTCCTTGAGGGATCGGACACACGTTGACGGCCGGGATCGCCACGTACTCGGCGTAGCCGCCGTCACAGGCCATCCCGACGTAGCCCTTGAAGTCGGAGCAGAGGGTCTCCCGGCCGCTCCGGCAGTACGGGCACACCTTGCACGTCAGGTAGAAATGGCAGGTCACCCGATCCCCTGCCTTGATCGTCGTGACCTCCGAGCCCACCTCGGCCACCTCACCGGCGACCTCGTGGCCCGGGATCCTCGGGTACGCGGTGACGCGACCCGGCGTGGCGGTCATGATGACAACCGTCAGCCCGACCCCGGTCGCCCGGACCCGGATCAGGACGTCGTTGGAGCCGATCTTCGGGATCGGGACCTCCTCGAGCCGTACCGGGCCACCCAGCTCGCGGAGGACCATGGCCTTCACCGTCCCGCGTCCCCGGCGTACTCTGTGCCCAGGTAGATTTCCTGGACGAGGGGGTTAGCCTTGACCTCCTCCCCCAGGCCGTCGGCGATCACCTTCCCGAAGTGCAGGACGGTGACCCGGTTGGTGAGCTCAAAGGCCACATCCATGTCGTGCTCGATGACGAGGATCGTGATGGCCGGGTCGAGCTTTTTTAACAATGCCGTCATCAGGTGGGATTCGGCTGGCGACAGGCCGGCGGTGGGTTCGTCCAGCAGCAGGAGCTTCGGGACGCCCGCGAGAGCCAGAGCGATCTCGAGCTGGCGCTGCTCGCCGTGGGAGAGGTTCCTGACCGTCTCCCCCTCCTTGCCGTTGAGCCCGACAGAGTCCAGCGCCGAGCGCGCGCGCTCGAAGAGGGCCGGGTAGCGGCTGAGGGCGCGGTGGAGGTGGAGTTTGGTGGGCCCGAGGGCCTGGACCGCCAGGAGGCAGTTCTCCAAGACCGTGAGGCGAGGAAAGAGGTTGGTGATCTGATAGGTCCGGGCGAGTCCGAGCGCCGCGCGGCGGTGAGGGGGAAACCGCGTGACGTCCCGACCGAAGAGCGTGATACGCCCCTCGGTCGGGGGCTGCTCGCCGCTGATCAGGCTGAAGAGCGTGGTCTTGCCCGCGCCGTTGGGCCCGATGATGGCGCGACGCTCCCCGGGCCGGACCTGGACGTCCACCCCGTCCAGGGCGCGGAGCCCCCCGAACGCCTTGGAGACGCCCGAGAGGCTCAGCGCCAGGGCGGGTGCGTCACTCATGCCGTTAACAATACTTGCACGGGGGGTAGTCCCGGCTGTAGACGGGCTGCTTCAGGAACTCCTCGGGCTTGTACTTCCAGAACTGCGAGACGGCCGGGAAGGTGTGGATCACCGTGTTCCAGAGCTCGCCGTCCTTCTTCTCGACCTTGCGGATGTAGATATTCTGGACCGGGTTGCCGTACGCGTCGAGTTTGATGGGCCCGCGCGGGGAGTCAGGGATCTCCACCTTTCTGAGGGCGGCGAGGAACTTTTCGTTGTCCTCGACGTTTCCACCGATCGCCTTCGCCGCCTCGTTGATCCAGCGCCCCGTGGTGTAGCAGGTTTCCGAGTAGTAGGAGGGGACCTTTCCGAACTTGGCCCGGTACTCTTTGACGAAGCGCTTGTTCACCGGCGTGTCGAGCGCGGCGCTGTAGATCAGCGGGGTGATCGTGCCGATGGCCTCGTCTCCGAGGGAGGGCAGGACGAACTCGTCCATGGTGACACCGCCCCCGATGAGGGGGAGGCGGGCCTTCAGCCCGGCGTCCTGGTACTGCTTGGGGAACCTGAGCGCAGACGCGGCGACCATCAGGGCGAAGACCGCATCGGCGTCCCGGCGGATCTGGGCGAGGTAGGGGGCGAAGTCGGCGGTGCCGAGGGGGGGCCACAGCTTCTGAATGACTTGCCCGCCGGCCTCCTCAAAGCTCTTCTGGAACCCGCCGACAATCTCCCAGCCGAAGGCATAGTCCATGGCGATGACCACGACCTTCTTGTACCCGAGGGTCTTATAGACCCACTCGCCGAACGGGTGGGAGGGCTGGCTCGAGGTCCAGCCGTTCCGGACGACCCACTTCGACGGCTTCCGTTGCGTGAGGTCGTCAGCGGCCATAACGGGGTAGAGCATCGGGACCTTGTACTCGTCCACCCTCGGCGCCAGGGCGTAGCCCACGTGGGCGAAAAGGCCGCCGGCCAGGACATGCACCTTATCGCTCTCCACGAGCTTTCGGAGCTTCGTGAGCGCCACATCGGGTTTCCCCTGGGTGTCCTCGACGATCACCTCCACCTTGCGGCCGGCGATCTGGTGACCGACCTCGTCCAGGTACATCGTGAGCCCGTTCACCATGTCCTTGCCGACCTGGGCGGCCCCACCCGTCATCGGGGCCAGAAAGCCGATCTTGATCGGCCCCTTTTGGGCCCACGCCGCTGCCGGCCCGACGCCCGCCACCAGTACGAACGCTCCCGCTATCCATACCAACATCTTCTTGCCCATTTTGCCCCTCCTCGGTGCTCTCCCGGTTAGTCTTAGGCCTTGGAACGAAGCGGTTCGGGCTTCACCCCTTTCGCGAACTGCCTGACGGCCCCCACGATCCCCTCGGGGGCATAGACGATCGTGCCGATATAGACCGCGCCCAGGATCAAGAGCCAGCGGTGCGTATAGACGCTCACGAGGTTCTTCAGCAAGACGATCACGCCGGCCCCCAGAGCGGGGCCCAGCAGGGTCGCCCGGCCGCCGAGGGCGACCATGAGGAGTATCTCCACAGAGGTGGCCAGCTCGACATCCGCCGGGCTCACGAAGCCGTTGTAGTAGCCCCACAGAACGCCGGAGAAGCCGCCGACCGTGCCCGCAATGATAAACCCGATGTACTTGTGAAGCCACACATGATATCCGAGGGTCCGCATGCGGGATTCACTCTCCCGGATACCCACCAGGCTCTGGCCGAAGGGGGACCGCACGACGACCCAAAGCACCCAGAGGGCGAGGAGGAAACCCGCGAGGGAGAAGTAATAGAAGGGGATCCCCTTGGCAAGGGACCAGGGGAGTCCCAGGTCGGGCCGCGGGACTCCAGAAATTCCGATATCCCCCTGGGTCATCGACACCCACCGGTGGGCGAGCCCCCAGATGACCATGCCCAGGGCCAGCGTGATCATGAGGAAGTAAACCCCGGTGGCGCGGAGGGCGACCAAGCCAAAGACGGCCGCAACCACCGCGGCGAGGAGCAACCCGACCGCCAGCGTGACCCAGAAGTTCGCCCCGTGCCGGGTCGTCAGCACCCCCACGCTGTAGGCGCCGAGACCGAGGTACGCGGCATGGCCCAGCGAGGCAAGCCCGGTGTAGCCAAGGATGAGATCCAGGCTCATGGCCAGGATTCCGTAGATCAATGCCTGGGTGAGAAGCGTCAAGAGGAACGAGGAGAGGAAGGGTGGCGCGACCAAGAGGAGGAGCAGCATGATTCCCAGCCCGATCACTCGATGTCGCGGGAGCACCGCTGACTCCTCAGGCCCGGCCGAAGAGGCCCGTCGGCCTGATCGCCAGGATCGCCGCCATGGGGGCGAACAGGGTGAAATAGGAGAGCTCGGGGAAGAAGGCCTTGCCGAAGTTGTCCAGGAGGCCGACCATCAGGCTCCCGATCACGGCCCCTTTGAGGCTCCCCATCCCCCCGACGATCACCACCACAAAGGCGTAGGGGAGGATCTCGAAGTCGGCGCCGGGGTACACCCCGACGAACCCACCCGCGACGACGCCCCCCACCGCGGCCAGGAAGGCGCCGAGGGCGAAGACGCCCATGGAGATCAGCGGGACGTTGATCCCGACCCCGCGCGCCATCTCAGCGTCATCCACGGTGGCGCGGATCATCGCCCCCACCCGTGTCTGCTCGAGGACCACCCAGAGGATCACCGCCACCGCCGCCGCCACGGCCACGATGAAGACGCGGTAGACCGGGAAGAAGAGCTCCCCGATCTGGTAGGACCCGGACAGCGCCGCCGGCGCCGGAATGGTGTACGGATCACCCCCCCAGATCACGAGGCCCAGGTCCTGGAAGATCAGCGCGAACCCCATCGTGGTGAGCACCTGGCCCAGCTCCTGCCCGCCGAGCCTCCTGAGGAACGCGTTGTATTCACCCAACCCTACGAGGGCGATCGTCAGGGCGCCCGCGAGAATGGCGAGGACGAAATTTCCCGTCTTCCAGATGACCGTCAAGCCCACGTACCCCCCCAGGAGGTAATAGGAACCGTGGGTCATGTTGACGATCCGCATCATCCCGAAGATGATGGAGAGCCCTCCGGCGAGGAGGAAGAGGAGCGCCCCGTAGGAGACCCCGTTAAACGTCTGGGTGATCCAGAATTCCATTCAGCAGAACCGGCAGGCCGGGAAGTCCCTGGAGTAAGCGGGTTGCTTCAGGAACTCAGCCTCAGGGTAATTCCAGAACTGGCTCACGCCCTCGATCGTGTGGATCACCGTGTTCTGGAGCCGGCCTTCCTGGCGCTCGACGCGTCGGATGTAGATGTTGTGGACCGCTTGGCCGTGCCTGTCGAGGCGGATCGGCCCGCCCGGCGCGTCGGCGATCGCCACACCGCGCACCGCCTGTAGAAAACTATCGGTGTCCTCGACCTTGCCGCGCACCTTCTCGAGCGCCTGCTTGAGGAAGAGTCCTGCCGTGTAGGCGCCCACCGAGTAGTAGCCAGGATCGGTTCCGAACGCCTTGCGGTAGGCGGCCGTGAATTTCCGGTTCGCCGGCGTGTCGAGCGCCGCGCTGTAGTGCATGGTGGACACGACGCCGATCGCCTCATCCCCCATGTTGCGCAGGAGCGCCTCGTCAACCGCGGTCTGGTTCGCCAGGACGGGGATCTTCCCCTTGAGCCCCGCGTCCTCGAACTGTTTCAGGAAGCGCAGGGCCGCCACGCCGGCGAAGCCGATGAAGACGGCGTCAATGTCCTTCCGCAGCTGGCTGATATACGGCCCCTGGTCCGTGGTTCCCAGCTTGGGCCAGAGCTTCTGCACGACCTGGCCGCCGGCATCCTCGAACGCCTTCTGGAAGCCCGCCACCACCTCGTGGCCGAAGGCGAAGTCGTCGGCGATCGTCGCCACTTTCTTGAAGCCGAGCGTCTTCGCCGCGTAAGTGCCGAACGGCTGGGTGGGTTGGGTTGAGGTGGAGGTGGCGCGGACGAAGAATTGGGTGGCCTTGCGCTGGGTGAGGTCGTCGGCGGCGGCGCTCGGCGAAATCGTGGGCACGCGCTGGGAGTTGACGTAGGGGGCGATCGCGTACGCCTCGAAGGCCGCGAGCGGGCCGATAATGACGTGGACCTTGCGCTGCTCGGCCAGCTCGCGGGCCTTGGCGAGGGTGCCTGCCGGCGTCCCCCCGGTGTCCAGCACCGTGAGGTCTACCGGACGGCCGCTGAGGGCGTTCTTGTGCTCTTCCATGAAGAGCCGGATCCCGTTCTCCATCTCCTTGCCGGGGGCGGCCAGTGGCCCCGTCAGGATCGTGAGGAACCCGATGCGGATCGGCTCCTGCGCCCAGCTGGGCGTCGCGGCGAGCAGGACCAGCAGACCGAGGGCGACGACGTGACGGATCATGATGACCTCCTTTCGGATTTCCCCTGCTGCCGAAGCTTGTCCACGAGGTTGAGGACACGAAGGATCTCGGCGCCGTCACGAATCATGTGCCGGTCACCGGCTTGCCCCCAGCGAAGCATGCCCTCCCGGTCCACGATGAAGGTGGAGCGATAGGCCACGTTTCGCGCTTCGTCAAGCACCCCGTAGCTGCGGATCACGACTCGGTGAACATCGCTCAAAAGCGGGAACGGAAAATTTCGCGCTCGGGCGAACTCGGCCTGACAAAACTGGCTGTCCCCGCTGATCGCCAGGAGCGCGGAGCCGCGCTCCTGCAGCTTGATGGCGACCTGACCTAGGTCGGTGAGTTCCGGCGTTCAGATTCCGCCCCAGGCGTAGCAGAAAAAGGCCACCACGACATCAGCCTGTCCCTTGAATTCGGCAAGCCCCACCTCGCGGCCGAGGCTTGAAGGCAGCGAAAAGTCCGGGGCAGGCTGGCCGTATCGCAGCGTCACTGCAGCGATGCTATTCGTGACCGGCAGGGAAGTCAAGACGGCTACGTGAGCCCCGCCAGGAACTCGAGCAGGGCGGTGTTGAACTCCTCCGCTGCCTCGACGCACGAGCAGTGCGCCGCGTTGGGAAGCACGACCAGCTTCGAGCCGGTGATTCGCTCGTGAATGCCCCGTGCCATCGCTACCGGCGTGCCGGGGTCTTCCTCGCCGACTACGACGAGCGTCGGGCACTGGATGGCGCCGATCACGTCCGTCAGGTCCACGTCGGCGATCGCGTGGATTGCCGCCACGTAACCGCGCGGGTCCGTCTGCCGCAGCATGGTGCGGATGCGATCGACGGCCTCCTTACCCTGCTCACGGAATCGCGGGGTGAACCATATGTCCATCGTGCGCTCGACGAGAGGGTCCATCCCGTGCGCCTGGGCGGTGCGAATGCGGTCCGTCCACATCGAACGCAGCGCGGGACCATAACAGCTCGTGGTATCGCAAAGGACGAGGCTCTTGATCATGGGCGGGTACATGAGCGCGGAGGTCATCCCGATCAGCCCGCCCATGGAGAGCCCGACGAAATGGGTCTCCTGGATTCCAAGCGCCTGGAGCAGCTCGTGGAGATCCCCGGCCATCTGCTGGAGCGAGTAGGGACCGGGGGGGACGTCGGAGTCGCCATGCCCGCGGGCGTCGTAGCGCAGCACCCGATACTGCCCGGCGAGGGCCGCTGCCTGCGCATCCCACAGGGAGAGTGTGGCGCCGAGCGAGTGGCTCAGCGTGACAACGGGACTGGAGACCGCGCCCTCCAGGGCATAGTTGATGCGTAGGCCGTTGACGGTCCTCTTCATTGGATTGCCCTCACAGGGTCACGCTACGACGGCCGCGACCGCGGGGCGCCTGATCGGTTCGACAGGGTCCGGGCCCAGCGCCCCCGCCCAGGATCCGCGCCTGGTCCGATCGGCTGAGCCCAGCGAGGCGGGTGATGACCTGCACGGGACGTTCGTAGCCCATGTCGAAGCAGTAGTCGCTGCCGAGCATGACGCGTCGGCTGCCGACGAGCTTGATCAGGTAGGACAGCGCTGACGCGGAGTGGCTGATGGTGTCATAGGTGAAGCGGCGGACGTACGCCGAAGGCGGATGCTTGAGGGTCTTACATTCGCTCCGAACTTTCCATCCCCGGCTGAGCCTTCCCACCAGGTAGGGGAAGGCGCCGCCGGCATGGGGGAGGCACACCTGGAGCCGTTTGAAACGGTCGAGGACGCCGCCGAAGATCAGGTGAGCCGCGGCCACCGCGGTGTCGAAGGGGTTGCCGAGGAGGTTGCCGAGGTAGTACGGGGCCAGGCGGTGGGCCCCGAGGACATCGATCGGATGGAGGAAGAGCGGGAGCCCCAGAGCTTCCATCCGCTCGTAGACGGGAAAGAAGTCGGTGTCCGACAGCTCCCGCCCCCGGATGTTGGTTCCCAGATAAACGCCCCGAATTCCCGGCAGGCGTGCCGCCCGGCCCAGCTCCTCCAGGGCGAGCTTCGGCTCCTGCATCGGCAAGGTGGCGAGGCCCACGAACCGCTCCGGGAAGGCTCTGTGCGCTTGGGCCAGGGCGTCGTTCACGACTCGGGCCAGCCGAAGTCCTCCGTCGCCATCGGCCCAGTAGACCATCGGATAGGTGAGCGAGAGGGCATGCGCCCGGACGCCCTGCCGGTCCATCTCCTTCCGGCGCAGGTCGAGGTCGCTGAAGGCCGGCCGGATCGGCCCTACCCGGAGTGGCCCGATTTCGATCACGGGCCCCTTGGGGTCCGAGCGGAAACGTACGCCGAAGCGTTCTCCCTCCTCGGCGATCAGGTTGAGGTAGGGTTCGGGGAAGAAATGGGCATGGACGTCAACCGCGGGAGGCTTGGTCATGGCACGTGACATACAACAGGCGCCATGCGGTGTCAAGGTAAAGGCGCGGGCGGTCGCGGGCGCCTGGACACCTTGACACGTCGGAAGCAGGCGTGCTATCGTCCGGCTCGCGTCCTCGCCCCATGACCGACGCGCCCCTCCTTCAGACCGAACGGCTGACCCGGAGCTTCGGCAGCCTCATGGCTGTGGACCGCGTCGATTTCTCCGTCAGGCCCCGCGAACTGCGGTCCATCATCGGTCCGAACGGCGCGGGCAAGACGACGTTCTTCCGCCTGATCTCGGGCGAGCTGGTGCCGACGGGCGGGCGGATCCGGTTCAAGGGCAAGGACATCACCGGGCTCCCCCAGCACGAGATCTCCTCTCGGTGCTCGAGAACGTGCGGGTCGCGGTACAGTCCCACCGGCTCGCGTTCAACTTCTGGGCACGGGTGGAACGCTTCGCCGACGTGCGGGAGAAGGCCGAAGACCTTCTGCGCGCGGTGTCGCTCTGGGAGAAGCGGGGGACGCTCGCCGCGCATCTCTCCCACGGCGAGAAACGCCACCTGGAGCTCGGCATCGCGCTGGCCTCCGAGCCGGTTCTCCTGCTCCTGGACGAGCCGACGGCCGGGATGAGCCCGGAAGAGACCGACGAGACCATCAACCTCATCCGCGAGATCGCCTCGGGACGGACGGTGATCCTCGTCGAGCACAAGATGAAGGTGGTGATGAAGATCTCTGACCGGATCACGGTGTTGCACCAGGGCCAGGTGCTTGCCGAGGGCTCCCCCGAGGAGATCCGGGCCAACCAGCGCGTGCAGCAGACCTACCTCGGGGCGATCAAGTGACGCTCCTCGCGCTGGAAGATGTCCACACCTACTACGGCGAGGCGCATGTCCTCCAGGGCGTGACGCTCCGCGTGGGGACCGGGGAGGTGGTCACGCTCATCGGCCGGAACGGGGCCGGGAAGACAACCACGCTCCGCAGCGTGATGGGGATTGTCGCACCCCGGGCTGGCCGGATTGTCTTGGAGGGCGCCGACCTGACGCGCCTCCCGACCCACGAGGTCGCGCGCCGGGGGATCGCGTACGTCCCGGAGGAGCGGCGGGTGCTCCCGAACCTCACCGTCCTCGAAAACCTCCGCCTCGGGATGCCCGGCGCTGGACAGACCTCCCGCGCGGACAATGGCGCGCTGCTTGAGGAGGTCCTGACCTACTTCCCTCTTCTCCGGGAACGCCTCACCCAGAAAGGGAAGTCGCTCTCGGGGGGCGAGCAGCAGATGCTCGCGATCGCCCGCGGGCTGGTGGCGCGCCCGAAGCTGATGCTGGTGGATGAGCCCACCGAGGGCCTGGCGCCGCTGCTGGTGCAGAATCTGACGGAGATCCTCCAAGAGATCAACCGGCGCGGGACGACCATCCTGCTCGTGGAGCAGACCCTGGAAGTGGCCCTGGCCCTCTCGCACCGCCTCTATGTCATGGACCAGGGGCGGATCCAGTTCGAGGGGACGCCGGAGAGGCTGAGAGAAGACCCCACCGTCCAGCAGCGCTTCCTCGGCGTCTAATCATCGCGCGAAATCTCATGAGGCTCGCCGAGTGCGGATGGCTGCAAGCAACAGGGAGACTCGCCTGACGTAGGCTATGGGAGGGCGGGCTTTACCTCCGTGACAAACCGCTCCATGGTCCGCACCATGGTGGGGACGTCCTTCCTCGGCAGGTCGAAGGTGAGGTACTCGGCGCCGAGCGCCTGAACTCGACGGATATCCGCGACCACCTCGGAGGGCGAGCCCTCGAAGGCCGCGCGCGAGGGCCCTTTGGCCTGGTCGGTCAGGTTGAGCATGCTCCGGGGTGCGAGCCCGGGACGGTCGCGACGACCGAGCCGGCTGGCCGCCTGCCGCAGCTCGGCTGCGCCTTTCTCGAGCACGTCCAAGGTGAGGCCGAGGGGATGCCAGGCGTCGCACAGCTCGGCCGCACGACGGATGGAGGGCGCGGAGATGCTTCCCGGACTGCCACCGACCCAGATGGGCGGATGGGGCCGCTGCACGGGACGGGGGGAGAAGTGTGCGTTGGCGAAGCTCAGGTACTCGCCCTTGAACTCGGGTACGTCGCTGCTCCAGGCGGTCTTCATGATGCGGATGTACTCGTTGCTCATCTTCCCTCGCTGAC
>JACPCF010000112.1 GCA_016179965.1 Candidatus Rokuibacteriota bacterium | reverse complement strand
GGAGGATCCGGGCCGGGCCCTGAAGCTGGCGGCGCGGCGGCTGGGCCGGTTCTGGAACCCCCTGCCCAACGACCCCGGCCACCGCGGCTGGGGCGACGATCATCGTGCTAGCTCCGACCAGTGACGGTAGCGAATCGGCGTTTAGGTGATCGCCGTGCACGTCGGTGATCAGCACGAGATCGGGTCGCGCGCGCCCCGGCGTGTCTCTTCTGGATCTACGTCGGGCTCTACTCCGTGGGGCGGCTGGTCGTCGAGGGGTTCAGGACCGACAGCCTCATGCTCGGATCGATCCGGGTGGCCCAGCTGGCCAGCGGGATCGGGATCGTCCTGGCCATCCTCCTGGTTCCCCTCCTGCTCAAGCGCTCCCGCCCCGCCTGAGGGCCGTGGCGATAACCGTCGCATCCCGGCGTTCTCGGTCGTCGCCGATCCTCACGTACAACCGCGTACGCTCCGGTCGGTTCCTCCCTCGGGCCTTGGGCTGCTCGGTTCTCGCCCCGGCCCGGTGGGACTAGCGCCGTGCATTTTGTCTTTTTGGGGACGTCAGGCGCCATCCCCGGCGCGGCGCGGGACACGACGTCGCTCGCGTTCGTGGGGGGCTCGGAGGTCCTCCTGGTGGACGTGGGCGGTAGCCCCGTCCAGAAGCTCCGCACCGCCGGCATCGACCCGCGGCGGCTGAGCCATATCCTCATCACCCACGTTCACCCCGACCACGCCTATGGCCTGCCCGCACTGATCCAGAACCTGATCCTCCTCGGGCGCGCCACGCCGCTCCCCCTCTTCTGCCGCGTCGAGCACGTGGATGCCCTCACGGAGCTGCTGGACCTCTTCGACCTGAGGATCCGCAAGGGCAGCTTCCCCGTCCCCATCCAGGGCGTGGAGCCGCGGGAGGGGATCGAGGTCCTGAGGAGCGCTTCCTTCGTCGTATCCGCTTCCCCAAACGCCCACGGCAACATGCCGAACCTCGCGCTCAGGTTTGACGTCCCGCAGCGGCGGAGCGCGGTGGTGTACACGTCCGACACCGAGCCCTGCGACGAGATCGTGCGGCTGGCCAGCGGAGCCGACACGCTCATCCACGAGGCGACCTTTCCCCAGCGCGACCGCGGTCGGTTCGGACACCACTCGACGGCGACGGAGGCGGGGCAGATCGCCGCGCGGGCGGGGGTGCGGCGCTTGATCCTCTGCCACATCGAGGCCGACTATCACGGGGAATTGGATGCGCTGGCCGCTGAGGCGCGCGGCCAGTTTACCGGGGTGGTCGAAGTCGCGGAAGAGTTCCACCCCTATCCGTTCTAACGACCCACCCGCAAGGGGTGGGTGCCACGACCCGCTTCGCGCGACCCATCCACTGGATGGGTCCCCCGCGCAAAGGATGGGCTTCGCCCGCTATCCTCGCCTCCGCTCGCGCTTGCGGTCAGGGGGCCAGCCGCCCGAGGACGAGGGCGCGGAGGGAGTTGTAGTCGAAGGCGGCGCCCTGGCGGGTCGGGACCTCTGCCTCGGTCTTAAGCCCGGTCTCGCTGACAATCACGCAGATGGTCTGGGCGGGATCCACCTGCTTCTTGGCGAGGAGCCGGCCCAGCACCGCGAGTTGGGCCGCTCCCGTCGGCCCGGCCCAGATCCCTTCAGTTTTCGCCAGCACCTTCTGCGCCTCGAGAATCTCCTCCTCTTCGGCGTCCGCCGCCAGCCCGCCCTCCTGCCGCAGGAGCCGGAGCACCCACTCGCCCTTTTTCCCGGGGTCCCCGGTCGCCAGACCCTCCGCCACGGTGTAGCCGATCTTGATGGGCGTGAGCGGCCCCCCGTCGCGAAACGCCCGCGACACAGGGTTCGACCGAGTCGCTTGAGCCGCGACCATCAGGGGGGTCTTTTCGATCCACCCCAGCCGCGTCAGCTCGCGAAAGCCCCGAGCCATGGCAATAAAGATCTCGCCCACGGCCACGGGCGCCACGACGACGTCGGGGACGCGGAAGCCGTTCTGCTCCCAGATCTCGTAGGCCAGGGTTTTCTTTCCCTCCTGCTTGTAGGCGTTTCGCGAGGCCCCACAGTCGAAGAACAGCTGCTCTTCGGCGAGCCGGTCCCAGTGGCCGATCAGGTCGTCATACACCCCCTTATAGATGATGAGGTCCGTTGCGGTTGCGCCGATGTGAAGCATCTTGGGCGCCGAGGCGCGCTCATAGACAAAGATCAGGGAGCGGAGGCCTGCCCGGGCCGCGTAGGCGGCGATGGATGAGGCAGCGTTTCCGGTTGACACCACCGACGCGGCCTGGAACCCGAACTGGAGCGCCGCGGCGATTGCCGTCGCCGAGGAGCGATCCTTCACGGTTCCGGTAGGGTTGGTCCCGTCGAACTTGATCAGCAGACGCTTGACTCCGAGGAACTTCGCCAAGCCCGGGCACTCGAGGAGCGGCGTCTGGCCTTCGCCGAGGGTCACTCGGTGCTCCGGGCGGGCGATCGGCAGGACGGCGGTGTACCGCCAGAGACCGGGCCCCTGGAACGCCTCCCGGCCGCGCCGGCGGAGCGTGTCGAGGTCGTAGTGAAGTTCCAGGAGACCGCGGCACCTGTCGCATTCGAGTCGGTAGGCGAGGGGATAGGTCGCGCCGCACTCGATGCAGGTGAGCCCCGTCGCCAACGACTCCGTGGGGGTCAGGTCTTGCAATCCAACACTCCAACGGGCGGGGCGCTGGGACCGAGCATGTCGCATTGCAAGACCTGACCCCTCAGTGGAGGCCGAAGCGGTCGGCGAGGACGGCCAGCATCTCCTCAATCCGATGGCGGAGCGTGTGCTCGCCCAGGGCGCGCTTCAGGGCGTTCTGGCCGATGGCCCGCGCCTCGTCCGGATGGGCGAGGTAGAAATCCAGCTGGCGCTTGAGCTCGTCCAGATCGCGGTAGGCCACGACTTCCGCGCCCGGTTTGAAGAGGGGGGACAGCTCCTCCTTCAGGTCCACGACCTGGCAGGCGCCGCTCGCCGCCAGCTCGAAGGTCCGCGTGTTGATCCCCACGATGTCGTTCATCGGGTGATGGTGGTTCAGCGACAGCGTCGAGCCCGAGTAGATCGCGAGCTTGGCGCGCCCCCACACGGCGGGCCCCGCGACCATCTGCCGGACCCCCGCGTGGGCCGCGTCGCGCCATCCCGCCCCCCAGAGTCGCACCGGGTATCCCACCAACTCCCGGAGGAAACGCTCCCTGTACGGGTAGTGGCTCCCCACGAAGGAGATCGGGCCGGCGTAGCGCTCCTGCTCCTCAGGCGTCAGCGTCACGGGGTGGTGCATGGCCGGGACGCAGTACATTGGCAAGTAATGGAGGTTGGCGATCCCGACCTGCTGGAGGCTCCGGAGCGCGTAGCGCTCCTTGGTGAAGAAGATGTCGTACGCCTCGATGCACTCGAAGGGGATCATCCAGAGCGGGTTGTCGGGGAAGAAGTTGAGGAAGACGGTGTTCAGGCGCGATTTGATGCGCCGGATCACGCCGGGGGTGATCGGTCCGCCCTTGATGACCAGGACCACTTCGGGCCGCCAGTCCAGGCAGGCGCGCTCCAGCCGGCGGAGGATCCAGAGCTGGTAGGCCTCCTTGGTGCCGACGTTCTTGTAGAGCGGGTTGTCCCGGCGGTAGGCGAACGTCCGCACCTCGTGCCCCAGGGCGAGGAGCTCGTCCCGGAAGTCCATCCCCATGTGCTCGGGGCGCTCGAAGGGCAGCACGATCAGCCAGCGCATGGCTTCAACAGGGTATCACAGAGGCGGCAGGGGCTCAGCGGAATGCGGGCATGACTTCCCGGCTCAGAAGCTCCAGCTCGCGCAGGATGTGGGAATGCGGCATCCCCGGGAAGAACAGCCGGCAGATCAGGTGGGTCATGCCGTACTGCTCGACGAAGCGCCTGATCGCGGCAATGCATTGGTCAGGGCCCCCAATGATAAACCGGTCTTGCATCAGCCGACCGAGATCGAGGGCGATGCCGGCGTCGATGAACGGGTGCCGCCACCCCCCGGCGTACTCCGTGCGGTACGAAATCATGATGTGCTGCTCGGCGAGCTCGCGCGCCTTCCGGTCCGTGTCGGCGATGATGACGTCGCGCGTGAGCGGCCACTCGCTGATCGGTTCGGCGCGGCCCGCGGCCCGCCGGTGTTCCAGAAAGGTCTTCTTGCCCGCGACCAATCGCGCGAGGTCGGCCGTCGGCCCCGGAATCCAGTTGTCCCCGAGCGTGGCGGCGCGCTTCAGCGTCAGGTTCCCCCAGCCGCCGATCCAGACGGGGGGATGGGGCTTCGTGACCGGCCTGGGCTCCAGCCGGCCCTCGACCGTGTAGTAGCGGCCCTTGAAGCTCACGCGCTCCTCGGTCCAGAGCCCCTTCATGATCAGGAGCTGCTCTTCGAACCGGGCGCCGCGCTTCTCGAGCTCGGCGCCGTAGAGGGCGAACTCGTCGGGTTTGTAGCCGATGGCGATGCCGAGCGTCATCCGGCCCCCGGACATCACGTCGAGGAGCGCCACGTCCTCGGCCAGGCGCACGGGATGGTAGAAGGGCGCGACGAGGATGTCGGTCCCGAGCATGAGCTTCGACGTGCGCGTGGCAAGGCCGGCGAGAACCGTCAGCGGCGACGGCCAGTAGTGGTTCGGGACGGAGTGGTGCTCCTCCATCCAGGCGGAATCGAACCCCAGCGCTTCGGCGCGGGCGACCTCTTCGAGCGCGTCCCGGTAGTAGTGACCGCCCTCGATCGGAATGATGCCGAACCTGAGTCGCGGCATCAGGCGAGGGAGCCCCAGAGCGTCTCCAGAGCGGGCGGGTTCCACCACGGGGTGAGCTTCAGGTCTTCCGCGATGATCCGGGCCGCGTTGTAGCCCGGGAGCCCGGTGATGTTGCCACCGGGGTGGGTGCAGGCGCCGCAGAGGTAGAGGCCCGTGACGCCGGTCCGGTAGGGCGGGATACCAGGGAACGGACGGTTGATGCCCCGTTGCTCGATGCCGAGCCAGCCGACCCCCGGGTCGCCCCGGGCCATGTTCGGGAGCTGGCGCTCCGTGTCCAGGGGCGAGTGCGCCAGACGGCGGAGGATGGCGCTGTCGGTCAGGTTGGGAGCGAAGCTCCGCCAGTATTCGAGGATCTCTCCCAGGCGGGGCAGCTTGGCGTTGTCCCAGTTCTCCGCCCGGCCCTGGAGGTGATAGGGCCCTTTCTCCCACATGAAGGCCGCGTGCTTTCCAGGCGGCGCTTGGCTCGGATCGAAGACGGTCGGCGTCGTCCCCCACAGGACCTTGCGCGAGGCCACTTCACCCTTCCTGAACTGGGCGTGGAGGCCGTAGATCTGCTCGGGCGATTCGAGCCCCAGGATCGTCAGGAACGCCCGATCGAGGTCGGCGTGGGCGCCGCGCCCCGCGTACCGCGGCGGCTCGTTCAGGGAGAGGTGGACCCCGAAGATCGGGCCGACGACCTGGTAGATGTACGCCCTGAGGCTCACCCGCGCCACGGCGTTGAGCTTTTCCATGCCGACCAGTTCCTGGAGCGTCTGGTGCGGGTTCAGGTTGGAGGCGACGAAGGCCTGCGCCCGGACCCGCCGGCCGTCGGCCAGCTCGATGCCGGTAGCCCGGCCCTGCTCCACGGTGATCGCGCGGATCGTCTGGCCCTCCCAGATCTCGCCGCCGGCGGCTTCCACGGCCTTCCGGAGCCCCTGGGCCACGGCCGCGGAGCCGCCGACCGCCAGCTCGTTCTGCCCCCGGCCGGCGATGAAGCTCGAGACCGCCAGCCCCTGGTTGGGGGCGTGGACGTCCAGTTCCCGGACGACGCAGAGGTGGAGCAGGAGGGCGCGCACGGCGACGTTGTCGAAATAGGTCTCGACGAACTCGCGCGGGCTGAGCGGCTCCAGCTCGAGGTAGGTCCGCCCCAGGGCGCTTCGCTCGAGCAGCGCGCGCTTCTTCTCGCGGGCGAGCGGGGGCGCAGCCAGCTCCGGTTCCACGATCTTCTCGACCATCTCCGCATGCTCCTGGGCGATCCGGCGCCAGGTCTCGGCGTCCTTCCTGGAAAACTCGGCGACGGACGCGCACGTCCTCCCCAAGTCCAGGTACCAGCGGAGGGACCGTCCGCCCCGCTGGATCAGCGCGACGTTGAGGTCGGGCTGGATGGTCCGGACCCCGTGCTGCTCCAACTCCAGGTCCCGGAACCAGGGCATGGCGGAAAGACCCCGCAGGAAGACGGCGTGAGTGTTGTGGTGGAACCCGGGGTTGAGGTTGTCCTCGGTCGTCCAGAGGCCCCCGCCGACGTGGGGGTTCTTCTCGACGGTGAGCGTTCGGAGGCCGGCGCGGGCGAGATAGGCCTGGAGGATCAGCCCGTTGTGGCCGCCCCCCACGATGATCCCGTCGTAAACGTCCGCTTCCGCCATGTGACCGGCCCCGATGTCCGGTTACTTCAGGCGGGCCATGTCCTCGGGAAAGCTGGAAGTGAAGGAGTACGACTTGACCGTGCCCTTGTCGTCGAAGCGCACGGTGAGCTGTTTGGTGAACTCCTTGTCGGCGAAGGCCTGCACGTAGGTCCAGCCCCAGGTGGGATCGCCGGTGTCGAGCCCCACCTGATGAGGCTCGCCGAAGAACCGGAGGAGATCGGCCTTGGTGATCTTGCCGACCACCAGCATGTCCTTCGTCGGGGATGGGAAGTCGCTCCCGAACTTGAGGCCGCCGCAGCCGGCCAGGAGCGCGGCGATCAGCAGGGCGCCGAGGAGCCGTCGCCGATTCATGGCCGGTTTATAGCACGGGGGCGCGGCCGGGTCAACGCCGCTTGACATGCTCCCGCGCGCTGGCTAGGGTGAGGGGCACAGATTCGGCAGGGAGGAGGCGTTCGTCATGCCGGTTCCAGTCATGAAGGGCTTCATGAATCTCGAGCGGATTCCCGAGGAGAAGGTCACCGACCGGATCACGCGGCGTATCGTGACGGGTGAGAAGGAGATGATCGCCTTCTGGAAGATGAAGGCCGGAGCCCACGCCGCCGCCCACACGCATCCCCACGAGCAGATCTCCTGGATGCTCTCGGGGAAGATGGAGTTCCGCCTGGGCAGCGAGAAGCGAACCTGCGGCCCCGGGGATATCGTCGTCATTCCCTCCGGGGTCGAGCACGAGGCGTGGTTTCCCGAGGACACGGAGGTGATCGACCTCTGGTCGCCTCCACGCGAGGACTTCTACACGGGCCAGGACACCTATCTCAGGAAGGGATAATCTCCTGATCCGACCGTTCAGAGAGGGGATCACGGGGAGCTTTCCCCTGGTCCCCTCCGTGTTTGTCTACGCGACCGTCTGGGGCGGGCTCGCGCGCCAGGCGGGGCTCTCCCTCGGCGAGATCGTCCTCATGTGTCTCATCGTGACGGCCGGGGCCTCGCAGTTCGTCGCCGTGCCGATGATCGCGGCCGGCGCCCCGCCCCTGGCGGTGATCGTGACGACGTACGTCGTGAACATGCGCCACTACCTGATGGCGGCGACCCTCGCGCCCGCCTTTCGCGGCTTCCCGCGCCGCTGGCTCGCCCTGATCGCCCACGGCGTCAACGACGAGTCGTTCGCCCTGGCCGCGGCGCGCCGAAACCCGCCCGACCCGTGGTTCTTCCTGGGCAGCGTGGCGGCCGTGTACGGCTCGTTCATCGCCGGAGCGCTGGTCGGGGCCGTGCTCGGAGGCCTCGTCAGCGATCCGGCGCGCTACGGCCTGGACTTCGCTTTTCCCGCCGTGTTCCTGGCCTTGGTGGCGGTGCAACTGAAGCGTCGCGGGGACTGGGCAGTCGCCGGGGGCGCGGCGCTCCTGGCCCTCGCGATCGCCTGGCGCGTCCCCGGCAACTGGCACATCGTCATCGCCGGCCTTGTGGCCAGCGGCCTGGGGGCGCTCGTGATGCAGCCCGAGGACCCATGAGAGCCGGCGTCCTCGTCACGATTGTCGGGATGGCGGCGGCCACCTATCTGACCCGCGCGCCGCTCCTGCTCGCCCTGTCCGACCGCGCGCTTCGTCCCCCGCTCAGGCTCTGGCTCCGGCTGATTCCGCTGGCCGTCCTGCCGGCGCTGGCGATTCCCCTGGTGCTCTTGCCCGACGGCCGCCCGGCCCTCACGCCGTCGAACCCCCAGCTCTGGGGGACGCTGGTGGTCCTTGCCCTCACCGCGGCCCGGGCGAACCTCCTCCTGAGCGTCGCTGCCGGGGTGGTCGTGGTTGCCGCGCTCCGGCATTTCGGCCTGTAGTGGGGTCAGGTCTTGCATTGCAACACTAGGACCATGTGTGATTGCAAGACCTGACCCCGTGGTAGTGGGCGTCATCGCGGTTGCGATCCTGCGCCACTTCGGGTTCTAATCACCCTATGGAGTTCACGCCCGACGAGCGGAAGGCGCTGGCCCCCTACTTCACGAACCTCGAGGGCCCCGTCTTCGCCCTGATCAACCTCCCCGAGGTGGTCAAGGGCGCCCTCTTCGCGCGCTACTCCCGCTCAGCCAAATCGCTCAGGCGGTTGTTCCTGGACGAGTTCTTGGACGAGGTCGGCGGGACGGCTGCGACCGGCGCCGTCGGCGTCAAGCGCGCGGAGGAGCTCTACGAGCGGGTTTTCAACGAGTACGGCGACGACTCGGTGGCTCAGCTGGGGGGCGTGCACCTGGCGTGCGAGCGGGCCTCCAATATCCTGACCAAGGTGCTCGAGTGGGGGCGGTTGATGGCCTACCTCGAGCAGTCCACCCGCTACGTTCCCTACACCGATCGGACCGACGGGCGGTGGCGCTACCACGTGCCCGCCGAGCTCGACGCCTCCCGACTCAAGCCGCGCTACGTGGAGAGCCTGGACCGGGCCTTCGAGACCTACGCCGGCCTGATCGAGCCGATGCGGGAGTTCTACAGCCGGAAGTATCCCAGGGCGCCGAACGAGTCGGACAACGTCTATCGGATGACGATTCGGGCCAAGGCCCTCGACACGCTCCGGGGGCTGCTCCCCGCGGCCACCCAGTCCAACGTCGGGATCTACGGCACGGGCCAGGCCTACGAAGCGCTCCTCCTCCGCATGCGCGCGGATCCGTTGTCGGAGGTTCGGACCTACGCCGACCTCATGCTGACGGAACTGCGCAAGGTGATTCCCGCGTTCCTGAAGCGAGTGGATCGCCCCGACCGGGGCGGCGTGTGGACGCGGTATTTTGCCGAGACGCGAGAGGCGACGCGCGCCGTCGCCGAAAAACTCCTGAGCGGCGTGGAGCCCGAGCCGCGCTCTGAGGTCACGCTGACCGACTTCGACCCCGACGGCGAGGTCAAAGTGGTCGCCGCCGCCCTCTACGCCACGTCAGCCCTGCCAGACGATCAACTGCTGGCGATCGCCCGGCGGATGACGGTGGAGGAGCGGACGGCAGTGCTCAAGGCGTACGTGGGCGAGCGCGCGAACCGCCGGCACAAGCCAGGCCGAGCGCTCGAGCGGACGTCGTACCGTTTCGACATTCTGGGGGACTACGGCGCCTTCCGCGATCTCCAGCGCCACCGCCTCTTGACGCTCGAGTGGCAGCCGCTGTCCCCACGCCACGGCTACATGACCCCCGACGCCATCGAGGAGGCGGGCGCCCTGGACGCTTGGCGGCGGGTGACGGAGGAGTCGGCGGAACTGTATGACGCGCTGACCTCGGAAGGCCTGGGGCTGATAGCGCCCTACGGGGTCACCATGGCCTACCGCGTTCGCTTCTACATGCAGATGAACGCCCGGGAGGCCATGCACATGATCGAGCTGAGGACGACCCCCCAGGGCCACCCGGCGTACCGGCGGATCTGCCAGGCCATGCACCGCCTCATCGCCGAGCAGGCCGGCCACCGCGCGATCACCGAGGCGATGACCCACGCCGACCACTCGGCGGTAGAGCTGGAGCGCCTCGAAGCCGAGCGCGCCGCCGAGCGCCGGCGCCTCTCCTCCTAGCTCGTTCTTCTAACCCTGCCGCTTGACGTCGGACGGAGCTTCTGGCGTATTTAGACCAATATGGTCAAAATAGTCACGAGTTTTGAGGATAGGGAGATGGCCAAGGGAGTCTCGGTAGGGGAGGCCAAGGCGAGGTTGTCGAGTTTGATCAACGCCGTCGCGTATGGCGGGGAGCGGGTTGTTATCCAGTCGCGTGGGCGGCCGAAGGCGGCTCTCGTCAGCGTGGAGGACCTCCATCGCCTGGAGGGGACCCCCGCCCTTCGGCCCTCCAAGGCCCAGCGGGCCCTCGGGCTTGCCCAGGCCGATCGGGTCAGGGAAGCGCTCAGGGGCTTCAAGCTCACAGATTCGGTTGACGAGCTGGCTCGGCTGAGGGCGGAGCGCCTGCGTGGTCGCGCCTGACTCCCCGTCTCAGCGGGGACGCCAGGGAACCGTCGTGATCGACGCCAGTGTCGTCCTGAAGCTCCTTCTCCCCGAGGAGGGGAGCGAGGCGGTCCGCCGCCTCTGGGGGCGGTGGGTCAGCCAGGCCGTGGAGGTCGTCGCGCCGTTTCTCCTCGCC
>JACPCF010000111.1 GCA_016179965.1 Candidatus Rokuibacteriota bacterium | reverse complement strand
CGACGACAAGTACAACTACTCGAAGGAGTACCTGGTCAACCGGATCACCATTCTCCTGGGCGGCCGTGCCGCCGAGGAAATCGTGCTGGGGCAGCAGACCACCGGCGCCGGGGACGATCTCGAGAAGGCGACGGAGATGGCGCGGAAGATGGTGTGCGAGTGGGGGATGTCCGAGAAGCTCGGCCCCTTGACCTTCGGCAAGAACGAGGAGCACATCTTCCTCGGCCGCGAGTTCGCCCGGCACAAGGACTACAGCGAGGACACGGCGATCCTCATCGACTCTGAGATCAAGCGCATCGTCACCGACTGCGCCTCCAAGGCGCGGCAAATCCTCGAGGAAAACCTGGAGCGGCTCCACGCCCTGGCCCGCGCGCTGCTGGAGCGGGAATCCCTCGACGGGGAAGAAGTCGCCCGCATCCTGCGCGCATCGACCTTCGAGGGCGCGCCCGCCACCGCCTAATAGTCGGAGGGGGTCTCGACAGCCCCCTCCGACGACCCGCCCGCAAGGGGCGGGTGCCCGCAGAGGTGGCTCGCCTTCGCTCGCGCTTGCGCGCCCGAACCTACATTCTTCTCGTCCCGGCGGGTGCGGTCGGTGGTATTTTTGTCTGCGGGGACTCTTATGCTGAAGCGAGCCGTGCTGGCGGGCGTGGAGGTCGGCGCCGGACTCCCGGTGGCGGTGGTCGGCGTTGTCAACGTCAGTCCCGAGTCGTTCTACGGGGGCTCCGTCTTCCGCGACCGTGACGCGCTGCTCCGGGCCGCCGAGGGGATGGTGGAGGCCGGCGCCGCGCTGGTGGACGTCGGGGGGATGTCCACGGCGCCCTATGTGACCACGCGGATCTCGGAGGCCGAGGAGGCTGACCGGCTGGCTCGGGCCGTCGAGGCGCTGGCCTCCAAGCTCGGCGCTCCCATCTCCGCGGACACGTGGCGGGCTGCTCCCGCCCGGCAGGCCCTGGAGGCCGGCGCGGCCGTCATCAACGACGTCAGCGGCTTGACGGGGGACCCCCAAATGGCGCCGCTGATCGCGCGGACGGGGGCGGGACTGATCGTGATGGCCAACGACCGGGGAGCGTCACCCCGCGGCGTCCGGCCGATCGAGGTCATCCGCGGCCTCCTGGAGGAAGGCCTGGCGATCGCCCGGCAGGCGGGGATTGGCGAGGAGCGAATCGTGGTGGATCCGGGCATCGGATTCTTTCGATCCTCGGGCATGGCGTGGTACGAGTGGGACTGCCGCGTCCTGGGCGACCTGGGGGCGCTCGGAGCCCTCGGCAGGCCGATCTGCGTCGGCGTCTCGAGGAAATCGTTCATCGGCGCGCTCCTGGGGCAGGAGAACCCCGACGATCGGCTCCCCGGCTCCCTGGCGGCCGCGGCCGTCGCCGTCGTCACCGGTGCCCACCTGATCCGGACCCATGACGTCGCCGAGACCCGCCAGGCGGTGCGGGTCGCCGAGGCGATCCGCGGACGGGCGTAGGGATGTTCTCCTCCAAGGGAACCCGGATCATCCAGATCCTGCTCGTCTTCCTGCTGCTCGGGGTCGCGACGCTCCTGGCGCGCCGGTACGAGCCGTACTTCTGGGCGTTCTGGGTGCTGGTCCTCCTGGTGCTCTTCCAGCCGGAGGTCCGGCGCGGGTTGGGTCAGGTCAGCCGGCTCTTCCACGGGGTCCTGGGCTCGGGCCGCCAGGAAGCGGGCCACGTCATCGACGACGTCGTGGAAGCCGCCCATTCGCTCTCGGCGAAGCGGGTCGGCGCGCTCATCGTTCTCGAGCGCTCGGCGGGACTGGGCCACTATGCGGAGCTGGGGGTCCCGCTGGACGCCCTCGTGTCGTCCGATCTCCTGGAAAGCCTCTTCCACCCCTACTCGCCCCTCCACGACGGGGCGGTCTTCATCCAGGGCAGCCGCATCGTGGCGGCGGGGGGCTTTCTGCCCCTCTCCCGCAACCCCGAGCTGGGGCGCAAGCTCGGGACGCGCCACCGGGCGGCTCTGGGGCTCAGCGAGGAGACCGACGCGGTCGTGCTGGTCGTGTCAGAAGAGACCGGGCGCATTTCCCTCGCCGTGGGCGGCAAGATGGAGGCCCCGCTGGATCGGAGCGTGCTCCGGCGGCGGCTGACCGACTTCTGGGCGGGCGGCGAGGCGCCCGCGCGCGGATCGTTCCTGGACGCTCTCGCGCGGCGATGGGGGGCCGCCAAGAAGGCATGACCCGCCTCTTCGGGACCGACGGCATCCGCGGGGTCGCCAACCAGGAACCGCTCACACCCGAGATGGCCTACCGCCTCGGCCGTGAGATCGTGGCGACACTCTTAGAGCACGAGGGCCAGTCCCGAATCCGCCTCGTCATCGGCCGGGACACCCGCCTGTCCGGTCCCCTGCTCGAGGCCGCCCTCGTGGCGGGGGCCCTCTCGGCGGGGGCGGAGTGCTACACCGTGGGCGTGCTGCCGACGCCCGCCGTGGCGTTCCTCACGCGACACCTGGAGGCCCACGGCGGCATCGTCCTCTCGGCCTCCCATAACCCCTTCGAGGACAACGGTATCAAGGTCTTCTCGCCCGACGGGACCAAGCTGCCGGACGCGTGGGAGGACGAGATCGAGGCGCGCCTGGCTGCTCCGGACAGGGCGCCGCGGCCTCACGGGGGAGCGGTCGGGCGCCTGGTCGTCTACGACCGGGCCGAGGCGGATTACCTGGCCTTCTGCCGGCGGGGCGCCGACCTCCGGCTCGATGATGTCGCCGTCGCCCTGGACTGCGCCCACGGGGCCACCTACCGGTTGGCGCCCCGGCTGTTCCGGGGTCTCGGGGCGCGGGTCGTGGCCCTCGGGGTCAGGCCCGACGGGACCAACATCAACCGGCGCTCCGGCGCGCTCTACCCGGAGGCGCTCCAGAAGAAGGTCAAATCGAGTGGGGCCCAGATCGGCCTGGGCTTCGACGGCGACGGCGACCGCCTCATCACGGTGGACGAGGCGGGGGAAATCAGGGACGGGGACTACGTCCTGGCCATCTGCGCCCGGCACCTGGCGGCGCGCGGCCAGCTCAAGGGCGGGCTCGTCGTCACCACGGTCATGGCCAACCTCGGCCTCGACCGCTCGCTGGCGGAAGCCGGCATCCGGGCGCTGAAGACCCAGGTGGGCGACCGGTACGTGCTGGAAGAGATGCGGCGGGTCGGGGCCAATCTGGGCGGCGAGCAGTCCGGCCACCTGATCTTCCTGGATCGATCCACGACGGGGGACGGTCTTATCAGCGCTCTCCAGCTTCTCGCGGTCATGAAGGAGACCGGCCGGTCGTTGGGCGAGCTGTCGCGGTGCCTGACGAAGTTTCCTCAGGTGCTCCTCAACGTCGAGGTCCGTGAGAAGCCCCCCTTGGACGGCGTTCCCGGCCTCGCGGGCCGGCTCAAAGAGATCGAGGCCAGCCTCGACGGCCGGGGACGCATCCTGGTGAGATATTCGGGGACCGAGCCGCTGGCGCGGGTCATGCTCGAGGGGGAGGACCGCGGCCAGATCGAGACTCTCGCCCGGGAGGTGGCGGGGATCATCAAGCGCGCGATCGGGAGCGGGAGGCCGCGGTGACGATCAAGGGCATCGGCGTGGACCTGGTGACGATCCCCCGCATGCGTCGGGTGGTGGAGCGCTGGCAGGACCGCTTTCTCCGGCGGGTGTTCACCGACGCCGAGATCGCCTACTGCCGGAAGCGACGGGATCCGGTCCCCCACCTGGCGGCGCGGTTCGCAGCGAAGGAAGCGGCCCTCAAGGCGCTCGGGATAGGGCTGCGCCTGGGTGTCAGTTGGCGCGAGTTGGAGGTGAGGCGCGAACGGGGCGAGCCGCCGGTGCTCGCGCTGTCGGGAAAGAGTCTCAAGATCGTCCAGGCCCTGGGTGGCCGCCAGCTGCTCCTGAGCCTCACCCACGACGGCGATTACGCCCTTGCCCAGTGCGTGCTGGTGGGAGAAGACCCCGAGGGGGGAGGTCATCCGCGCGATGAGGGGGCTCGTTAGAGTCGTGGCGTTCCTGGCCCTCCTGGCCCAGGGATGCGCCGCGGCCCGGATCGAGCCGGAGTGGCCCGCGCCCTCGGGCCCGCTGGCTTCCCTGAAGGGTCGCCCCGGGCTCGTGATCGGCGCCCCCCACGGCAAGTCGGACGCCGGAACCGATCGCATGGGCGCCGAGCTGGCGCGGCGGACCGGCTTTGGATTGGTCGTCGCCACGTACGCGGACCTCGACGCCGGTCGCCGCCGCTTCAACGTCAACCGCCCAACCGAGGGCGTGCCGGGAGATCCCCCGTCGGAAGAGGTTGCGACCGAGCACGCGCGCCAGGTGTACGAAGCCTACGTCGGCCACGTCCAGGCGGCGGCCCAGGGGCCGCTCCACCTCTACGTGGAGCTTCACGGCAACGGCCGGAAGGAGACCGCGGCCCGCATCGAGATCGCCACCGTCGGGGTGAGTCGGGAAGACGCCTGGCGCCTCCGGACCCTCCTAGAGCTGGTCCGCGACGCTCACCTCGGGGGGAAACCCGAGATCCCCCGCCTGGACGTCCTCGTCGAGCCGCTGGATCGGCTCTACTACAACGCGTCGGCCGTCAAGCAGGTCGGGATCTTCAAGCTCCCCCAGCGGGCGATCCACATCGAGCTGCCGCGGGTCGCCCGGACCGTCGGCCGGCCGGCCTACACCGACGTCCTCGCCGACTTCCTGACTCAGGCCGCGGGCCTGCTCCACGCGCGAGGGCGCTAGGGCCGTGCTCCCGGTCTTCACCGCCGAGGAGATGCGCCGTCTCGACCGGCGCGCCATCGCCGAGCTCGGGATCCCCGGCGCTACGCTCATGGAGAACGCCGGCGCCGGCGCCGCCCGGGAGATCCGATCGGCCTTTGGTCCCCTCAAGCGCAAGAAGGTGGTCATCCTCTGCGGGAAGGGCAACAACGGGGGCGACGGGTTTGTGGTCGCGCGGCACCTCGCGCGCGCGGGGGCGAGCGTCCGGGTGTTTCTCGTCGGGAGCGCGCGGGACGTGAAAGGGGACGCTGCCCTGAAGCTGAGCGAGCTCCAGCGTGTGCGCGGCGCGCGGCTGACTGAGGTCGGTGGCGAAAACGCGCTCGAGGAGGTCACGCGCGCCCTGGCAGGCGGCGCCCTCGTCGTGGACGCGCTCCTCGGCACGGGGCTGACGGGGCCTGCCGATCGCCTCGTGAGCCGGGCCATCGGCGCGATCAACGCGAGCGGCCGCCCCGTCGTGGCGCTGGACCTCCCCTCGGGTCTTTTGTCCGACGCCGGCGCGCTCCTCGGTCCCACGGTGACCGCCACGCTCACGACGACGTTCGCCGGTCTCAAGCGGGGTCTGCTCCTCTATCCCGGGGCCGCCCACGCGGGAACGGTCCGGGTGGTCCCCATCGGGATTCCCCCGGCTGAAGTGTCCCGGGGGATCTCGGTGTTCCTCCTCGAGCCCTCGGATATCCGGCCGCTGCTCCCGCCGCGCGCCCCCAACGCCCACAAGGGGAGCTTCGGCCACCTCCTGGTCGTCGCGGGCTCGGTGGGGAAGACCGGAGCGGCGGCCCTGGCGGGGCGGGCGGGGCTCCGGAGCGGCGCGGGGCTCGTGACGATCGCCTGCCCGGCGAGCCAGCAGCCCATCGTGGCCTCCCTGGGGATGGAGACGATGACCGAGCCGCTCGCCGAGACGCCGTCGCAGTCGCTGGGGCTGAAGGCCAAGGACCGGCTCTTCGACCTGGCGGGGCGGGTCGAGGCCGTCGCTTTGGGACCGGGGCTCTCGCTTGATCAGGAGACGCTCGCCCTGGCCCGGGAACTGGTGGCCGAGGTGGCGCGGCCGATGGTGGTGGACGCCGACGGCCTCAGCGCTCTCGCCGTCCACCTCGACCTCTTGAAGCGCGCTCCCGCCCCCCGCTGCCTGACTCCCCATCCCGGAGAGATGGCGCGGATGGTGGGGATGACGGTGCCGGAGGTTCAGGCGGACCGGATCGAGACGGTCCGGGGGTTCTGCCACCGCTACGGGGCGTTCGTCGCTCTGAAGGGGGCTCGCACCGTCATTGGGGATCCCTCGGGGAAGGTTTTCGTGAACCCGACGGGTAATCCGGGGATGGCCAGCGGGGGCTCCGGCGATGTGCTCACCGGGATGGTAGGCGCCTGCCTGAGTCGAGGCCTCGGGCCCGTGGAGGCGCTTCAGGCCGCCGTCTATCTCCACGGCCTGGCGGGGGATCTGGCCCGGGACGACAAGGGCGAGGAAGGGCTGATTGCCGGCGACATTCTGGAGGCGATTCCCGCGGCGATCCTCAGGCTCCAGGCCGGCGGCTAGAGCCTGCCGGGGGTGAGAATCTGGGGCGCGGTCTTCGCTGTCGGGACGCTGCTCGCGTCCGGCGCCCTCGTGTCTGTGAGCGCCGAGTCGGAGGTCGTGGGGCCTGACCGTCCCGACCGGGCCGACAACACCCAGACGGTCCCGTTCGGCGCCTTCCAGTTCGAGGCGGGCCTCGAGTACGCGCGCACGCCCATCGCGGCGAGCCCCGCCGAGCGCCGCCTCGCCATCCAGGCGCTGCTCCGCGCCGGGCTCAGCGACCGCCTCGAGGTCCGGCTCGAGGGCGAGCCCCTGGTCCGGCTGCGGGGAGCGGAAGAGGACACCGACCACGGGGATCTGACGCTGGGCTTCAGGTACCGCTTCCTCGACGCTCAGCAAGGGCGCTGGTGGCCGGCGCTCGGCGTTCAACCCTTCGTGAAGTTTCCGATCGCCGACGCTCCGATCGGCTCCGAGCGTCCCGATTTCGGCCTCACGGCCCTCGCCAGCCTGGGATTGCCGTGGGAGTTGAGCCTTGATGTCAACGCCGGCCTGACCGCCGTGGGACAGACTCGCCCGAACGGGTACCTGCTCCAGGCCCTCGTCGCGGCTTCGCTGGGACGCGCCCTCACCGACCGTCTGTCCGCCTTTGTGGAGCTGTTCTTCGCCTCGCGGGAGGAGCGGGACGGGCGCGACGCTCTGGGCCTGGATGCCGGCCTGGTCTATCTCCTGACCCATCAGATCGCGCTGGATGCCGCCGTGGAAACCTCGCTCACCGGACGGGGGCCGGATTACGCCTTCCGGACGGGGGTCAGCGTGAGGTTCCCTTGATGCTCCGCTACGAGAGCCGGAGCCCGGAGGAGACCCAGCGGCTCGGCGAAGCCCTGGGCCGGCGGCTCAAGGCGGGCGATGTGGTGGCCACGATCGGAGAGCTCGGCGCCGGCAAGACCTGCTTTCTTCAGGGACTCGCGCGGGGGTTGGGAGTCACCGAGACGGCCACGAGCCCCACCTTTGTCCTGATCAACCAGTATCGGGGGCGCCTGCCCGTGTATCACGTGGACGCCTTCCGGACGACGAGCCTCGCCGAGCTCCTCGACCTCGGGCTGGAGGAGCTCTTCTACGGGGAGGGTGTGACGGTGGTGGAGTGGGCCGACAAGCTCCTGCCGTTGCTCCCGCCCCACGCGGTCACGGTCAGGATCTCGGGACTCGGGGACGAGCCGCGCGAGATCGTGATCGAGGGCTGACCGTATCGCTTTCTCGGCATTGACGGCTTCCCCCCGTCGTGATACGAGGCTCGTTGACCTCCATGAGCCCGATTTCACGAATCAGCGACTGGCCTGCCAGCGAGCGGCCCCGGGAGCGGCTCTATCTCAAGGGTCCCGATTCCCTGGCCGACGCCGAGCTCCTGGCCCTTCAGCTGGGAACCGGGACGAGGGGCCGGACGGCCGTGGACGTCGCCCGTGAGATGCTGGCACAATACGGTTCCCTGTCGGGGTTGGCCGGGCGGGGCGTGGCCGAGCTGATGCGGATTCGGGGGGTCGGCCGGGCGAAGGCGGTGAGGCTGGCGGCCACCTTCGAGCTGACTCGACGCATCCGGTCACGCGGCAGTGACGGCAAGGTCACGCTGGGAAGTCCGGAACTCGTCTTTGCCCATTTCGGGCCTCTCATGGAAGACTTGAAGAAGGAGGTGTTCCGGGTCGTCCTCCTGGACGCGCAAAACGGGCTGCTCAAAGATGTCGTGGTGTCGGAGGGGACCCTCTCGGCGAGCTTGGTTCATCCCCGGGAGGTGTTCAAGCCCGCGATCCTGGAGTCGGCGGCCTCGCTGATCCTGGTGCACAATCATCCGAGCGGGGACCCCACCCCCAGCAAGGAGGATCTTCGTTTGACCCGTCAGCTGGCGGAGTGCGCCCGACTCCTGGATCTGAGGATTCACGACCACCTCGTCGTGGGAAAGGGCCGATTCGTCAGCCTGGCTCAAAGAGGCGTTCTATAGGAGAGAACGATGAAAATTCAGGGTGTGGGACACGTGGTGCTGAAGGTGCGGGACCTGGAACGGGCCGCCAAGTTCTACCGGGACGTCCTCGGGCTGAAGGAGGTCGCGCGCTTTGCCGATCGGATGGTGTTCTTCTCGGCCGGGACGAATCACCACGATATCGCCGTGTTGAAGGTGGAACCGGACGCCCCCGGACCGTCCCGGGAAGCGGTCGGCCTCTACCACGTGGCCTTCAAGATCGGGAACAGCCTGGAAGACTTACGGGCGGCCCGGGCCCACCTGGAGGCCCACGGGGTGCCCATTCTGGGCATCTCGGATCACCAGGTGAGCCAGTCGATCTATTTCGAGGATTTGGACGGCAACGGCCTGGAACTGTTCGTGGACGCCGATCCGGCCGTCTGGCAGACAAACCCGGCGGCGGTGGCGACCGTCAGGCCGCTTTCGCTCTAGGCGCTCCCCCGAGCGCCTACCCTTTGGCGAGCTTTTCCACCTCTTTCTTGGGCATCGTCTGGATCCGACCCAGCAGCGCCTTGACCTTCCGCTCCGACACGTGGTCGGCCAGAATCAACTTCTTCGATTTGGTTCCTTGGACGATGTAAGCCACCCAGTCATCCAGGTTCGGCGTCCCCCGCCACGCGATCGTGAGCCCGCTGATCCGCAACCGTCGCCGTCCCTCGATCTTCGCGAGTGGTTTCCGGCTGGCCTCCATGAGCGATCTCCGTCGTGCTCTGCTTCACCGCGTTCACCGCCCGTCAAAAATGCGACGCGAAATCATAAAAGCATCAACAACGCGTCAACCTTATTTGCGCGCGAAAAAATTGTCAAGGCCTCGTTTCTCCGCATGCGACGCGACTTCGCGCGAGGGGACCTCTGCGAAGCCTCACCAGAGCGCGAAATTCTCGTGCTCCCCCTCGCGTGTGGACGACGGGACCGTCGTTTTCAGCGCTCCCGGTCGAGAAAGCGCGTCAGGACGTGCGAATTCCGCCGCTGTGGATTCCTGTGGATAAGTGGATAACTTGTGGGTATCACACACCCCCCTGCCGGGCCCTCAGATCGTCCAGACGCCCAAGTCCGCGCCGGTCGAGCTCGCGCGAGAGCCGATCGAGGATGCGTCGGGCGAGGAGGGGACCCCGGGTGATGAATCCCGTGAAGTAGCCGCAGGCCTTGGCCCCCGCTTCCAGCGCGGACAAGGCCTTTTCTGGCTCGTCGATCCCCCCCGTGGCGATGATCTCCACGCGCTCGCCGAAGCGCCGGCGGATCCGGCGCACGTTCTCCAGCGCGTCGGGGAAGAGCTCCGGTCCCGAAAGCCCTCCCGCCCCCTGGGAGAGCCGGGGTTCCGGGACGCGGCGGGTGTTTCCGTAGTTGACGATGCCGATGCCATGGTCGAGCGCCGCCGGGATGATGGCCGTTTCATTGGCGTCGCTAAAGTCGGGCGACAACTTTACGATCAGGGGCTTGGTGGTTGCCGCGCGGAGGGCCTTGAAGAGGGCCCGCACCTCGTCGGGCTTCTGGCTCCACTGGTAGACGAGGGCCGTGTTGGGGGAGGAGATGTTGACCTCGACCAGCTCCCCGAAGGGCCCCAGCGTGCGGACGAGCGTCACGTACTCCTCCACCGACTCTCCGGCCACCGACACGATCAGGGGGACGCGGTGGGGGAGCCCGGGGAGGGCCGCGCGGTAGGCGTCGAGCCCCGGGTTCTTGAAGCCGTTGCAGTTGATCAGGCCGGGCCCTGCGCTCGTCTCGATCCTGACCAGGTTGGGCTCGGGATGGCCCGGGCGCGGCCCGAGCGTGATGCTCTTGGTGGTCACGGCCCCGAAGCCCAGACCCATCGCCCGCCGCAGGATGGTCAGGTCGTCGTACATGGACGACAGGATCAGCGGGTTCGGCAGCCGCACGCTGCCGAGCGTGACGGCGAGGCGGGGATCCGACGAGCGGAAGATGGCAAGCCGATCGAGCGGGAGCCACCGGAGCCCGACCTGACCGAGCGCCACGGCGGTGGGCTCGGGAAGGTGAGTCAGCAGGCCACGGTAGATCGCCCGATAGATGAGGTCAGCGGCGCGCGCCGCCGTGGCGACGCCTCGGTTCGTGATCGACAGCATGCTGGGCAAGCTGGCCCGCTGGCTCCGCGCCCTGGGCTACGACACGCTCTACTTCAAGGTCGCTGAGGACCGGACCCTCCTTCAGTTGGCCCATGCCGAGGCACGCACCCTGCTCACGCGCGACACGCGGCTGGCCCGTCTGGCGGGGGCGCGTGGGCTGCTGATCCAGGCCACGGAGGTCGAGCCCCAGATCGTCGAGGTGATCGAGCGCCTCGCCCTGACCCCCGCCAGTGACGATCTCCTCTCCCGTTGCCTGGAGTGCAACGCCCGTCTCGCGGATCGCCCGAAGGAATCCCTCAAGGGGCGGGTGCCGGAGTACGTCTTCGCCACGCAGGACCGCTTCGTCGGCTGCCCCGGCTGCGGCCGCATCTACTGGCGGGGGAGCCACGCCGACCGCATCCTGGCACGCCTGGGGCGAGTGCTGGGGGCGCGCTCTTGATTTCCCGGGGCCGCCCTGACGATCCCGGCGGGGACGGCCGCGGGGACCTACTACCTGATCGCCCAGGTGGACGGCGACAACGCCGACCAACGCGCGCTCGATCCAGATCTCGGGACCCTGAGCGCGCCGTCCGCGCCTGGACTTGACGGCGGTCCCGCAGATTAGCTCAGTTGGCAGAGCGTTGGCCTCACATGCTGGCGCGCGACCTCGAACCCGCTGGCAAGTCGCGAACTTGCCAGCGGGTTTTTCTTTCTCTCGTTGGCTCGCGAGGGGTGATGCTGGGTTGTTCTGAGCGCCTTGCGGCCACATTCTCGGGCACACCGGTCGGAGCGTGATTTTCAGGGCGGATCTTCGGCGTGCAGCTTCAGCTCGTGGAAGCGCGAGATCCACAAGAGCTCGAGAGCGCATTCTCGGCGATGACAAGAGGGCGCGCCGGCGCGTTCGTCGTGCTCGGCGACCAGATCTTCCTCGCTCAGCGAAGGCAGATCGTAAATTTTGCGGCAAAGGGCCGACTGCTGGCGATCTTTTGGAGGCGGGAGTTCGTGGAGGATGGGGGCTTCATGGCTTATGACTCAAACCTTCGTGGCGAGTACCGACGTGCCGGAGACTTTGTGGATAAGATCCTTCCTTAAAGGTGCCAAGCCCGCCGACCTGCCCGTGGAGCAGCCGACGAAGTTCGAGCTGGTCATCAACCTCAAGACGGCCAGGGCCCTCGGGCTCGCGATCCCCCCGTCCGTCCTCCTCCGGGCGGACCAGCTGATCGAGTGAGCCTTCAGAGATTTACCGCGGATTTCAGCCAGGCTTATAGGTCGATCCAGTAGGTTTCAGGCTCCGTGTAGCATTCGGCGTATCCAGCCCCCGTAACCACTTGCAGGCGGACAGCCTCCTGGGATCACTCAGGAGGCTGTTGGTTTTCACGCGGCCCCCACTTCTGCTCGGTGCTCTTGAGGTGCTCGATGGGCACTCGCCGGTTCTCGGCGTGGTCCCACGGCAGGTAGGACCATGTCGCAGGTTTTGTCCGACGCACTGCATCGATACTTGGGCGGCCGGCCTTTGATGAGGTGGCTGTTTATATGAAGGATCAGGTAGGGATCCCATTGACCATAACGATCGGAATACCTCGACCCTCGTGCTGTCGGGTGCGGAAACACGGCCGGCCCAAGGCGTGCTATACATTGGGGAGCACCCAGGAGGGGACGCATGAGGAGAGAGACGATCGCGCGTGCGGAATTAGGTCGGACAGGACTGAAGGTCTCCCGCCTGGCCTTTGGCACCGGCTACCTGGACGGCCCGGTGGCTCCAGGTGCGCGGCTCCTGGTGGGGGCCTACGAGCTCGGGGTGAACTTCTGGGACACCTCCGACGACTACGGCACCCACCCCCAGGTGGCCCGGGCGCTGAGAGAGGTTGGACGGGAGCACGTCGTCATCGCCACCAAGACGTATGCTGCTACCGCGACAGGGGCGCGCCGGTCAGTCACCAAAGCCCTGCGGGAGCTTAGGGTGGAGGCGGTGGACATTTTTCTCCTCCACGCGGTTGACTCCCTAAGGGAGCTGGAGACCAAAGAGCCCGCGTTAGAGGCCCTCGCCCAGGCCCGGGAGGCAGGCCTGATCAAGGCTGTCGGGGTTTCCTCGCACAGCCGCGAAGTTCTGAGTCGGCTGCTTGCCCTCCCCGAGGTGGATGTCGCGCTGGTTGTGGTCAACAAGACCGGCGCCTGGATGAAAGACGCCAGGCCGCGGGAGATGGTGGCGGTGATCCGGCGGCTCTACCAGAGCGGTCGAGGGGTGTACGGGATGAAAGCGCTGGGCTCGGGCCAGGTCACCGGTGCGGAGGTCGCTCCTGCCCTTCGCTGGGCCTTCCGCTTCCCCTACGCCCACTCTATCTGCGTAGGGATGACCACCGTGGAGGAGCTTCGGACCAACGCCCGACTCTGGCGGGCCAGCCAGCGCTAACTGGGAGTCCGAGCCGCTAGCCGCAGGTGTCCGGCCCGCAGACGGGTTCTCGCGGATCTTTACCGAAACCAGCGGCCCGCCACAGCCCCAGCCGCAGCTCCCATCCCCGCATTCCTCGGCATGAACTTAAAGGATCTCGAGGCCAATGGTCTTCCGGCGGGAAATCGAGCTCTACGAGAGAATGAGAGATTTGGTGAGGGAGGGAGGTCCTTACGTGCCAGATAACCGGCAACGGCGTTCCTCCGAGGGGAAAGGGTTTAGGCGGAGGTGTCAACCCCTCTTTGAGAGAATAGCCGGAAAGAAACCGCGTAGCTCGTGAAAATGCTGGTTGGACTTTCGGCTCGTTCGATTAGCTGTCCGAGTACCATCACGGGCGAAGACAAGCGCTGGCGA
>JACPCF010000110.1 GCA_016179965.1 Candidatus Rokuibacteriota bacterium | reverse complement strand
CCTGTCGCAGCGCCCCCGTCGGGGCGCGTTTTATTTCTGTCTCCGGGGGGAGGAATCGGAAGGGGGGCGGAGCCCCCCTCCGAGTGTATGAGCGGCACGCTGTACGTCGTCGCCACGCCGATCGGCAACCTCGAGGACCTGGGGCCGCGGGCGCTCCGCGCCCTCCGGGACGTGGACCTGATCGCGTGCGAGGACACCCGCCGCACGAGGACCTTGCTGACGCGCTTCGGGATCGCCACGCCCGTGACCAGCTACTTCGAGCACAACAAGCGCCAGAAGGGACGGCAGCTCCTCCGGCTGCTCGCCGAGGGCAAGGCCATCGCGCTCGTCACCGACGCCGGGACGCCGGGCATCTCGGATCCGGGATTCCTCCTCGTCAGGGAGGCGCGCGCCGCGGGCTGCGCCATCGTCCCTGTCCCAGGCCCCTCGGCGGTTATCGCCGCGCTGTCGGCGGCGGGAGTGCCCGCCGATCGCTTCGTCTTCGAGGGGTTCCTTCCGGTGAAACCCGGGCGGCGGCTCAACCGGCTCAAGGCCCTCCGGGATCTCGACATGACGGTCGTGCTCTACGAATCACCCCACCGGCTGCTCAAGACGCTCGAGGCGATCGGGGAGGTGTTTGGCGACGTGGAGCTGGTGGTGGCGCGGGAGCTCACCAAGCAGTTCGAGGAGATCGTCACCGCGAGCGCCGCAGGGTTGATCCGTCATTTCAAGGAACGCGGGGTTCGTGGAGAGTTCACGCTGGTGATCCCGCGGGGTTGTCCCCCTGGAACCCGCGGCGTATACTGAGCCGGTTGCGGGGGGCGGTCGTGGGGAGCCTCTACACGGTGGTGGGAGCGCGCGCATGGGAATTCCGAGAGCGCTGACCGTCGCCGGCTCTGACTCCGGGGGCGGCGCGGGGATTCAAGCGGACCTGAAGACGTTCTCGGCCTACCGCGTCTTCGGCATGTCGGTCCTCACCGCGATCACCGCGCAGAACTCCGTCGGCGTCCAGGGCGTGGAGAACCTGCCGCCCGAGTTCGTGGCGGCGCAGCTCGAATCGGTCCTCTCCGACTTCGGGACCGACGCCGCCAAGACCGGGATGCTCTCCACGGCCGGCGTCATCCGCGCCGTCGCAGCCAAGCTCAAGGAGCACCGGGTGGAGAGGCTCGTCGTGGATCCCGTGATGATCGCCAAGTCCGGCGACCCCCTCCTCCAGCCGGACGCCCGGGAGGCCCTGATGGGCGAGGTCCTGCCGCTGGCCCTCGTGGTCACGCCGAACCTCCACGAGGCGGGTGCCTTGGCGGAGATGGCGGTCGCCACGCGCGAGGACATGGAGGAGGCGGCCCGGCGGATCGCCAAACTGGGGCCGCGCCACGTCCTCGTGAAGGGCGGCCATCTGAAGGGCGAGGCGGTGGACCTTCTGTTCAGCGGCCGGGAGTTCACAGCGTTCAGCGCGCCCCGGATCGACTCGCCCCACACCCACGGCACCGGCTGCACCTTTTCGGCCGCCATCGCCGCCGGGCTCGCCAAGGGCCGCCCGCTCCCCGAGGCGGTGCGGGACGCGAAGGCCTACGTGACGCGGGCGATTCGCGAGGGGTTCGCCCCCGGGAAGGGCGTCGGCGTGCTCCGCCACTTCATCACGGACTGGTAGGACATGACGGATCCCGCCGACCCGAAGATGTCGTTCCTCGAGCACCTGGGGGAGCTCCGCAAGCGCATCCTCTGGAGCGTGGTCGCCGTCCTCGTGGGGCTTCTGATCGCGCTCAGCTTCGCCGAGCGCCTCATGAAGTTCGTGCGGCGGCCGTTCGAGGCGGCCATTCCCGGGGCGAAGCTCGTGTTCCTGACCCCCACCGAGGGGTTCTGGGTGTACATGAAGGTGGCGCTGATCGCGGGCGTCGTCCTGGCGATTCCGGTCGTGCTCTACCAGGTCTGGGCGTTCGTCGCGCCGGGGCTCCACGCGCACGAGAAGCGCTTCGCGGCGCCGTTCGTGATCGTCGGCTCGCTGTTTTTCCTGATCGGCGCCGCCTTCGCCCAGCTGGTGGTGATCCCGTTCGCGATGCGGTTTCTCGTGTCGTTCCCCGGTCCGGACCTGACGCCCATGATCTCCGTCGGGTCGTACGTGGACTTCGTGCTGAAGTTCACCCTCGCGTTCGGCGCGATCTTCGAGCTGCCCGTCGCCATCACGCTGGCCGCGCGCGTGGGGCTGGTCACCCCGCAGTTCCTGGCGAAGAACCGGAAGTATGCGATCCTCCTGACCTTCGTCGTGGCGGCGATCCTGACTCCCACGCCGGATATCTTCAACCAGTCCCTCATGGCGGGCCCCATGATCCTCCTCTACGAGCTGGGGATCATCTCGGCCCGGGTCTTCGGCCGGCGGCCGAGGCCGGCGGCCGAGCCGGTCCCTGAAGCGTCAGCGTGACGCACCGGGGGGACTGACATGGATCAGGTAATCGCCACGATCGAGAAGAAGAAGGGGGTCACGCTGAACCCCGAGCTCTTCCCCCAGCTCAAGAAAGCCATGGGGGCATTGGAGGCGGCGCTCGTCAAGGCGAAGCTGATCGACGCGGAGAGTTAGCCCTGGCCCTTCCCTTCACCACCCTCAACCTCCCCGAGCCGGTCCTCGCCGGAATCCGCGGCGCCGGCTTCGTCGAGTGCACGCCGATCCAGGAGGCCGCCCTGCCGGTCGCCCTCCGGGGCAAGGACGTGGCCGGCCAGTCTCAGACCGGGACGGGCAAGACCGCCGCCTTCCTGATTGCCGGGTTCACGCGCCTCCTGCAGGCGCGGGAGCCGCGCGGGGGCCCCCGGATGCTCATCATCGCCCCGACCCGGGAACTGGTCGTCCAGATCGAGGCCGACGCCCGGCTCCTGGGCCGGCACACAGGCCTTCGGATCCTCTCCGTCTACGGCGGCATCGACTACGCCAAGCAGCGGGACGAGCTCCGGGCCGGCTGCGACATGCTTGTCGGCACGCCGGGCCGCCTCATCGACTACCTCAAGCAGAATGTCTGGTCCCCCCGGAAGGTGGAGGTGCTGGTCATTGACGAGGCCGACCGGATGTTCGACATGGGCTTCATCGCGGATCTGCGCTTCATTCTCCGACGGCTCCCGCCCCACGAGAGGCGGCAGTCCTTCCTCTTCTCGGCGACGCTCTCGTTCCGGGTCCTCGAGCTGACGTGGGAGTTCATGAACAACCCCACCCAGATCACGATCGCCCCCCAGCAGAAGACGGTGGAGACGGCGATCCAGCTGCTCTACCACGTCAGCCGGGAGGAGAAGTTCAACCTCCTCCTGGGCCTCCTGAAGCGCGAGGGCGGGAGCCGGATTCTGATCTTCACCAACACGCGCGAGGCGGCGCGGCGGCTCGAAGACCGCCTCGGCCGGAACGGCTGGCACGCGCTCGCGCTGACCGGCGACGTGGATCAGAAAAAGCGGCTGCGGATCCTGAGCGAGTTCAAAGAGGGGAAGCTGCCCGTCCTGGTGGCCACCGACGTGGCGTCGCGGGGCCTCCACATCGAGGGCGTGAGCCACGTGATCAACTGGGATCTCCCCCAGGACGCCGAGGATTACGTCCACCGGATCGGGCGGACGGCGCGGATGGGGGCCAGCGGCAAGGCCATCAGCCTCGTGGACGAGGCAACGGCGCTCCTGCTCGAGCCGATCGAGCGCTTCATCAACCAGAAGATCCCGGTCGAGTGGGCCGAGGACGACCTCTTCCTCCCCGAGATCAAGCCCACCGCCGAGGAGCGGCGCCGCTACGCGGAGGAGCGCCGGCGGCGGCTCCAGGCCCGCGGCGGCCCCCGGCGCGGCGCCCCGCCCCATGGCCACCGGAGGCATGACCGCGGGCGGTAGCCCCCGGATGGGCGGCCCGATCGAGATCGCCGTGGAGGGTCAATAATGCGGATTGCAGTGATCGGGGCGGGGATCAAGGCCCTGTTTGGCGCTCTGGATCGCCTGGCTCCGCCCCGCGCGATCCTCTCCACCGACACCTCGGGCCTCTCGATCACCGCGATCGCCTCAGCCACCGGCCGGCCAGAGCGGGTGGTGGCGGGCAAAGGGTTCTACGACTACCCCCCCGGCGCCCATGAGGCGTTGATACGGTGCTCTTCATCACCCACGACATCGAGGAGGCCCTGCTCCTCGCCGATACCGTCTACGTGATGACGGCCCGCCCGGGGCGGATCAAGCGCCGGCTCGCCGTTGAGCTGCCTCGCCCTCGCTCGATCGAAGAGACCGCCTCCGCGACCTTCAACGAGCTGAAGCGCGAGCTCCTCGCCTTGATCCGGGAGGAGTCGCTCAAAGCGGCGGGCGCCACCTCTTCCTGGAACACCCCCAGGACGACGATCTTTCCGCCCTTGCGGGCGGCCGCGACGGCCGTCCGAAGGCTCGACGGCGTGTCGGCCGCCTCCAGCACGGCCAGCTGGACCTGGATGACGGCCTGACCGGGCTCGGGGGTGGGATCCGGCACCTCGGACAGGCGAATGTCGCGAGGGCCGTGGAACACCGCCGCGCGCATGGCTCAGGCGGGGCGGAAGATCGGGCCGCGGGCGGGGTCGAGGGAGGCGAACGTGAGGGCCTGGCCCGCTGACAACTGCTCGGGGTCGGCCTCGAGGCGGGCGGTGAGGCGAAGGCCTTCCGGGAGCTCCAGGAGCCCGACGGTGTACGGGGCCTCGGCGGCGTAGCGGCCGGGGGCGACGCGGATGACCGTCCAGGAGACGAGGCGGCCGCGGCCCGAGAGAGCGACGGCGCTTCCCCCCTGACTCCCGCAGAAAGGGCACGGACGGCCCGCGTCCAGGGAGAGCTTGTCGCACTCGGCGCAGCGACGGCCCTGAAGCATCACATCCTCCCCAGGATCGTGACGGTGCTGACCACGCCTGTGCCGCCGAGGTTGTGGGTGAGCCCGATCTCGCAGTTGCGCACCTGGGTGGCGGCTTCGCCGCGGAGCTGCTTCACCAGCTCGTAGACCTGGGCGCACCCGGTGGCGCCGACGGGATGCCCTTTGGCGATGAGGCCGCCGGAGGGGTTGACGGCCACCTCGCCCTCGGGGCCGGTCTGCCCGTCCTTCACCGCCGGTCCGCCCTTGCCCTTGGGGAAGAACCCGAGGTCCTCGGTGGCGATGATCTCGGCCATCGTGAAGCAGTCGTGGACCTCCGCTACCTGGACGTCGGCGGAGGTGACCCCGGCCATCTGATACGCCTCGCGCGACGCCTTCACCGTGGCCGGGAACGACGTGATGTCCTCCATCTCCCAGAGGGTGGCCGGCCCGGTGGCGTGGCCGCTGCCGAGAACGCGCACGGGCTTGGGGTGAAAGTCGCGCGCCCACTCGGCGGGGCAGAGGACCGCCGCCGCCGCGCCGTCGGAGATGGGCGGGCAATCGAAGAGCCGAAGCGGGTCGGCGATGAGCCGCGAGGCGAGCACCTCGTCGAGGGTGACGGGCTTTCTGAACTGGGCCTTGGGGTTGGAGGCGCCGAGGCCGTGGTTCTTCACCGAGACCAGCCCGATCTGCTCGCGCGTGGTGCCGTAGCGGGCCATGTGCTCGCGGGTGATGATGGCGAAGGCGCCGGGGAAAGTGAGGCCCGTTCGCATCTCGCCCTCTTCGTCGCCGGCCGTGGCGAGCGCGGCCGTGACCTCGGCGGTGGGGGACGAGGTCATTTTCTCCACGCCGGCGACCAGGACGAAGTCGTAGAGGCCGAGGGCGATTCCGAGGAGGCCCTGGCGGAGCGCGATCCCGCCCGAGGCGCACGCGCCCTCCACCTTCGTCGCGGGGATGCCCGTGAGGCCGAGGCGGTTGACGACCATGCCCGCCAGCGCTCCCTGGCTGGCGAGGCGCTCGCCGACGAAATTGCCGAGGTAACAGGCCTGGATCTTCTCTCGCGGCACGCGGGACTCGGCGAGCGCTTCGCGGCAGGCCGAGACGGCCAGGTCCAGGATGCCCATCCCTTCGAGCTTGCCGAACGGGGTGGACCCCACGCCGATGATCGCGACGGCTCTCATATCGGGCTCTCCTCTCACACGTTGCGTTGCCTGCCGGCCCAATACCTGTCGCGGAGTTCCCGCTTCAGCACCTTCCCGTAGGCGTTCTTCGGCAGGGCCGGCAGGAACTCCACGGACTGCGGCTTCTTGTACGACGCCAGGTGACGCTTGCAGTGCTCGATGATCTCGGCTTCGCTGACGCGCTTGCCCTCACGGGTGACGACCAGCGCCTTCACCGTCTCCCCCCACTTCTCGTCCGGCACGCCGACCACGGCGACCTCGAAGACCGCCGGATGCTGGCAGATGACCTCCTCGATCTCGCGGGGGTAGATGTTGGACCCGCCGCTGATGATCATATCCTTTTTCCGATCCGTGATGTAGAGGTAGCCGTCGGCGTCGAGGTAGCCGATGTCGCCCGTGTGGAGCCAGCCGCCGCGGAGGGTGTCGGCCGTCGCCTCGGGCTTGTGCCAGTACCCCTTCATCACCAGGTCGCCCCGCACCACGATCTCCCCCATCTTGCCGGGAGGAACCTCGTGGTCCTCGTCGTCCACGATCCGGACGCGCACCGCAGTCGTCTCGCGCCCTGCCGACGCCAGGCGCCGGAGCTTCACGGGATCGTCGCCCGCCAGGTGCTCCTCCTTGGGGAGGCTCGTGCAGGTCATGGGGGCCTCGCCCTGGCCGAAGAGCTGGACGAAGACCGGGCCGAAGGTGCGCACCGCCTCCAGGAGCTGCTCTACGTACATCGGCGCGCCGCCGTAGAAGATCGTGTGGAGGCTTGAGAGGTCGTACTTGCCCCTGTCGGGGCTCGCCAGGACGAGGTTGATCATCGTCGGGACGAGGAACATCGTGGTGGCGCGGTAGCGCTGGATGGCCTCGAAGATCTTCGGCGGGTCGAAGGAGCGCGTCGCGGGGAAGGCGCTGGCGGCGCCGACGGCGATGTGGTGGAAGATGGAACATCCTGAACCGTGGGTGATCGGCGCGGCGTGGAGGAGGACATCGTCGGGGCGGGCGGGGTTGATGTTGAGGAGGAACTGCTCGACCATCGTGAGGAGGTTCCGGTGGGTGAGCATGGCTCCCTTGGGGCGCCCCGTCGTGCCCGACGTGTAGAAGAGCCATGCGAGGTCGTCGGGCTCTATGGCGGGATCGGGCGGCGTCTCGCGCTGGCCGCCCAGGACCCCGTCGTACGCGAGGTCCCTCGCGGCGCCCCGGCCGACGCAGATGAAGTGCTTGATGCTCGTCAGGTTTCCCCGAACCTGGGCCAGGTGCTCGCTGAACTCCTCTCCGTACACGAGGACGAAGGCGCCCGAGTCGTTGAGCATGTACTCGTGCTCGCTCGGGTGGAGCCGGACGTTCATCGGGACGACGGCCATCCCCGCCTTCATCGGGGCCAGGAGCGTCTCGAGCCCCTGGTAGCAGTTAGGGATGAGCATCGCGACCCGGTCGCCGGGCTGGCCGCCGAGCGACAGCAGGGCGTGGGCGAGGCGGTTCACGCGCGCCTCCGCCTCGCGAAAGGGAATTGTCAGATCCCCCTGGAGCCATGCGGGACGGTCGGGGTATCTGAGGGCGGCGCGAGTCAGAAGGTGGCCGACGTGCATCGAACCCCTCTGCGATCAGCGGCCCGGAAAGCGGGCCGGGCGTTTCTCGAGGAAGGCGCGGAGCCCTTCCTTGGCGTCGTCGGAGACGTAGGCCTCCACGTAGCAGCGCGCCTCTTCGCGAAGCCCCTCGGCCAGGGAAAGGGGCAGCCCGCGCTCGACGGTCTCCTTGACCTTGGCCAGGGCCACGGGGGATTTCGCGGCGAGCCTCCGGGCGAGCGCCGTCGTCTCAGCCACGAGCATGTCGTCGGGGACCACGCGGTTCACGAGACCCATGGCCAGCGCCTCGTCGGCCGAAATCTGCTCACCGAGCAGGAGCATCTCGAGCCCGCGCGTCTTCCCCACGAGGCGGGGCAGACGCTGGGTCCCGCCCCATCCCGAGACGACGCCCAGGTTCACCTCGGGCTGGCCGAAGCGGGCGGACTCGGCGGCGACCCGGAGGTCGCACGCCATCGAGAGCTCCATGCCGCCGCCAACGCAGGCGCCGTTGATGGCGGCGATGATCGGCTTGGGAAGTGCGCCCATGCGGGAAAACAGTCCCTGCCCGAGGGCGATGAAGGCCGCGCAGCCGGCCGCGTCCAGCCCCTCCAGCTCCCGGATATCGGCGCCGCCGCTGAACATGCCCGGGAGCCCGCTCGTGACGACGATGACGTGCACGGCGGGATCGGCGGCGGCCCGGTCGAGGCCGGCCCCCAGTTCGCTCATCATGGCCCGGCTCATGGCGTTGACGGGCGGCCGCTCCATCGAGAGGAGGGCGACGCGATCGGCAACGGCGAGGGACACCAGCGCGGCGGCCATAGGGCGCCGCCTATAATAGCACGGGGAGCGGCTAGAAGCGGCGGCGACCGGCGAGGGACTGCTTCCGGAGGCGGAGCGCCTGCGGGGTGACCGGCCTTGACGGCCGCCCAGGGGCGGATGTACTGTAGTGACGTAGTAACAGATCGTTGGAGGGAGAGGTTTCATGCGGATGGGCCTTCGGGAGGCGAATCAGCGGTTTTCGAAAGCGGTGAAGGCGGTGAAGGCCGGGGAGGAGGTCGTATTGACCGACCGAGGCCAGCCGATTGCCGTGATCAAGCCCGTGCGGGCCGGCCGCCGGCAAGCGGACGCGATCCGTAAGATGGTCGCGGCGGGCCTCCTGCGCCCTGCCACGCGCCCGGGTCGGATGCCGGCCTTTAAGGCACGCCCCATCAGAGGCCGCCCGATCTCCCACACCATCAGTGAGGAACGCAACGCGCGCTGATGGCGCTGGCGCGGGCGTACTTCGACACCAGCGCGATCGTGAAGCGGTACGTGGCCGAACCGGGGTCCCCAAGGGCACGTGCGCTTCTGCGGCGCTATCGGGTGGTATCATCGGTGCTGATGCCGATCGAGGCCCTGTCGGCTTTCGCCCGTCGGCACGCCGTCGGGGACCTGACTGATCGTGACTTCGCGGCGATCGTGTCGCGTTTGGACGGCGATCGGCCCATGTGGGAGCTGTTGGAGGTCACCCCGCTGGTTCTGGCTCGTGCGGAGGAGCTGGTCCGCACGGGAGGCCTGAGGGCACTTGACGCTGTTCACGTTGGGTCGGCCCTTCTGTTCGAGTCAGAGGGGGGGATTCGGTTGCCGTTTATCACGGCAGACGACAGTCAGCGGGCAGGTGCGGCGCGGGCGCGGCTCGGGGTGATCTGGGTCGCCGGCTAGAAGCGGCGGCGACCGGCGAGGGACTGCTTCCGGAGGCGGAGCGCCTGCGGGGTGACCTCCAGGAGCTCGTCCTCTCGGATCCATTCGAGCGCCTGCTCGAGGCTCATGAGGCGCGGCGGGGTGAGGCGGATCCCCTCGTCCGCCGTGGACGAGCGCATGTTGGTGAGCTTCTTCTCTTTGGTGATGTTCACGTCGAGGTCGTTGTCGCGGGCGTGCTCGCCGACGATCATGCCCTCGTACACGGGGTCGCCGGGCCTGACGAACAGCTCGCCCCGTGGCTGGAGGTGGTCGATGGCGTAGGCGGTGGCGCGGCCTCTGCGGTCCGAGACGAGCGCGCCCGTCCCTCGGTGGGGGATCTCCCCCTGCCAGGGCTCCCAGCCGTCGAAGAGATGGTTGAGGAGCCCGGTGCCCTTGGTGTCGGTCAGGAACTCCGACCGGTAGCCGATGAGGCCGCGGGCCGGGATCCGATACTCGAGGCGGACGCGGCCGGTGCCGTGGTTCACCATGCGGAGCAGCTGCCCCCTGCGCGTCCCCACCTTCTGGGTGACCACGCCGATGAACTCCTCCGGGCAGTCTACGACCAGGAGCTCCATGGGCTCGAGGACCGTCCCGTTCTCCTCGCGCGTGATAATCTGGGGTTTGCCCACCTCCATCTCGTACCCTTCGCGGCGCATCATCTCGATCAGGATCGCCAGCTGGAGCTCGCCGCGGCCCGAGACCGCGAAGGTGTCCGGCGAAGCGGTTTCCTCGACGCGGATCCCGACGTTGATGAGGGCCTCCTTGAAGAGGCGCTCCCGCAGGTGTCGGGAGGTGACGTACTTGCCCTCGCGGCCCGCGAAGGGGGACACGTTGGCGGAAAAACTCATGGCGACCGTGGGCTCGTCCACGCGGATGAGGGGCAGCGCCACGGGGTTCTCGGCGTCGGCAACGGTCTCGCCGATCTCCATGGTCTCGATCCCCGCCACCGCGACGATCTCCCCCGGCCCGGCTTCGGGGATCTCCACGCGCCGGAGCCCCTCGTAGCCGTAGAGGACCGTGACCTTGGCGTACTCCACGCTGCCGTCCCGTCGCACGATGGCGACCCGGTCGGCGTGGCGGACCGTGCCGTTGACGATCCGGCCGATGAGGAGCCGCCCCACGTAATCGTCCCAGGCGAGGCTGGCGACCCGGAGCTGGAGGCCCACGGCGGGGTCGAAGCGGGGCGGCGGGATCGTCGCGACGAGGGTCTCGAAGAGGGGCTCCAGGGTGCGGGAGTCGTCGGTGGGGTCGCGCTTGGCGATCCCGCGCCTGGCGTCGGTGTAGAGGACGGGGAAGTCCAGCTGGTCTGGGCGGGCGTCCAGATCGATGAAGAGGTCGTACACGGGCGGGAGCCCCGCCTCCAGCGCCTTCTTCAGGACGAAACGGGTCTGGGGGAGGGGACCCTCGGCGGCGTCCACGAGGAGGAGCACGCCGTCCACCAGCGTGAGGGTGCGCTCCACCTCGCCGCCGAAGTCGGCGTGGCCGGGCGTGTCCACGATGTTGATCTTGGTCCCGCGGTAGGTGATGGCCGTGTTCTTGGCCATGATCGTGATCCCCTTCTCGCGCTCGAGGTCGAGGGAGTCCATGATGCGCTCGGGGACCGATTCGTTCTCGCGGAAGATGCCCGACTGCCAGAGCATGGCGTCCACGAGGGTGGTCTTGCCGTGGTCCACATGGGCGATGATGGCGACGTTGCGGAGGTCGGGACGCGAGGTCAGCGGGGCCACGTCACCGCCCCGATTTGCACGTACCCACCCAGTTGCCAGACGATTCCGAGGATGAAGGAAAGGAAGCCGAGGGCGACCGCGGCGCGCCACCATCCGGGCTTTACTCGAAGACGGACGCCGTCGCTCTTCACGCTCCAGTAGCTCGCCGCTGCCAGAAGCAGGACGCCGCCGAGCAGGCAGAGGGCGTAGCCGAGAAAGACGGAGCGGACGAACGGCATGAGAGACTCGGTCGGCCACACAGGCATGAGGACTGCCACCTCCCGATCACAAAAATGGCGCGAACTCGCGCCCTTGTACTCTACCACGCGGGTGGTCGAGCGGCAAGGAACCGGGATATAATGGCTGCCACTATTTCACGAGAGGAGGCCTCGCCGTGTTCAAGCGCCTGGTGGCTCTCGCTGTCACTCTGACCTGGGTCCTCGGCGGCGTCGCGGGAGTGCATGCGCAAGGGGGGAAAAAGGTGAAGCAGACCGCCGTCATCACGCTGGAGAAGGGCGGGGAGATCCGGATCGAGTTCTTCCCCGCAGACGCGCCGAAGACCGTGGAGAACTTCGTCGCGCTGGCCAAGAAGGGGTTCTACGACGGGCTCACGTTCCATCGTGTGGTGCCCGGGTTCGTCGTCCAGGGCGGCGACCCGCAGGGCAACGGCACCGGCGGCCCCGGCTACAAGATCAAGGCCGAGTTCAACAAGCAGAAGCACGTGCGCGGCGCCGTGGCCATGGCCCGCGCCCAGGATCCCGATTCGGCGGGGAGCCAGTTCTACATCACCCTCGGCCCCCAGCCCCAGCTGGACGGGAGCTACACCGTCTTCGGCCAGGTCGTCTCCGGCATGGAGCACGTGGACAAGATCAAGGCCGGCGACAAGATGAAGTCGGTGAAGATCATCGAAGCCGCGCAGTAGGATGGCGTGGACGCTGCTGATTAGGAACGGCACCGTCGTTGACGGGACCGGCGCCCCCGCCTACACGGCCGACGTGGCCGTGGCGGGGGACGCCATCGCGGCGGTCGGCCCGGGGCTCGGGGGCGAGGCGGCGCGCGCCATCGACGCCAGGGGCCTCCTGGTGGCCCCGGGCTTCATCGACATCCACTCCCACTCCGACCTCTTCTACCTGGGCTGCCCCGCCGCCGAGTCCAAGCTCCGCCAAGGCGTGACGACCGAGGTCGTGGGAATGTGCTCCTTCTCCCCGGCGCCGGTCCACCCCGCGCGCAAGGCGCTGACGGCGGCGTGGATCGGCGAGATCGGGAGCCGGGTGGCGGTCGAATGGCGGACGTTCGGTCAATATTTGGAGCGCCTGCGGCAGGCGAAGCCCTCGATCAACATCGCGCACTTCGTGGGCCATGGCGCGCTTCGGCTGGCAGCCCTCGGCCCGGAGGACCGCTCGCCCTCGGCCGACGAGCAGCGAGTCATGGAGCGCCTGCTGGCCGAGGCCCTTGACGCCGGCGCGTTCGGCTTCTCCACCGGCCTCGTCTATCCTCCGAGCGCCTACGCCCAGACTCCGGAGCTCATCGCCCTGGCCAAATCCATGGCCCCCCGCGGCGGGCTCTACTTCTCTCACATTCGGGGAGAGGCGGAGACCCTCGAAGCCGCCATCGATGAGGCCATTGGGATTGGGGAGGATGCGGGTGTCTCCGTTCAGATTGCTCACATCAAAGCCTCAGGGCGCGAGCACTGGAGCAAGATGGACGCCGCGCTCCGGAAGGTCAGCGATGCCCGTGCGCGAGGGGTGGATGTCCACGCCGACGTCTATCCCTACACGGCCGGCAGCACCAAGATGGCCAATCTCCTCCCCCCATGGGTCCCCGACGGCGGCAACGCCCGGCTGCTCGAGCGCATCGCCGACGGGACGATGCGTCGGCGGATCATCGAGGAGTGCGCCCTGGGCGGCGAGGGCTGGCGGAGCGTGAACGGGAGCCTCGGATGGGGTGACATCATGGTCGCCACCTGCTCCAAGCCCGAGCTGGAAGGGCTCCGCCTCTCCGAGTTGAGCGAGCGCATGAGAAAGCCGGCGGCGGAGGCGATGCTCGACCTCCTGGTGGAGAGTGAGGGCCAGGTCGCCATGGTGGTTTTCTCCCAGGCTGAGGAGAACGTGGTGAAGGCACTCGCGCACCCTCACGTCATGATCGGCTCGGACTCGATCGGCCTTTCGGCCGGCCCGGCCCCCCACCCCGGAAAGCCACATCCCCGAATGTACGGGACTTTTCCGCGTGTCCTGGGTCACTACACGCGCGAGCAGCGGCTCCTGTCGTGGGAGACGGCGATCAACAAGATGACAGGGATGCCGGCGGCCAAGCTGCGCCTCAAAAATCGGGGGCTCCTCCGAACGGGCTACGCCGCCGACCTGGCGCTCTTCGACCCGAAGACCGTGAAGGACGAGGCGACCTACGCCGATCCCCACCGCCATCCAACGGGCATTGTCTACATCATCGTCAACGGCCAGGTCGTGGTGGATGGGGGCGCGATGAAGCCGTTGGCCGCCGGGCGCGTCCTCGCGCCGTAGTGCCGTGGCGATAACCGCCGAAACACTCCACGGCAAAGACTGCTCCATGGCCTACGTCCAGCAGCCCCCTTTGCTTTCCGGGCAGCCCGGCACGTAGAATGGTTACAGATCATGGGACTTTTTAGGGTTGAGATTCAGGTGCTTGGCCCCGCCGGTGACCCCGGCAAGACGCTGTCTGTGCTTGTGGACACCGGAGCTTCGTACCTTTGTCTCCCGAAGAGCCTCTTGATCTCCCTTGGGTATCGAGCCATTGACCAGCAGCGGGTAGTCCTCGCATCGGGAGAGACCGTGACGTGGGACGTGGCCGAGGTCAGGGCCCGACTCCAGGGTCGGGAACGGACCGCCCTCGCGTTCATGGCTCCCGACCAGGCCCCGCAGCTGCTGGGCGCGCAAACGCTGGAAACCTTCGGCCTCGGCGTGGACCCGCTCGGCAAGCGTCTCATCCAGGTGGACGCCTACCTGGCGTAGCGGGGCGCAGCTCAGGCTCCTTCCAGAGACCTCCGGATAGGGGAGGGAAACGATACCCGGCGCGGCCTCCGCCGTCGAGATCGTGGAGGCTTATAAGGATTATCGGCCTCCTGTCGATGCTGTACCACCAGGAGGAGAGGGGTCGTGATATGAGACGATATTTCGTCGGGATGATCTTAGCCGTCGTCTGTGCGGGGGTCGTCTGGGCGATGGCGGCGGGCACGGCCTGGGGGGGGACCATCAAGGGGACCGTCCGGCTCGCGGGAGCGGCGGTAAAACCGCAGAAGCTCCCGGTCACGATCGATCAGTACGTCTGCGGGAAGGAAAAGGAGGCCGAAGACATCATCCTGTCGCCTGACAACGGCATTCGCTACGCGGTGGTGTCCCTCCAGACCCCCCCGCCCGGCGCGAAGTGGAACGCCCCCCTGCCCCCTGCGCAGATCGATCAGAAGCAGTGCGCGTTCGTGCCCCGCGTGGTCGTTGTGCCGGCCGGCGGTACCGTGGAGTTTCTGAACAGCGACCGGCTCCTACATAACGTCAAGAGCTTCAGCAAGGCCAATTCTCCCTTCAATAAAGCGCACCCGAAAGCCCGGACGATTTCCATCGTGTTCAAAGAGCCCGAGATCATCCGGATCGAGTGCGATCTTCATTCCTGGATGCGAACCTGGGTGGTCGTGGCCGGCCACCCGTTCCATGCGGTCACCAACGACAAGGGAGAATTTACCCTCGACAATGTGCCCCCCGGGAAGTACGCGCTCCAGATCTGGCAGGAAAGCCTGGGTACGGTGACGAGGGACGTGACCGTGGGAGACACCTCGGCCGCCACTGTGACGGTGGAAATGACCCGAAAGTAGGGGGGCGTCCCCGAACCTACGGCGTCACGGTGATCTTTTTCGACGCCTCCCAGCCTGCGGAGTGGGTCGGCTCCGCGAGCGCCCGCAGCATCCCGCCCTCGTCCAGCGCAATGGTGAAGGTGACCCGCGGGAAGGAGTAGACCGGGTGCAGATAGACGCGGGCGATCTCGGCCGTGTTCAGGTAGAGCGCGATATACCGGACGTGGTGTTCGGTCAGGGAGGGGTGGTCGCCGCCGGCCCCCACGCTCACGGTCACGTCGAACCATTGCCCCCGCTTGACCTGGTCCGGCGCGGCCACGAACTTCGGCGTGTGTTTCGCGTCCAAGGAGCTGCGCACCTGCTTGTATTCGGGCGTGAATTGCTCCTCCTGTCCGGCGAAGGCAGGCAGGGCGAGCCCGATCACCACAAGAATCGGGAGAACGCTTCGCATGGGTCTTCCTCCTCTCGGGGCCTCAACTTTCGGGCGCGAGCTTCCGAATCAGATCGAGCAGCTCCCGGGGGCTGTACGGCTTGGCCAGGTACGCGGAGGCGCCCGCGTCGAGGGCCTTCTGATCGTCGCCGCTCAGCGCGTAGGACGTGATGGCGATGATGGGGACCTGAGCCGTGCGCGGATCGGCGCGGAGCCGGCGCGTCGCGTCGAGGCCCGAGATCTTGGGCAGCTGGATGTCCATGAGAATGAGATTCGGCGACTCCTGGAGCGCCATGGTCACCCCGGCCTCGCCGTCCGTCGCCTCGACCAGGCGATAGGACGTGCGGGCCAGCAGGTCGCGGACGATCTTCCGGTTGAACTCGTTGTCTTCGACGTACAGGATGGTCTTGGCGCTCACGTAGGCCTCCCCTTGTCCACGCGCAGGGGGATCGAGAAGAAGAACGTGGACCCCTTGCCGACCTGGCTCTCCGCCCAGACGCGGCCCCCGTGCAGCTCGACGAACTTCTTGGTGATGCTGAGCCCGAGCCCGGTGCCGCCGAATTCATGGGCGACGGTGGCGTCGAGCTGGCGGAACTCTTCGAACAATCTGCCGATCTGATCCTGCGGGATGCCGATCCCCGTGTCCGCGACGCGATAGAGCAGCGTATTGCCCTTCGGCTCGACGCCGATTTCGACCCGCCCCTCCTTCGTGAACTTGAGCGCGTTGCCCGCGAGGTTCATGAGGCACTGGGTGATCCGCTTCGCATCGCCGACGGCCGGGGGGATGTCCTCCGGGACCCGGGCGCTGAATTCCAGGCCCTTTTCGGCGGCGAGGGAGCGGAGCGACGCCGTGACGGTCTCCACGACGTCCCGGGCCGAGTATTCGCCCAGGCTGAGCTCCATGCGTCCGGCCTCGATCTTGGAGAGGTCCAGGACCTCGTTGATGAGACGGAGCAGATGCTTGCCGTTGGCCTGGACGTCGGTCAAAGGGCCCTTCAGGGAGGGCGGGATCTCGCCGTAGATCCCGTCCAGCATCAGCTCGGTGAAGCCGAGGATCGCGTTCATGGGGGTGCGGAGCTCGTGGCTCATGCTGGCGAGAAACTCTGATTTGGCCATGCTCGCGCGCTTGAGCTTCTCGTTGAGCGTGGTGAGCTCCCGGGCGGCGGCGCGCTGGTCCTCATGGAGGCGCTGGAGCTCGCGGCTCATTCGGTTCAGGTGGTCGGCGAGGACGCCGAACTCGTCGCGGTTGGGGACGGCAATGCGGGCCCCGAAGTCCCCGGTGGCCACGCGGCCCAGGAAGCCCTGGGCCTCGCGCACGGGAAGGATGAAGGACCAGGAGATCACGAAGCCCAGGAGAAGGGCGAGCCCGATCGAGGCCACGACGAACCCGCCCATGAGGATCAGCGCGCGCCGGTTCTCGGCGGCGACGCTGCGGCGGAGGCCATCCATCTTGTCCTGCTCGATCTTGACGACCTGGTTGATGAGCGCTTCGATCTGCACGTAGAGCGGGTATTCCTTGGCGACCTGCAGTTTGGTGGCTTCGTCGAGCCTGCCGTCGCGGACGAGGTTGGCGATGTCGGCCACGGTGGTCATGGCCTCTTCCTGAGCGGTGCGGATGCGCTGGATGAGCTCGCGCTCCTCCGGCGGGGACGCCTCCTCGATGCGGGCCATGGTGTTGTTGAACCGGTTGTTCTCCCGC
>JACPCF010000109.1 GCA_016179965.1 Candidatus Rokuibacteriota bacterium | reverse complement strand
CTGGCCCCTGAACTCCCCGAGGGCGTACTCCTTGCCCCCGATCCCCTTCAGCTTGAAGTCGGGGGCCGTGTCGCCCACCTTCACTTCAGTCTCCGTGGTCATGCGTGTTTCCCTCCCTTCGCACGTTGGGAAATGATCTGGCGCCTCACTATATCCGAAGGGATCGCCTGTTTCAACGGGGGGCGCCGCTCCGCGCGCGCCTCGGGTTTCCGGCGCCGCTGCCAGAGTGCGGAACGGTGTGACTCGAGCAACGCATCGTTCAGCCCGAGATAGCCGGCGGCCGTCACCACGCGCTTCGTGTCCCAGAGGCGGCGGAGGCGCTCGCCGTGGCCCGGGTCCCGGAGGGCATGGTGGTCCATGATGACGCGGCAGCCGGTGGCCTCGATGATCCTGAGCAGGTTGTCGATCCCTTGATCGATGAGCTGCACTCCAAGCTGGCGCTCCAGGTAGCAGGGCGGCCCGGAGAGGAACAGGAGCTGGGGCCGCTCGCGGATCAGGTAGGCAGTCGCCACGGCAGACAGCGGCCCCTGGACGTCCGAGGCGTGGACGAACCTGAAGCCCTCCGCCCGATCCGTCACGGAGAGGGCGACGACGTAGCCGAGCCCGGTGCCCTCGACGCCGTGGGGCAGCGGCGGCGAGACCGTGAGCAGCACGTCGGGGGACTGCCAGCGCCGCCCTTCGGCGGAGTCGAGCCGGCAGTGAGGCCGGATCGCCTTCCAGAGCTCGCCGGCCCGGCGGCCCTGGGCGGGGTTGATCATGCGCGTTGCGTCCTTCGCCCAGACGCGCCGCCCGGCGTAGAGCTGGGGATCGTAGCGGAAGTGGTCCTCGTGGTAGTGGCTGAGGAAGATCGTCTGGGCGCGCGCCGCGTACGCGGAGATCCGGTCGTTGGCGCGCTTGAGCGCCTGCCACTCCTCCTCGGCCGGCGGCAGGCGGTAGCGGCTCGGCGCGAGGGCCGCGCCGGGGTCGATCAGGATCCGCGCGTCGCCGCACTCAGCGTAGGCGGCCATGGAGCGGACGCCCAGCGACTCCGCGGCGAGGGGAACGACTTTCATATTAGATGCAGCGCCCCCCGTCCACCTCTAAGCACGTCCCCGTGAACATCTGGGCGTCGTCGGAGGCCGCGAACAGGGCGGCGCGGGCGATGTCCTCGGGCGTGTTAAGCCGTCCGAGCGGGATGGTCCTGACCATGGCCTCACGGCCCTGCTGGTCCACGGCCGTCTTTCCCATGAAGGCGGGGAGCATCGGCGTGTCGGTGGCCACCGGCGCGATGGCGACCACGCGGATCTTGCTCGACGCCAGCTCGAGGGCCAGCGCCCGGGTCCAAGCGATCACGGCGCCCTTCGACGCCCCGTAGGCATTGAGCCCAGGGCGCGGCCGGATGGCGGCGGTCGAGGCCGTGTTCAGGATCACGCCGCCCCCCTGCTTCTTCATCACGGGGACCGCGTACTTGCAGCCGAGGTAGATCCCCCGAACGTTGACGGCCATGATCCGATCGAAGGTGGCCTCGTCGAGGTTCTCGACGGGGGTCGGCGCCTGGGGGACGCCCGCGTTGTTGAAGAGGATGTCCAGGCGGCCCCAGGCGGCCACCGTGCGCTCCACCATCGCCTGGCAGTCCGCCGCTTGGGAAACGTCGGCGCGGAGGGCCAGCGCCTGGCCTCCCGCCTTCTCGATCTGCTGGGCGGTCTCCTTGGCCGCGCCCTCGTTGATGTCGGCGCAGGCGACCCGCGCGCCCTCGCGGGCGAAGAGGAGAGCCGTCGCCCATCCGATCCCCGATCCGGCCCCCGTGATCAGCGCAACTTTGCCGTTGAGTTTCATCCTTCGCCTCCTGTCATGGCGCGTGTTTGATGTCGGCGAGCTGACCGCCGGTGGCCCGGAGGAGCTCATCGGGGCTCAGCGGGAAGAGGCACTCGGGCACCCCACCGGCGGCGTAGATCAGCGGGTGCCGGAGGAGGTCCCGGTCGATGTAGGTCGGCAGCTTCGTGGCGTGGCCCACCGGCGGGACGCCCCCGATCGAAAAGCCCGTGGCCTGCCTCACGGTCTCAGGATCGGCCCGCCGGACCTTGCCGCCGGCTAGCGTCTCTAGCTTTCGCTCGTCCACGCGGTTGTCGCCCGAGGCGATGACGAGGATGGGCGAGCCGTTGGCGGTGAAGATCAGCGACTTGGCGATCTGCCCCACGCTCACGCCCACGGCCTCGGCGGCCTGGCGCGCGGTCTTGGCGCTCACCGGTAGCTCGATCAGCCTGCGGTCGAGACCGAGGGAGACCAAAGCCTCCTGGACCTTCTGCGCCGCCGGCTTCATCGCCCGGTGCTAGAGCGCCAGCTCGGCCATCAGTCGGATGACCTCGGGCTGGGAGGTCCGGCAGATGAGCGTCGTGACCTCGGCCTCTTTGTAGGCGGCGATCCGGTCCCTGATGAGCTCGCGCGGGCCGCAGAGCGCGATCTCGTCCACCAGCGCGTCGGGGACCGCGGCTTCGGCCTCGGCCTTCTTGCCGGAGAGGTAGAGGTCCTGGATCTTCCTGGCCGCGTCCTCGTAGCCGTAGCGGCAGGCCAGGTCGTTGTAGAAGTTCTTCCCCCGCGCGCCCATCCCGCCGATGTAGAGGGCCAGCTGGGGCTTGACCGCGCTCCGGCAGGCCGCGGCGTCCTCGCCGAGCACGATCGGCACCGTGGGGGCGATATCGAACGTGGCGAGCGATTTCTTCCCTCCCGACCGGGCGAACCCGGCCTCGAGCGAGGGCTGATAGATCTTCATCCGCGCGGGCGAGAAGAAGACGGGGAGCCAGCCCTCGGCGATCTCGGCGGCCAGGGCGACGTTCTTGGGGCCGATGGCCGCCAGGTAGATGGGGATGTCGGGCCGGCCGTGGAGGATGGACTTGAGCGGCTTGCCGAGACCGGTGGCGTCGGGCCCGGCGTACGGGATCTGGTAGTGCGCGCCCTTGTGCTCGAGCGGTCTGTCCCGCTGCCAGATCGCGCGCACGATGGCGACGTACTCGCGCGCCCGGCCGAGCGGTTTGCCGTAGGGAGCCCCGTGCCAGCCTTCGACGACCTGGGGCCCCGACGCGCCGATCCCCAGGAGGAAGCGCCCCCCGGACAGCTGGTCGAGGGTCGTGGCGGTCATCGCCGTCATCGCCGGCGTCCGCGCGGGCATCTGCATGATGGCCGTCCCCAGGCGGATGCGCTCGGTGCGCGCTGCGACGAAGGCGACCGGCGTCACGGCGTCGCTCCCGTAGGCCTCAGCGGCCCAGACGGAGTGAAAGCCGAGGCGCTCGGCTTCCAGGATCAGCGGAAGGTTCAGCGTGAACGTCGAGCCCGAATAGCCGAGATTGAGTCCCAACCGCATGGAGTGTCTCCTAGAGCCGCTGCAGAGCCGAAAGTCTGAGCCGCGCGACTCTGCGCGGGCCGCCCCAGCGGTACCGCACGAGGTCCACCCGACCCCGCCTGAACGGGATCCCCTCCTGCGCGAGCAGCACCCGCTGGGTGATCATGCCGCTCACGTTGGCCCTGAGGCTGATCCCGCCGCGGGCGTTGACCACTCGCTGCCAGGGGAGGCCGTGGGAACAGCGCTTCATGGCGTAGCCCACCGCCCGGGCCGCCCGGGGGAAGCCCAGGAGGGCGGCGAGCTGGCCGTAGGTCGCCACCCGGCCCCGGGGGATCTGGCTGACCAGGTGAAAGACCGCGCGGTCGAAGCCTCTCGCCGGCCGCCGATCCCGCGCGCGCTTTACCTCCCGCACTGCAATTCGTAGAGGCGCGAATAGAGGCCGCCGCGGCGGAGCAGCTCGGCGTGGGTTCCCTCCTCGCTCACACGGCCTCTGTGCAGGACCAACACACGATCCGCGCGTTGCACGGTGGAGAGGCGATGAGCGATGACGAGGCTCGTCCGCCCCTCCAGGAGCCGCTCCATCGCGTCCTGGATGAGCGCTTCCGACTCCGGATCCACGCTGGACGTCGCCTCGTCCAGCACCAGGACGGCCGGATTGTACACCAGGGCGCGCGCGATGGCCAGCAGCTGGCGCTGTCCCTGCGAGAGATTGGCGCCCCGCTCCTTGATCTCGTACCCGAACCCCTCGGGCAGCGACTCGATGAAGCCCCGCGCGTTGGCGACGGCCGCGGCGCGCTCCAGCGCGTCGCGGCGGACCGCGCCGTCGGCGGCGAGACGGAGGTTGGCCTCCACGCTCCCCGTGAAGAGGAAGACATCCTGCGGGACCAGCCCCACGCGCCGCCGGAGGGCGGTCAGGTCCCACTCGCTGACGTCCAGTCCTCCCACCAAAACCTTGCCCCGCGCCACTTCGTACGAGCGGTTGAGCAGGCGGGCGATGGTCGTCTTGCCGGCGCCGGTGATTCCCACCAGCGCGACGCGCTCGCCGGCCGCCACCCGGAAGGAGCAGTCGCTCAGCACCCACTCGTCCCCCTCGTAGGCGAACCACACGTTCTTGAACTCGATGATCGGCGGGGCTTCCGATCGCGCGGCGGCGGCGCCCGATCGGATGCCCGGCTCGAGATCCAGGAGCCCGAAGATCCGCTCGGAGGAGGCCATGGCGGCCTGCATCACGGCGTACTTGGCGCCGAGGTCCCGGATAGGCAGGAAAAAGCGGTTCGTGTACTCGATGAACGCCACCAGCCCCCCGAAGGTCAGCACCCCCTCCCAGATCTGACCCCCGCCGTACCAGAGGAGGAGCGCCACCGCGGCCGACCCGATGGCCTCCACCACGGCATAGAGGGAGGCGTCGTAGACGGTGGAGCGGAACTGGGCCCGGCGGTAGTCGGAATTGAGCGCGACGAAGGCACGCTGCTCCGCGCCCTCGCGGCAGAACAGCTGGATTACCGTCATCCCCTGGAGGTTTTCCTGGAGGAAGGCGTTGAGCCGCGCCAGTCGCGTGCGCAGGCCCCGGTAGGCGTCCCGCGCCTGGCCGCGGAAGTACGCCGCCGAGACCGCGAGGACGGGGACGAGGGCGAACGTGACGAGGGCCAGCCGCCAGTTCATGGCGAGCATCACGGCGACGACCCCCGCGACCGTCACCAGGTCGCCGAGGATCGCGACCACTCCGCTGCCGAACATGTCGCTCACGGCCTCCACGTCGTTGAGGATCCGGGTCATGAGCCGCCCCACGGGATTCTTGTCAAAGAAGGCGGCGTCCATCTTCTGGGCGTGCGCGAAGAGGCGGTGGCGGAGGTCGTGCATGATCCGCTGGCCCGTCAGCTGCATCAGGTAACTCTGGAGCGCCCGCAGCGCGTAGAGGCCGGCGAGCGTGAGGAGGAACACCCCCGCCACCCCCGTGAGCCCGCCCCAGTCGGCGCGCAGGATGTGAGAGTCAATGGCCACCTTGAGCAGGTAGGGCTGGAGCAGCTCGAGGGCCGCGATCGGGAAGAAGAGGAACGCCGAGACGAGGACGACCCGCCGGTAGGCCCGCGTCGCCTCCCAGAGGCGCGCCACCAGCCGCGAGTCGTAGGCCTTGCCGAGGAGCTCGTCCTCGTGGCCGTCGGCCTGGTTCGCCCCCACGTGGCTACGCACGGGAGATTTCCTCCTCCAGCTGCTGGATCCGCCAGAGGCGGGCGTAGAGCCCGCCCCGTTCGATCAAGGCGTCGTGCGGCCCCTGCTCGACGATCCGTCCCTCGCCCAGCACGACAATCCAGTCGGCCTCGCGCGCGGCCTTGAGCCGGTGGGTGATGATGAGCGTGGTCCGCCCTCTGAGGACCTGGCTCAACGCGTGAAGAATTTCCATTTCCTTGGCGGCATCCACATTCGCAAAGGCGTCGTCGAGGATCAGAATGGGCGGGTCGGCCAGGAGCGCCCGGGCGAGGGCCGCCCGCTGCCGCTGGCCGCCCGAGACCGTCAGGCCCCGCTCGCCCACGACGGTCTCCCACCCGTGGAGAAACCCCTCGATCTCCTCCGCGAGTCCCGCGACGCGGGCCACCTCTGCGAGACGTTTCCCATCGGCCGCGTCGTCAGCGAGCGCCAGGTTCTCCCTGAGGCTGCGCGAGAAGAGGAAGGGATCCTGCGGCACGTAGCCCACGGCGCGGCGGAGGGACTCGAGCCGGATCCCGCGAACGTCTCGTCCCCCGATGAACAAGGTGCCGGGCGGCGGATCGATGAGGCGCGGGACCAGCGCCCCCAGGGTGGACTTGCCGCTCCCCGTGGGGCCGACGACGGCCAGCGTGCTCCCGGCCGGGATGGTCAGCGTCACGTTTCTGAGCGCGGGCCCGCGCCCTTCGTAGGCGAAGGAAAGATTCCTGAACTCGATGGCGGCGTTCCTGACGTGGGGGGCGATCTCCACGGCGTCGGCAGCGTCGCGGAACTCGGGCTCGACGCTGAGAATCTCGGCGATGCGCCCCATCGCCGCGAGGCCACGGCGGACGATGGAGAGCGTCCAGCCGAGGGCGATGGTGGGCCACGCGAGGTGAGCCAGGTAGGCGTTGAACGCGACGAACGACCCCAGCGTGATCCGCTTCTCCGCGACGGCCGCGCCGCCGATCCACAGAATGGTCAGCGTCCCGATGCCGGCGATGAGCCCGAGGAGAGGCGAGAAGGCCGCCTGGGTACGGGCCAGGCGGAGGCTCCGCGCGAGGTACTCGGCGTTCAGCCGTTGGAAGTGGCGGAGTTCGCCGGCCTCCATCGTGTAGGCGCGGACCACGGTCATTCCCGTCAGGTTTTCGTGCGCTTGGGCGGACAGCGCGCCCAGCTGCTCCTGAACCGCTTGCGACTGGCGATGAACGGTGCTGTTGAAGCGCTTGGCCAGGAGGATCAGGAGCGGGTACGGCGCCATGGCGTAGAGCGTGAGCCGTGGGTCGATGGCCAGCATGGCGACCAGCGTTCCGACGAAGGTGATCGTCGTGGCCATGAGGCTCAGCGCGCCGAAGCCGACGAGGAGCTTCACCGCGGAGAGGTCGTTGGAGGCGCGCGACATGAGGTCGCCGGTGCGGTGGGTCTGGTAGAAGCCGAGGGAGAGCTTCTGCAGGTGGCCGTAGAGGGTGTTCCGCAAGTCGAACTCCACCGCCTGCCCGCCCCCGAGGATCGCGAAGCGGGAGCCAAGCCTCACGAGCCCGTGGGCCGCGGCGAGCGCCAGGATGATGGCCACGTACCCCTGGAGTTCTCCCGCGGCCGAGCCGGCCTCAAGCGCCTCGATGGCGCGCTTCACCATCCAGGGAATGGCGAGCGCGCAGAGGCTGGCGAGGGCCAGGAACCCGCACCCCAGGGCGTAGCGGCCGGCGTACGGCCGGAGGTGCTGGAGGAGGAGGCGCTCGGGCATCGGCCGGGCGCGCCTCAGGCGGGAGCGCCGTCGCGGTACGGCCGGAGGGCGGCGTAGACCGAGAACAGGACCGGAGTGGGAACGCCGAGCTTTTCGCCGAGGCGAAGGGCGTGCCCCTGGAGCGCTTCGAGTTCCAGGGGCCTGCTGTGGGTCAGGTCGTGGTAGAGCGACGATGTCATGTGCGGAGGCAGGGGGAAGAACGTCTCCTTGTAGGGCCTCACGCCGTCCGCGACCCCCATCAGCCCGTCCACCGTCTCCGGAGGCAGCTCGACGCCCGCCGCCTTGGCCACCGCGGCCAGTTCCTCCAGGATGAGCCGGTACATGCGCCGGGTCTCGGGGATGGAGCGAATCACGCCGATCGGGCAGCGCGTCACCGCCGTCATCCCGCTATGCGCGGCGATGAACAGGTACTTCTCCCAGAGCATCTGGACGATGCGCGGCGTCAGCTCAGTAGGGATTCCGGCGCGCTGGAACGCCTCCAGGATCTGCCCCGCCCGCGCCGTCTGGGAGCCGTCCATCTCGCCGAAGGCGATCCGGCCGCCCGCAGCGTGGGCGATCACCCCGGGGCTCTCGATGGTGGCGAGGACGTAGGCCGCGCCGCCCACGACATGTCCCGGGCCGACGATCTCGCCGATCTTGTCCTCGTTGTCCACGCCGTTCTGGAGGCAGAGGATCGCGGTGTCGGGGCCCACGGCGGGACGGACGGCCCGCGCGGCAGCCCCCGTGTCGTAAGACTTGACGCAGAAGAGGACCAGGTCGGCGACGCCGGCCCTGGCCGGATCGTCGGTGGCGGGGCTCGCGACGACGAACTCGCCCTCGGTCGTGGACTTGACCCGAAGCCCCTTCGCCCGGATCGCGTCCAGGTGGGCGCCGCGCGCCACGAAGGTGACGGATTCGCCGGCCCGCGCCAGCTTGGCGCCGAAGTATCCCCCCACCCCGCCGCTGCCCATCACGAGGATCTTCATTTCGCCAGGGACCGCTTGAGCGCGCGGCGCGCCAAGTCGTAGGCCTGGGACTGATAGAGCATGGTGTTCGGCGGCTCCCACTCCCAGGCCACGGAGCGGTTCTTCGTCTGCGCGTCGAGCTTGGTCCAGAGGTCGGTGTTGGCGCTCCGATCCCGCCCCTCCTTGGCGCCATCCACGAGGTAGCGGCTCGCGCTCACCACGCGCACCGGCGTCCCACGATCTTTGCCGCCGAGCGATTTGAAGCCTTCGATGGCCGCCGTGATCTCCATCCGGTTGGCCGTGGTTTCGTCGGCGGCGCCCTGAGCCTCGCGCTCGAGGCCGGTGGGAAAGCACGCCACGTATCCCCAGCCGCCGGGGCCGTGGCTGCCCTGGCAGACGCCGGAGACGACGAGCAGGATGGAGCGCGGGATGGGTTTGGGCGGCATCTCGTCTAAGGAAATCACCGGGTCGCCTGGCTGTCAAGACGCCTCTCGTGGTAGCCTAAAAATCAGACCGACCATGGACGACCGAGACCGGCAGGTGGCCGTTGAGACCGCGAGGCGCGCCGGCGCGCTCCTCGGCGCGGAGGCGGGCAACCGCCGCCAGATCGCCTTCAAGGGCAGCCCGAGCAACCTGGTCACCGAGATGGACCGCCGCTCGGAGGGGCTCATCCTCGAGGCGCTCGGCGCCGAGTTTCCCGGCGACGCGATCCTCTCGGAAGAGCGCGGGACCGTGGGCGGGCCCTCCTCCCGCCGCTGGATCGTGGACCCGTTGGACGGCACCACGAACTACGCCCACGGCATCCCGCTCTTCTGCGTCTCCATCGCCCTGGAGGTGGAGGGCCGGACGCGCCTCGGGGTCGTGTACGATCCCAACCTCGACGAGTGCTTCGTGGCCGAGCGCGGCCAGGGCGCCTGGTTGAACGGCGAGCGCCTGAGCGTGTCGGAGGCGGTCACGCTGAACGAGAGCCTCGTGGCCACGGGGCTCCCCTACAACATCCGGGAGACGTCGCGCAACAACCTCGCCGAGTTCGCCGCCTTCAGCCTGCGCTGCCAGGGCGTGCGCCGCATGGGGTCCGCGGTGCTCTATTTCTGCTACGTGGCGGCGGGGCGTCTGGACGGCTACTGGGAGCTCCGGGTCGGCCCCTGGGACGCGGCCGCGGGAGCGCTCATCGTGGAGGAAGCGGGCGGGCGGGTCACCAACCTCGGGGGCGGACCGCTGGATCCCGAGCGGCCGGAGGTCGTGGCGTCCAACGGCCGCATCCATGAGGAGATGCTGCGAGTCCTGAAGGAGGCACAGCGCTGACATGAAACCACCGGTTCACGTGCGAACCATCCGGGTGGAGGCCGTCGAGGCCGGCCCCGACGAGCTGGAGGTGAGGGGCACGCTGCTCGACGAGCGGCCTCGAGGAGAGCGCCGCTGGGAGGGCGACGACGGGGGACGAGTGATCCACGACATGACGGTGACGCTCCGCGTCCGGTATCCGGACTTCGTGATCACGGGGGCGCGGGGCGAGATGGCGTCCCACCCCTACACGATCTGCCCGGAGGCGCTGCCGCCGCTCGAGCAGCTCGTCGGGCTCTCCGTCGCCCGGGGCTTCGTCCGCGCCGTCCAGGAGCGCTTCGGCCGCGAACGCGGGTGCGCCCACCTCACCGCCCTGATCCTCGCGATGGCGCCCGTCGTCAAGCAGGGAGCCGGCGCGGCCTTCAGAGGCGAGCACGATGCGCCGAGGGACGCCGCCGACCTGTGGTTCATCAACACCTGCCAGGCGTGGCGCGAGGATGGGCCCCTGCACTCCCTCCTCAAGCGAGGCGACTCGCTCGCCGAACTGTCCTCGAAACGCCGGCCACCCCGGGGGTGACACCTGGACCGGCCAGCGGCGCCTCGCGCGGGCCCGCCTGAACGCGCGCGGTCAGCGGCCGGAGTGCGAGCAACGCGAGCCCCCGGTCCACTGCACCCCGTTGGCTACCCGCTACTCCCAGGGCATCGAATCCCACCTGAGAAACTCCTCGATCGCGGCATCGACCAAGCTGTATCGTTCGCCTCTACGATCAGCACGGATGGACTTCACCCCTGCGTCGCGAAAGAGGTGCTCGACGATCGCCGCGAGGTGACCGGCGTGAGCGCTATCATCCTCGTGCTCCGTGGCGCTGAGCAGTGCACTCGCCACCGAGCCCTCACGAGGCGCACCCCGCGATCTCTGAGAGGCTCGCTCCGTGGCGTACTGGAGCATGCCTGCCACGATTGGCGCAAGCCGGTGGGTCCTGCCGGCGGGCACCAGCCGCTTGAGCATATCCACCCAAACGCCGTAAGTGACGGTCCCGACGACCGATTCCAGGCTCGCGTTCTGCTTTCGGCTGGTGACCTTCCTGTTCGCCACGTCTCACCTTTCGCGTCGATCGGTCTAACGCGCAGGCTGACCCGCCGCCCGGCGGGCCGGGCCGTGTAAGAGGGTCGACAGCACAAGACGCCGGGCCGCCGGGTCCAGCCTGAAGTTAGACGCTTCCCGGTTGCCGCCACCTGCCCTCGACACTACACAGGTTCTGGTGTACGATGAACGACATGGCGACGTTGGCGGGTGCCCGTGAAGAACCTCCTCGACTACCTGGCCGCCGGGGACAGTCTGGATCAGTTCCTCGACGACTTTCCCACCGTGAAGCGTGAGCAGGCCGTCGCTGCGCTCGAGCTCGCCAGAGACCTGCTGACTGCCGGTGCGCATCCTGCTCGATGAATCTTTGCCCCGGCCACTGGCCCGGCTTCTGCCAGAGCACGAGGTCCGCACCGTCGCCGCGATGGGCTGGACGGGTGTCAGAAACAGCGAGCTGCTGCAACTGGCGGCTGATGAGTTCGACGCCCTCTTGACGGCCGATCAGAATCTGGAGCATCAGCAGAACCTCAGCGCCCTCCCGATTGCGGTCGTTGTTCTCGTCGCGCCTACGAACCGGATCCAGTCCCTCCGACCTCTGATACCTGTGTTGCTGCAAACTCTCCAGACACTGGCACCTCGCCAGCTAGTCCGCGTCGGCGGCTAAGGCCAGCGATGAGGGGCCGCGAAGAAGCGAGCGCAGCGGCGCTTCGAGGCGATTCCCTCGATCGCCAGGTTAGGCATTCCTATCGTCTTCTATCGGCGCAGTCGCGCAATGCCCCAAGCGCGGAGTTGAATGCGCGAATCGCTCCGTTCAGAGAATCCACGAACTCATCTGGGTCGTCAGCGTCCCGTGCGCGACGAGCGCGTGAGGCGGCAGTATCGAACTCACTATAGGCCGCGTCACACTTGCAGTCCATGGCAGCCATCGCTGCATCGTCAAGTGCACTCTTCGGGCGTCGTGCGTAGTCCTTGGCATCTTCAAAGTCGGTTTGGTTCGCGGCGCGGCGGAGTTTCGTTCGAGCGTCGTCGACAGTGTAGGAGAGCATGCTGTAGCTGGTGGCCCACGCGTTTTGAATCAGGAGGGAAGGCAGAAGCAGGAGAACACTAAGGTTGAGCAGGGCGTGGCTGTGTCGCTGCACTCGTATGACCTCGCCGTGTCAGTGCCTAACGCGGCGTTAGCCAGCCCACATTCACGGCCAGAGTTTGACAACGTGACCGAGCGAGGCGTCAGCGTACGGATACAGGTACCACGCTTCGCCGAAAGGGTGTTTAGCTGTCGAGAGAAGTCGGTTGGCCTCGCAGACGTCCGGGTCTTCCGGCGTTAGTAAGGTATCAATGGAATAGACGAGCAGTATGAAGCGGCTGTCGGCGGTGACGTATCGCTTGGCAAGCTTGGTACGAATTGCTGCCGGAAGTATGTCTCGAGGCAGATCCGTGCGATACACTGGCCCACCGCCACCCCACGAGAGCGCGAAGCGGTCAGGTGTGGACGGGGCCTCGTGCCGCGTAACGAGGAGGGACAGGGTACGGTCTGGCCCCCTGACCTGAACGTCTCGGCGCGTGAGGCGACCGACCGGTAGCTGGCCAATCGAGCGACCGATCTGTACGAAGCCGGCCCGGATCTGGTCCAAGCACCGTCGACCAGCTTCGGTGTGGACGCGTGGTAGGTACGGTGGGTCGCCGGTATCCACGATCGCAACAGCGCAGCCGCTGAAGGCTTGGGCAAAGCCCGCCCGAATTCCTTGAAGCGCGGCGAGATACTCACTGCGCATTTCGATTAGCTGGCGGAGGGGCTGATTGACGGCCTCGACAACCTGGATTGAAACAGTACGGCCGCTATCGTCGATACAACGGAGGTCGGCTGGCTCTACGCCACTGGTGAGGTCCTTGAAGTGGATCCCGTGAAAGTGGGCGAGGGCGCCAAGGAACTTGTGGCCAATGGCTAGCTCCAGCTCGGCTTGAGTCTGCGGAAGAGGCTCGACCACCCGGCGCACCGGGCCACGCTTCGGAAAAGCGAGGTGGGACGGAAACCGGGCCGGCTTCTTCGGCTTCTTGGGACCGGACATAGTCGCTGGTCTGGCTAACGCTCGCGGTGAGCGGCGCGCCGCCGGATGCGTAGGATGTTCGCCACGCTCTCCCGCGACCGCTCAAACGCGTTGTTAGAGGTCACCCGGGGCGAGTCGCCAGGAGAATCGCTGCTTCCACCTCAAGAACAACCTCCCCCCGCTGATTTGTAAGCTGCGACCTGACCGTCGCCACCCCGCGTCCGGGTGTGCTCGAGGACTTCTTGCTTAACACCGTCAGTCGGTACCGCAACGCGTCACCGGCTCTCACGGGCGCAGGGAACTTCACGTGCCAGTCAAAGCCACCTAAGAACGCCCACCGCGCGTCCGGGGTGTTGTAGACCTCGTGGCTGAGTCGGTAGGACAACGTGATCGTGAAGCCCCCACTCGCGATGACACCGCCAAACGGCGATTGATTTGCCGCCTCATCGACATGAATCGGCCACGGGTCGTTCCTGCGGCTGTATTCGAGCATCTCCCTCTCATCAACAAGGCACTCCGGACCGATGTATTCGGCACCAACCTCCAAGTCCTCGAAGTACACGGTCCTCATAGCTACTGACCTCTAACGAATAAGCTCAGGGGCGCGCGGCTTCATCGCGCGTCCCCTGCGGCGCTGGGTTGGGCCGCGTCTAGCCGCGGGATTCAATGCCAACCTCTGCGGCGTAGAGCTGCGGCAGGAAC
>JACPCF010000108.1 GCA_016179965.1 Candidatus Rokuibacteriota bacterium | reverse complement strand
GAAGCGGGATCTCAAGAACGTTCAAGAGGACCTCAGGATCTTGGAGAAGTACGGGCTCGTCCGGATGACAGAGGGTCGCAGCACTGGGAAGCGCAGGGTCAAGGTGCCGCAAGCCCTGTTTGGGGAGATCGCGCTCAAGATCGCGATTTAGGAGACCCCCTCGAAATCGCTAGCCGGCGCCAACGGGCATCCCGACCCCGGCCCAGGATCTCGAGCCGGCCCTGCTTCCGCCACCGGTTCATCACGATCCGGACCATCTCTCGGCTCACGTTGGGGCAGAGTCGCTCGACGTCCGCGATGCCGAAGGGACTCGGCATGTGCTCCAGGGCGTAGGCGATCAGGTCGGCCTTGGACCCGCGGACAGGGCGCTCCCGGCCAGCGCGCTCCTGGAACTCCCGGTAGGCCATCCGCAGGGTCGAGAGGAAGTAGTTGAACCAGGGAAGGACGTCGTGCAGGCCCTCGTGCCAGCCCGCTGAGCTCCGGCCAAGGGTGTCGTAGTAGCTCTCCTTCGTCTGCTCGACGATGCGCTCGAGGCTGATGTACCGGCCGACGTCGTGTCCGTGGCGGTAGAGGGCCAGGAGGGTCAGGAGCCGAGACACCCGCCCGTTGCCGTCGCGGAAGGGGTGGATGCAGAGGAAGTCCAGGACGAGGCAGGCCGTGGCCAGGAGTGGGGTGACCTTGAGCTGGTCGATGCTGTGGCGGTAGGCCACGCAGAGTTCTTCGATGGCGGCCGGCACCTTGTCGGGCTCCACCGGCCGGAAGCGCACCTCGCGCCGGCCGTCCGGATGGACCTGGATGATCTCGTTGGGCGCGCGTTTCCACTGCCCGGCGTCGCCGGTCGTTCCCCCCTGGGCGAGGGCATGGACACGCTTGATCGTCTCGGGGTCGACGCCGATCTGCTCGTGGGTCGTGTGTAGCCAGCCGAGCGCCTTCCGGTAGCCGACGATCTCCTCCTCGGAGCGGTCCCTGGGCCGGGCGTTTCCCAGGACCAGAGGGCGCAGCCGGTCGCGCTCGACGGTCACCCCTTCGATCCGGTTAGAGGACTCTGCGCTCTCGACCAGGGCCATCTCTCGGAGTGCCTTGAGGATCTGCGGGGACTGCGTCTCGTACAGCGCACGTCGGCCCTTGGCTTCGGCCAACGCTTCGAGAAGCCAGACTGTGCCAAGCGCGAGGCGCGTCTCGGCCAGCCGCGAGCCTCGGAAGGACATCATTGGCACATTTATTACCACATTAATGTGGGAATTACCTTATTTCCGCAGCATGGGCTCCCTATCGCTGCCCCCGGCCCTTGCGGCGGTCGAGCGCGGCCCCCCAGCTCGCGAGGAAGGCGGTGACGAAGGCGTGCTCCTTGTCGGGCTCGACGGCGAGGGAGGCGAGCGCCATGGCCGAGGCGACCGCGATGTGGTAGCCCTCCGAGCGCGAGGCGACGGCGCGGCGGTACGCGGGGTGAGCCTCGTTGATCCACACCGTCGTCTCGACCAGGCGGGCCAGCTCGGGGTCGTCGGGGCGCTGCTCGAACTGGATGCTCAGGCCGTAGCGCGCCGGCCGGCGAGGGCCGCGTGTCGCGGGAAGCTCCACGGTCGCCGCTGACGGCGGGAGTGGCTCCGTCGGTGCTGGCTCGGGCGCCCCGGGCTCCTCCGACGGCTCCGTCGGGGCCGGCGCCTCCTCAGCCCCCTGGGGCTCCGTCGTCCTCGCCGACACCGCTCCAAGACGCTCTGCCTCGCCGGGCTTCGCCGGCGTTTGACCCATGGGCAGGGCGCGCTGGCCGCCCGCGCGGCGCTCGACGAGCGCCGCCAGCAGGGGGAACTCATCAGCCAGGTCGAGCAGGACCGCTTCGAGGTCGCGCTCCACGGGCCGGGCAGCGCGCCGCCGGGCCTGCTCGCCCCCTTCGCGGATATCGCCCCAGGCGGCGAGCTGGCGCGCGACGGCCTCCTGGATCGCCTTCCTGTACGCGAGGAGCCAGTCCCAGCCCCGCTTGATGACCTTGCCGAATGTGCTGATCGCAAGGCCCCGGCGCTCCTCCGGCAGCGGCAGCGGGTCGCGGATCAGGTAGCCCGACGCTGACGGCTTCCGCTTACGCGCCAGCCGCACCGTGATGGGCGCCCGCTCGGGCGCCTCCCACCTCTCCTGCGGGAGAGGCCGGCCGTTGACCACGAAGCGGACGCCGCGCGGGTAGTGCGCGGCCAGGATGTCCACCAGGGCGGGATCGAGCAGCGGCTGGAAGTGACGCCAGAGCGCCCCCTCGATGAACCCCGGGTCCAGGAGGGGCGACAGCGGGTTCTTGAGCTGAAGCCGGACCACCGTGCCGTGCTCGGCGACCAGCCCGGGCGGAGGGACCCACTTCCACGGCGCCCGGTGGCGCGAGGCCAGGCGCCAGACCGTGGCCATGTGGTGCTTGCCGAGCCGGCTCTCGGTCAGGACCTCCTCGGAGACGAGCAGGCCGACCTTGATCCCCACCCCCGCGAACCCGATGCCGTCACCCCGAACTTTGGTCGTGGCGGCCACGTCGTGGTAGCGCGCGAGGTCGCGCCGCCGCATGCCGACCCCGTCATCCACGATCGTCAGTGTGGACCGAGAGGGATCGGCGGCGATGGTGACGGTGGTCGCGCCCGAGTCGAGCGAGTTGGCGACGACCTCCGTGAGGATGGTCTCCTCGGCGGCGCCGGGGTAGGCGTCGCGGAGGTCCTCCAACAAGTGCAGCAGATCGACGCGAGTCTCCCCCACAGGTCGAGCGTAGAGGAAGTTTTGCCCGACGGCAAGCCGGGCCGGCTAGAAGGCTCAGGCCGCCGCCCAGGCCGCCGCGGGCCGCAGCAAGAATTCCTCAAGGGGGATGCCCTGGGCTCCGACCAGCAGCACCCGGTGGGGGCGAAACGCCTTGGAAAATGCCTCTAGGCCCGGGAGCGTCTCCTTCTTGCGAGCGCTTGTGACCTCGATGGCGGCCAGCCGCTTGCCGGCGCGCAAAACGAAATCCACTTCCCGGTCGCGCTCACGCCAGTAGAACACCTGCACCTTCGTCCCGGCTGCGCTGTTGACGAGATGGGCTCCGACAGCCGACTCCACGAGCCGTCCCCAGAACTCCCGATCCTTTCGCGCGCCTTCCAGGTCGAGGGGCGCCGACGCGGTCAGAAGAGCGGTATTCAGGACTTGCAGCTTGGGGCTCGATCCCCGCTGGCGCACGCGCTGCCCGGCGAACTTCGGGAGGCCGGTCAACATTCCTGCAGCCGAGAGCAGCTCGAGATAATGCGCCAGGGTCGTCGTGTTGCCTACGTCCTGGAGCTGGCCCAGCATCTTCTGGTAGGAGACCACTTGGCCGGAATAGTCGGAGCCGAGCTGCAACAGTCGCCGGAGGAGGGCAGGCTTGTCCACCCTGGTGAGGAGCAGGATGTCCCTGGAGATCGTGGTCTCGACGAGGGAGTCCAGGATGTAGCGCGCCCAGCGATCGCGATCACCGACCAGTGGAGCCGCGCCTGGATAGCCCCCGAAGTAAATGAAGCGCTCCAGCGTCCACCCGAAGGCCTCCCGCATCTCGGCGAAGGACCAGTGGGGAACGCGGACGAGCTCGAACCGGCCCGCGAGGCTCTCGGTCAGTCCCCGCTGAAGGAGCAGCGGGGTGGAACCGAGGAGCATCACCTTTAGCGGCATCCGGGCGGCGCCGTCCTCATCCCACAGACGCTTGACCGTCTCGGACCAGCCAGCCACCTTCTGCACCTCATCCAGAACGAGCAGGGCGCCACCCTTGCCTGCCTGTCGCGCCCTGAGCCGGCCCAGTTCCCATTGCTCTCCGATCCAGGGCCGGCCCCGCAGCGTGGGTTCGTCGGCGGAGGCATAGTGGGCCGGGAGACCGAGGACCTCCATCGCCTGTTGGGCGAGGGTCGTCTTTCCCGTCTGGCGGGGCCCGGCGAGCACCTGGAGAAACCGCCGTGGCTCCCGTAGCCGGGAGATGAGGGCCGCGAGCATGGGCCGGCGGAATACCGCCTTCGGGGGCTTTGACGAATTACTCATTGCCTTGAGTAAGTTTACTCAGTACGCTGAGCAAGTCATTTCCGGTATAAATGCGGCAAGATGCCCGTTTACTCCCACAGCCGCCTGTCCGTGTACGAGACGTGCCCGCGCCAGTACCGGTTCCAGTACCTCGACCGGCTCGAGGTGCCCGAGGTGGATACGGTGGAGCGGTTCCTCGGAAGCCGCGTCCACGAGGCCCTGGAGACGCTCTACCTGAACGTCAGGTTCGGACGGGTCCCGTCCCTGGACAATCTGCTGGAGTTTTTCCGGAGCGCCTGGCGGGAGAACTGGCACGATGGGGTCCTCGTCCAGCAGCCGGACCTCACGGCCGACGACTACCGCCGCGCGGGGGAGCGCCAGCTCGATGTGTACTACCGACGCTATGCCCCCTTCGACCGCGACCACACGCTGGCCGTCGAGCGCCTGCTCCGCTTCCCCCTTGACCCCGACGGCGGCATCTGGTTTCAGGGATACCTCGACCGGCTCTCACGGACCGCCGACGGGCTCTGGGAGATCCGCGACTACAAGACCGGCCAGTACCTGCCCTCCCAGGCGATGCTCGACGAGGACCGCCAGCTGGGGCTCTACCAGCTGGGCGTCCGGCACCTCTGGCCCACCGCGCGCGAGATCGAGCTCATCTGGCACTTCCTCGCCCACGACCTCGAGCTCCGGAGCCGGCGCTCGCCGGAGGCGCTCGAGGCGCTCAGGCAAGAGACGCTTGCCCGGATCCGCGCCATCGAGCGGGACGAGACCTATCCGACGCGCGTGGGGACGCACTGCCAGACCTGCCCGTACCAAGCGGTGTGCCCCGCCTGGCGCCACCTGAAAGCTCGGGATGCCCCGTCGGCGGCCGAGGCCGTCGGCTGGGTGGACCGGCTGGGGGAGCTCAAGGCGCAGCGGAAGGCGGCGCTGGCGGAGCTCGACGCCGAGATCGAGGCGCTCCAGCAGCGGATCGCCGGCTACGCGATCGCGGAGGGGCTCGAGGCGGTCTTCGGCGCCGCCTACTGCGCCAGGGTGAGGAGCGCGGAGCGCCCCCGCTATCCGCGCAAGGGCGACCCCGGCCGCGAGGAGCTGGAAGCGCTCCTGCGCCGCCACGGGCTGTGGGAGGAGGTCGCCGCCCTCGACCTCCGCGCGCTGCCCGATCGGGTCCGCAGCGGCGTGTGGCCGCCCGAGGTCGTTGACGCCGTTCTGCCGTTCGAGAGCCGGGAGGAGACGGTGACGGTGAGAATTTCCCGGCGGCCCGACCTGTAGGCGCGCCCGTGCGCTGGCTGGTGGACGGCTACAACGTAATCCGCCGGGATCCGGAGCTGGCCGCCCGCGAGCGCGAGAGCCTGCAGGCGGGACGCGACGCACTGTGCCGGCTGCTCTCGACGGCGGCTCGCCTGTCCGGTGATCGCTTCACTGTTGTATTCGACGGGGACCGGGGCGGCGGGAGCGCCTCCGGCGGCGAGGGGGTGCGCGTCATCTTCTCCAGCGGCCGGGAGACGGCCGACCGCGTGCTGGCACGACAGGCGACGGCCGGCGGCACCGTCGTCTCCAACGACCGTGAAGTGCGCGGGTCTGCGACGCGCGCCGGGGCCATCGCCGTTACGGCCGATGACTTCCTGGCCCGCCTGCGAAACGCCGGTCGACCTCATGCCCCGGCCAAGGACGAAGACGACGACACCCCTGCCCCACCGAAGAAGGGAAACCCGCGCCGCCTGCCGAAGAAAAAGCGCGCGGCCGCCCGCGCCCTCCGCCGCCTCGACCGAGGAGGAGCAATTTGACCAAGTGGTGACATTTTGACCACTGCATACCGTCGACTTCCCCAGTTCCTTGGCGAATTTCCATTGACTTCAAGCGCCCTTAGGCTTGTGACCCCAGTGGCACCCGCTTTGCTCCACAGGGGGTCATGGGGCTCGGTAGCATGAGCGGCGAAAGGAGTTGGCAAATATGAAGAGCATCAGGCTGTCCATTCTTGCGACGACGCTCGGGCTCTGCTTGGCCGCCCAGGTGTGGGCTGGGGCGCCAACCGACCAGGCACGCCGATATACCGACCAGGTACTTAAGGTGCTCGGGGATCCGGCCCTGAAGGAGGCGGAGCGCCGCACCGCGGTCCGGAAGGTCGCCGAGCAGATGTTCGACATGTCCGAGACGGCTAAGCGCGCCCTCGGCCGCCACTGGCAATCACGGACCCCGTCGGAGCGCGAAGAATTTACCCGGCTCTTCGCGGACCTCCTCGAGAACACGTACCTCTCGAAGATCGGCCTCTACAGTGGTGAGCGGGTGAGCTATGTCGGTGAGTCGATCGATGGCGATTTTGCTATCGTTCGCGCGAAGATTCTGAGAAGGCAAGGTGCCGAGGTTCCGGTCGAGGCTCGGATGCTTCGTCGCGGCGATCGCTGGTACATCTATGATCTAAGTGTCGAAGGCATAAGCTTGATTAATAACTATCGCTCGCAGTTCAACGCGATCATCCAGAAGTCCTCTTATGAACAGCTAGTCCAGCGGCTTCGCGCCAGCCGGGAGGTGTCCCTAAACAACCGGTAGCCGACGGTCAACGGTACCCTGCTCTCCACCAGTAGTTCATCTCAATGACCTTAACCTGCCCGCTGCCTACTTACCCCGGCCCCCCCCGTGACCGGCGCCGCGCCCCGGGCCTCCGGCGTCTTTTCTGCTGTGCTCGGCGGCGGAAGACGGACCCTTGCCTTTGTCGGCCTTCTTCGCCTTCGCCTCCAGGGCCTCGTCAGACTTCTTGAGCTCACTCACCATCGGGCCCAGCTTGACGTTGTGCGCCTTGGCGATCGCCCCCCACCCCTTGCCGCTCTTGTGCTCGGCGATGAGCTGGTCCACCGGCACTCCCGTCTTCTGCGAGAGCCGGTGCGCGATCGACAGCTCGCCCCATCCGAGCTTCGACTGTTCCCGCTGGGCGCGGAGCGTCGCGGCTGGGGCGTTGAGCTCCTTAGACAGGTGCTCGACCACCCGCTGGCTCCCCTCTGAAGTCGCGGCAGCGCGGTTGATCGCTTTCGCGTGATCGTCGAGCGGGGCCGCCGGGTCGGCGGCCCACGCCGGGAGCGGGGAGGCCCCCAGCACACCCCCACAGAGGAGCAACAGGGGGATCCGGACAAACGCGTTCACTGCGTCCCTCCTGTCCACGGGTTCCTCCTTCACTTGACCGTGTACCCGCGCGAGGACATGCACGCGGCGTACGCCCGATCGTAGCCGTCCTTGCTCTTCGTGTATGCGTAACCACCGCCGACGCCGGCCCCGCCGATCCCGCCGGCCGCCGCGCCGATAGCCGCGCCCGTTCCGGGGCTTCCGGCGGCCGCGCCGATGGCCGCGCCCGCGGCTGCACCGCCGAGCGCGCCGACGAGGAGGCCCACGCCTGCCCCTTTGGCCGTGTCCGTGGTGGGGTCAAAGCCGGTCTGCTGCTTGGCCCACGCCTGGCACTCGTTCTGATCGCGGGCGACCCGCTCGGCGCTCTGCCCCTTCGTCGGATAGGCGTACACGCTCGGCTGGGGCGTCGCGCAGCCCGTGACCGCCATCGCGAAGCCGATCACCACTACCCAGGTAACCAAGGTCTTCATGTCGGTTCCTCCCTCTTGGGCGGACTAAGTAGCAAGGAAAATGCCAGAAAGATTCGGGGGTGGACGGGGCCGGAACCTGCGGATTTATCACCACATTGCGCGACCAGCCGCTGACGGCGCCTCCGCTTTCCGAACGGTTTTGGGGACTCGAACTGACACGGGTTGTCAGGCTGACCTGGAACTTCCCCGGCGGTGGCCCGTCTAACCGGGTGATCGAACCCATCCCCAGGAGGGGAGGGCCATGGAGAAGCGAGAGCTCTTGCAGGTGCTGGGAGTGGGGCTAGGTGTGGCGATCATCGATCCGATGAGGGCAATGGCCCAGCGCCGCATCCTGAGGGGCGGCCCCGCCGGGGATTTCCCCTATGCCGCCGGCCACAGCCCGGAGTTCAGGAAATTTTTGGGAGGCGTCCGCGTCGGGGAGGCGCGGGCCCACGGAGCCCTGCTGGTCTTCTGGCTCCAGGGGGGGATCCCCGCCCCGTACCTGTCGATCTCGACCCTCGAGGAGGCGCGCTCGCGGGGCGACCTTCTGATCACCGAGCGCGAGCAGGCGACGGTGCCCGATCTGATCGTTGACAACCGGGGCAAGACGCACGTACTGCTTCTGGCGGGTGAAATCCTCGTCGGCGGCAAGCAGAACCGGATCGTGACCGAGGACATCCTGCTCCCGCCGCTCAGCGGGCCGCGGAGCCTCGGCGTGTACTGCGTGGAGCAGGGCCGCTGGGACGGCCGGAGCTCATCCTTCTCCACCCGGGGCGGGTTCGCCGCCAGAGACCTCAGGTCGAAGGTGATGGAGCGCGCCGACCAGGGGCAGGTCTGGGCCGAGGTGAAGAAGTACGCCGGCAAGGTCGGCGCCGCATCGCCCACGGAGAGCTACCAGGCGATCTACGACAAGGCCGACGTCAAGCAGCACCAGCAGGAGGTCGAGCACTCGATCCCCGCTCCGGCGCCGGCGGCGGTCGGCGCGGCCGTGTTCGTCGGCGAAAAGCTCTCGGGCCTCGATCTCTTCCAGGACCCCGGCCTTTTCGCGCGCCAGTGGCCGAAACTTCTGCGGGCCCACGCCATCGACGCGTACGGGTTACATGCGCCGCGGAAGCCCGACGAAGCGCGGCTGCGGGCGCGGGTGGCGGATCTCCTCGGCCGGGCCGCCAGGGTGGAGGGCACGCTCCGGCAAAACGCCGGCGTGGGCGAGCTCTTCGAGTTCCGGGTGGAGGCGTTCCGGGGCTCGGCGCTCGTGGCCGAGGCCCAGGTGGTCCACGCGGCAGTTCTCTAAAAGTGGTATATACGACGCATGAGCCGACTCATCGTCGGGGTGCTGATCCTGGCTCAGCTGGTCGCCGGGTGCGCGACGGTGAGGCCGTCGCCCGGCCAGGTGAAGACCAAAGAGCAGATCGCCCAGGACCGGGCGGAGTGCTCGGAGCAGGCCGCGAAGGCCACGGACTCCAGCGCCCTAAAGGACGGAGCGCTCGCCGGCGGCATAGTCGGCGCGTGGCTGATTCTCGCCGGCGCGGCCGAGGGCGCGTCCTGGGGTGCCATCACCGGCGGGAGCGCGGCCGACGGCGCGTGGATCGGCGCCGCGGTGGGGGCCGGCATCGGGACCGTCGTGGGGCTCGTCGTAGGCATCAAGAAGGGCGTCGAGCAGCAGCGCCGGTACCGCGAGGCCCACGAGAGCTGCCTGACCGAGCGCGGCTACTCCGTCTGATCAGATCTTCAGGCCCCTGCCCTCCTGCATCCCCTTCTCCGGCCTCAGGATCTCCATGGGCCTCGCCCTGACCGCCTCGGTGGTCGCCTGGAGCGTCACGATCTGAGTAACTCCTCGGCGATTCGCTTGACGTCGGCAGGCTCGACCTGCCCCTTGTGCGTCTTCATGATGTCGCCGACGAGGCGCCCCACTTGCTTCGCGTCGGTGATCCCGAGGGCGCCCAGACGCTCCCCCACCAGGGCGCGCAGGGCTGTGTCGTCCAGCCCCTTCGGCAGGTAGCGGTCGCAGAACTCCACCTCGAAGCGGAGCTGGACCACCTGAGCGGCCCCGCGCTCGCCTGCCTTCTCAAACTCACCCAGGGCTTTCTGGAGTTGCTTCCGGTAGGCGCCGATGACGTCGAGGACGAGCGCGTCATCCACCGGACCCGAGAAGCCTTTCGCGGTGCGCCGCTCCGAGAGCTTGGTCTTGAGCATGCGCACCACGTCGGCGGTCCGCGTGTCCTTCTCTTTGAGAGCCTGCCTGAGCCGCTCGTCGAGCTGCTGCTCGAGTGCCATGCCCCACAGTGTACCGCCTGGGTCTCAGCGCGGCTGTTGCTTTCTCGCTTTCTCGGCTCTTTCCGCCTCGAGCCGGTTGAGAAAGTCGCGCCACTGCCGGGTTAGCGTGCCATCGCTCGGAAGCTGAAAGCTGTCGAAACCGAGTCGCGTCAGCAGGGCCTCCCATCTGGCGAGCTCGGATTCGTCGCTGCCACCCGCCTGGCCCCCCACGGCGGCTGGCGAGGGCCGGCCCTCTATCTGCTGGAGCAGTTCCTGCCACTCACGCTGCAAGTTGGCATCGACGAGGCTCTTGAGTCGCCGGAACTCTTGCGCCCCGAGGTTGCCGAACCTGAAGGCGATGCCATCGGGATCGGCGCGTTGAACGCTGGCTGGAAGGGAAAACGGAGTCTCCCGATCGCGCGTGGGGAACCGGATCTGAACGCTGGTCCCGAGCGGGAGGAGTAATGGATGCCTCAGCGGCGCGACCTTGATCCCGACCGGGCTGAGGTTCATGGTCCTTCCCTGCCACTGACCGCCCGGGGTTTCCACGGTGATGTTGAACTGGATACCGGCCCGAGGGTATTGTCGCCTTTCCTTTACCATACCGATCCTCTCCTCTCCCGGGAGAAAAAGCAAAGGGGATGCCGAGCCCCCTGCCGTTTGACAGCTTTGGGAATTCAACGGCTTAGATGGGCGACTGACAGACAGTAACGGGGTACCAGCGGGTCAAGATGGCATGCCGGGACAAATTGTTCCGGGGCGTTAGGAGACCAGGGCTTCCAGGGTGGGACGGTAGTGGGGCGCCTCGGGAAAGCCGATGGGGCGGACGGCTGGCAGCGTGACGCCGGCTCGGCGGTAGGCGGCCACGTACTCGCGGACCACGGCGCGGTCGCCGATCCCGCCCAGCGCCTGAGCCAGCCGATCCGGGACTGAACGGCCGCTCCGAGCACGGTCAAAGGCGGCCAGCTCTTCGCTGAAGCCGCTGGCGACGAGCATGGCGCGATAGAAGGGGAGCATCAGGTAGCGCACCAGCTCCTCCTTGAACAGAGCGGTCGTACCGGCGACGTCCTGGGTGACCGCGACGGGGACGGCCGCCACCACCTCGAAGCCCTCGATGGTCTTCCCCACCCTCGCGCGGCCGCGGGAGACGGCAGGAAGAGCAGTCTTCCGGATGTACTCGGGCGCGCAGAGCCAGAGGATCACGCCGTCGGCGGTCTCCCCCGCCAGCTCGAGCATCCTGACCGAGAGGCCCGCCAGGAGCACGGGAGGCGGCGCCGGCAGTTTCGGGACCGCGCTCTTCCAGTTCACCCGGTAGCGCGCGCCGACGTGCTCCACCTGCCCCGCCAGCGCCCGCCGGAGGACCGCCAGGTACTCGCTCATGGCCTGGATCGGGTTCCCCATCTCCAGGCCGAGGGCGTCCGTCATCGTCGGGCGGTGGCTCACCCCGATGCCCAGGCGGAAGCGTCCGCCCGAGAGCTCGGCCAGGGTCAGGGCCTCCTGGGCGAGCGCCACGGGGTGGCGCGGATAGATGGGGACGACGCCATTGCCGAGCCCGATCATCCGCGTGGCCTGGGCGTAGGCGGACAGGACCACGAAGGAATCCCGGCCTCCGCCGTGGGTGACCCAGAGGCTCTCATACCCCCAGGCCTCGGCCTGCCGGGCCAACTCCACCGACGGGCGGAGATCCGCCCCCGGAATCAGATAGGCGCCGAGCCGTTCCATGGGGACCGCGCGCCGTCAGCGTACGCCCGATATTTCTCTCTTGACGAGGCCCAAGATCTTGCGGTAGATGAAAGGCGGGCTACTACAGCGTGGAGTGAACCGCGTCTCGCAAGGGGGGCCGTATGATCGTCGGAGAGTCTCAGGGCGTCCGCGAGCAGGTCGGCCGGTGGATCGAGGACGGGCAGAACCACTACCTTGGAGCCATCTCGAGAGTCCTCCAGGACTACGACCGGCTCCAGACGGCGGTGGAGTCGGCGGAGCGCGAAAACGAGCAGCTCCGCGGGCTGGTCTATGAAAACGAGAAGCTCCGCAATCGGCTGGAGGGGAGCGAGCACGAGAGCGAGCAGCTCCGGGAAGAGGTGAAGCAGCTCCGGGCCGGAACCGAGCGGCACCTGAGGGAACGGGAGGAGGTCGCCGACGCGCTGACGCGGGTCATGAACGAGGCGATCACGCGGCTCCGCACCCAGGCGGCCTGACGCAGGGGCCGCCCGCGGTGGAAGCGACAAGCCGGGCCGAACCCGCGGCAAACCCTTTCGAGCAGGCGCGCCAGGACCTCGCCGCCATCGAGCGGGAGGAAACGGACGCGCGGCACGGGCTGGCCCTCCTCGAATGGCAGGAGGAGCAGTTGTCCGCGGCGGCCAGGCGCGGCGTCGAGAAAGCGGCCGGGCGGGAGGAGCTGGCGCGGCAGAAGGCCGAGCAGTGGCGGGTGGTGCGGGAGGTCCGGGAGCGCCTCCACGCGGCCCGGCGGACTCACGAAGAGCTCCAGCGCCACGCCGTCGAGCTGCAGTACGCCATCCGGCGGGAGGAGCGGGCGGTGACGCAGTGGCAGCGGCAGGTCAAGAACACAGAGGAGCAGCTGGCCCGCTGGCAGCGGCTGCTGGCGGAAGCCCAGGCCCGCCTTGAGCAGGCCCAGCGCGAGCTCGGCCGGCTCACGGGGTTCCGCTTCTGACCGGCGTTACCCCAGGCGCGGGAGCACCTCCCGCGCCAGCAGCGTCATCGAGCGCTCCCAGGCCGCCCGGGGCTGCCACTCGTGGGCGATGACGAGGAGGGTGCCGAAGCCGCCCACGTCGCGCTCTAACCGGCCGAGCTTCTCCGCCACCGACTCCGGATCGCCGACGACCCAGATGTGGTCGAGCAGGTACTCGAGGGAGACCGCCGCGTCGGGCATGGTGGGATCCACCTTGACCAGGTCGAGCATCTTGATCTTCCGGAGAAGCGGGAGGAAGTACTCGCTCCAGTCTCGAGCCAGCGTTCCTTCCAGGACCTCGCGCCGCGCCCGCTCCGTCGTGTCCGCCACGTAGACGTCGCGAGCGATCCGCCACGCGGCCCGCTCCGCCGTCCGCCCCGCCCGCCGGGCCCCCGACTCGACGGCGTCCCAGTGCGTCCCCAGGATCCGCGCCGGGACGAAGTTGATGCTCATCGGGATGTAGCCGCGCTCGCCGGCGAGGAGGAGCGTCGCGGAGTTCGGGGTCACTCCCGCCACGCCGATGGGTGGATGCG
>JACPCF010000016.1 GCA_016179965.1 Candidatus Rokuibacteriota bacterium | reverse complement strand
GTCCGCTTTTCGTCCTCGCTGATGATCATCGAGCGGCGCTCGACGCCCATCAGGACCTTGTCCTTGGCGTTCTCGAAGTCCAGCATCTCCACCGACTTCTTGTTCTGCCGGGCGGCCAGAAGAGCGGCTTCATTGACGAGATTGGCGAGATCTGCGCCCGAGAAGCCGGGCGTGCCCCGGGCGAGCACCTTGGGCTCCACGTCGGGCGCGAGCACGATCCGCCGCGCGTGGACCTTGAGAATCTCCTCCCGCCCCTTCACGTCGGGGCGCGGCACCACGACCTGCCGGTCGAAGCGCCCGGGGCGGAGGAGCGCCGGATCAAGCACGTCGGGCCGGTTGGTGGCGGCGATGAGGATGACCCCCTCGTTGGTCTCGAAGCCGTCCATCTCCACCAGCAGCTGGTTCAGCGTCTGCTCGCGCTCGTCGTGGCCGCCGCCGAGGCCCGCCCCCCGGTGGCGCCCGACGGCGTCGATCTCGTCCATGAAGATGATGCACGGGGCGTGCTTCTTGCCCTGCTCGAAGAGGTCGCGCACCCGCGAGGCCCCCACGCCGACGAACATCTCGACGAAGTCCGAGCCCGAGATCGAGAAGAAGGGGACGTTGGCCTCGCCGGCGATGGCCTTGGCCAGGAGGGTCTTGCCGGTGCCGGGCGGGCCGACCAGGAGGACGCCCTTGGGGATCTTCCCGCCCAGCTTCTGGAACTTCGGGGGATCCTTGAGGAACTCGATGATCTCGCGCAGCTCCTCCTTGGCCTCGTCCACGCCCGCCACGTCCTGGAAGGTGACCTTGTTCTGCTTCTCCGAGATGAGCCGCGCGCGGGCCTTGCCGAAGGACAGGGCTTTCGCGCCGCCCCCCTGCATCTGGCGCATGAAGAAGACCCAGACGCCGATGAACAGCAGGACGGGAAGCAACTGGATCAGCACCGCGAACCAGGAGGGATTGTTGTCGGGCGGCTTGACGATGATCCGCACGCCGCGGTCCCTCAGCATCTTGACCAGATCGGGATAGTCCACCGTGTAGGTGCGGAAGGCCGAGCCGTCGCCGAGGCGCCCCGACACCGTGTTGCCCCGGATGGTGACCTCGCGGACGTCGCCGACCTCGACCTTCTTGAGGAAGTCGGAGAAGACGATCTCCTCTTTCGGGGGCGCGGTGGTCTGAAAGACGTTAAACAGGAGGATGCCGATCAGGAGCAGCACCATCCAAAAGATGACGCTGCGGTAGACCGACTGGTTCATGGGCGCTCTCGATTGCATCTCCCCCGACCCCTAATAAAATGCCTGCTCAGTATACCACACCCCCCGACGCCCACAAGGTCAGGCCGACGGATTTTCCTCCAGAGCGGCGATGCAGGGGAGGTTGCGGTAGAGCCCGTGGTAGTCGAGCCCGTAGCCGACGACGAACTCGTTCGGGATGGTGAACCCGACGTAGTCCAGCTCCACGTCCACCTCGCGCCGCTCCACCTTGTCGAGGAGGGCCATGACCCTGAGGCTGGCCGGGCGGCGCGTCTGCAAATTCCGCTTCAGGTAGCTGATGGTGCGCCCGCTGTCGATGATGTCCTCCACGATCACGACGTGGCGATCCTCGATGGAGATGCTGAGGTCGGCCGTGATCTTCACGACGCCGGATGAGCGGGTGGTGCTCCCGTAGCTCGAAAGGGCGATGAAATCGGCCGCCAGCGGGATGTCCGCTGCCCGCATGAGATCCGCCAGGAAGACCACGGCGCCCTTGAGCACCCCGACCAGCAGCGGGTCCTTCCCCGCGTAGTCGCGGGAGAGGGCCTGCCCGAGCTCCCGGACGCGCTCGGCGATCTCCTCCTGGGTGATGAGCACACGCCCCGGACGGTGGCCCACGGCGTGCGGTCCTCAGCGGGCGGTGACGAAGGGCGAGAGGCCGCGCTCGCTCCGGAGGCGCTCGGCCATCCGCTGGGCCTCCCCCCGGGTGGCGAAACTGCCCACGCGCACGCGGTAAGCCGTCCGGCCGTCGTCGCCGTTGATGGTCGCCACGTACGCCTCGAAGCCGGCTTCCCTGAGCTTCCGCTCCATCTCCTCGGCCGCGGGCCGGGCGCGGTACGCGCTGACCTGGACCGTATAGCCGGGCTCGAGCGGCGGCGTGCCCTCACGCCTGGCCTCGCCCGGCGGCGGGGCGTCGGGCACGGGCCGGGTACCCGTGCCGTCCGGGTACCCACGCGTCAGCGTGGGTGCGGTGCGCTCCCGGGACGCCTCCTCCCGGGGCTTCGCCTCCGGCTTGGGCGTCTCGGCCTTCGGGGGCGGCGGCGTCGCTCCCAGCGGGGCCGTGAGGGTCTGATAAAACGTCAGCTTCTCCTGGATCTGCGGCGGTTTCACCGCGTCACTGTCGCTGAGCGCCCGACGCGTGGGAGCCGAGGACTTTTTGGCCGGCTCGCTGCTGGTCTGGAGCGGACGACTCCGCGCCCACCTCTGACCGGCCACCACGCCGAGCAGGAAGCCCAGCGACAGGATGACCAGCCCGACCGACGCCAGGAAGAACACGCGGCGCCCGCGTCCGCCCGATTTCCGCCGGGGCCTGCCGTTGGGCGCCGCCATCACATCTTCTCCGGCGCCGAGACCCCGAGGAGGTCCAGGCCGTTCCTGACGACCAAGCCGACCCCGGCCGCCAGGGCGAGCCGCGCGTTCGTCAGGGCGAGGTCGTCCCCGATGACCCGGTGCCCCTTGTAGTAGGGATGAAAGAGCCCGGCGAGTTCCTGGAGGTAGTAGGCGAGGCGGTGGGGCTCCAGGGTGCGGGCGGCCGCGGCCACGACGTGGGGGAACTGGAGCAACCGCTTGATCAGCGACTGCTCCTCCGCCAGGCGCAGCAGGCCCAGGTTCCCTTTCCGCCAGTCGGGGAGCGGAAGCTTCTTTTCCCGGAGATGCTGAAAGATGCTCGCGATCCGTGCGTGGGCGTACTGGACGTAGTAGACGGGGTTCTCAGCCGTCTGGCGCGTCACCCCCTCGAGGTCGAAATCCAGGGGGCTGTCGTGGCGGCGCGTGAGGAAGGTGAAGCGGGCCGCGTCCCGGCCGACCTCGCCGAGCAGCTCCTCCATCGTCACGAACTCCCCCATGCGCTTGGACATCCTCACCGGCTGCCCTTCCCTGAGGAGGGTCACCAGCTGGATGATCAGCACGTCCAGGATCTCCTCCGGGTAGCCCAGGGCCTTGAGCGCCGCCTTCATCCGGGGCACGTGGCCGTGGTGGTCCGGACCGTAGAGAGCAATCAGGCGCTCAAAGCCGCGGCCGATCTTGTTCACGTGGTAGGCGATGTCGTTGACGAAGTAGGTGGCCTCGCCGTCGGACTTCACGAGGACCCGGTCCTTGTCGTCGCCGAAGGCGGTGGACCTGAACCAGGCCGCTCCCTCGGCGTCGTACACGAATCCCCGCTCCCGGAGCCGCTCCAGCACCCGCGCCGGCTCCCCGCCCTCGGTGAGGGCGCGCTCGCTGAACCAGTTGTCGAACTCCACCCCGTAGGCGCTGAGCGCCCGGCGTTGCCCGTCGGTGATCCGCTTCACGGCGAAGACGGCGAGGCGATCGAGCCGCTCCGCCTCGGGCGCTTTGAGAACGCCGGGGCCCTCGGCGGCCAGGTATTCCTTGGCCAGCTCGACCAGGTACTCGCCCGGGTACGCCTCCTCGGGCAGCTCCGCCGCCTCCCCCAGCTGCTGGCGGATCCTGATCTCCAGTGAGCGGGCGAGCGTCTGGACCTGATTGCCGGCGTCGTTCACGTAGTACTCGCGGAAGACCCGGTACCCCTGAGCGGCGAGGATCCGGGCCAGGGAGTCGCCCACCGCCGCCGCGCGCGCGCTGACCACGACGAGGGGCCCGGTTGGGTTGGCCGAAACGAACTCGATCTGGACCCGGCGGCCTCCCCCCGCGTCGCTCCGGCCGTACGCGTCGCCGGTCTGGAGGATTTCTCCCAGCGCCTCCGCGCACCAGGCGGGGGCGAGGAAGACATTGAGGAACCCCGGCCCCGCCACTTCGACCTTTTCGACCTCGGGAATGCCGGGGAAGCGCTGGCGGATCGTCTCCGCCACCTGGCGGGGCGGACGGCGGACGGACTTCGCCAGCGCCATCGCCACGTTCGTGGCGTAATCCCCGTGGGCTTCCTCCCGCGGGACCTCCCAGAGGACCTCGCCGGGAGCCTCGAGTCCGGCTCCCGCCAGGGCCGTCCTCAGCGCGTCGGAGAGGCGGTCGGTGACGTTCAAGCTCATGCTCGGATCGGTGAAGACACGAGTCGCCGCCCACGGCGGCGATGACTCATGATACCGCCCCGCCGAGGCCGCAGTGAAAGAAATTCCGAAGGGGGCGCGGCCTAAAGCCCGATCAGGCTTCGGATGGCGGCGAGGTCGAGGGAGCGGCGGAGGGCGTCGGCCAGAGCGTCGTAGGCGGCTTCCCTGGCCTCACGGTAGTCCGGTGACGGGGCTGAGGAGGGGCGCAGCGGCCGGCGCTCAAGCCCGGTGAGGAGGCGGTCCCGGACCGCGGGGGCATCCAGGCACCCGTGGAGATAGGTGCCCCAGACCCTTCCGTCCTGGGTGACCAGCCCCTCGGCCTCCTCCATCGTCCCCCGTCCTTCACGTCGCACGGCGAAGAGAGGGGCCAGAGTCCCGTCGGAAAGGGTTCGTCCCATGTGGATCTCGTAGGCTTCCCACTCCTCATTCACTCCCCCCTTGGCTGGGCCCTCCCCCCAGGGGCCGGGGAGCAGGCGGGCCACGACGCGGCGGGTGATCTTCGGCGGCTCGAGCACGGTGGTGACGGGCAGGAGGCCGAGCCCCGGCTCCTCCCCGCCGCGCTCCACGCCGTGGGGGTCGGCCACCGAGCGGCCGAGCATCTGGAATCCGCCGCAGATCCCGCCGACCGCCCCGCCGCGCTCCCGATGGTCCCCGAGCGCGCGGTCGAAGCCCTCGGCCTTCAGGAATCTCAGATCAGCGATGGTGTCCTTCGTCCCCGGCAGGATGACGAGGTCGGCCCGGGCGAGATCCGCTGGACGCCGGGCGTACACGACCCGGGCCCGGGGCTCCAGCTCGAGCGGCGCGAAGTCGGTGAAGTTGGCGATGTGGGGAAGCGCGACCACAGCGATCGTGACCCGCCGGGGCTCTCCTTCCCGGTCGCCCCCGGACTGCTCCAGGGCGACGCTGTCCTCCTCGGGCAGGTGAAGGCGGGGAAGCATCGGCACCACGCCGACCACCCGGCGACGGCTCTTCCTCTCCAGGAAGTCAACGGCCGGAGCCAGGAGCGCGGGGTCGCCCCGAAACTTGTTGAGGATGAACCCCTTGACCCGTCGGCGATCGGCGGGCGGGAGAAGGGCCAGCGTCCCCAGCAGGCTTCCGAAGACGCCGCCCCGGTCAATGTCACCGAGCAGGAGGACCGGAGCCCCCGCCAGGCGAGCCACAGCCATATTCGCGATGTCACGGTCCATCAGGTTGGGTTCGGCGGGGTTGCCGGCCCCCTCGATCAGGACGAAGTCGGCCTCGGCGGCGAGCCGCCGGTAGCTCTCGACGACGGCCGGCCAGAGCCGTCCCGTCATCCCGAAGTACTCCTGGGCGTCGGCCTTTCCCAGGACCTTTCCCAGCAGGACCACCTGGCTCCCCTGCTCCGACTGGGGCTTGAGAAGAATGGGGTTCATCTCCACCCGCGGCTCGAGCCCCGCCGCCTCGGCCTGCATGGCCTGGGCCCAGCCCATCTCCCCGCCGTCCCGCGTGACGTAGGCGTTGAGGGCCATGTTCTGAGCGCGTGGGACGCCGTGCCCTGGATCATCAGCGCCCGCGCCATCGCCGCTAGCTCCGGACACCGGAGACCGCCAGCGCGGCGGTCACGAAGAGACCGCCCGCGAACAGCACGACCGCGACGGCCCGGTAAATGTGCCTGACGGTCGGCAGCGGACCGGCCCCCAGCCGGTAGGCGCCGGGTTTCTCGAGCGTCACGCCCAGCGCGCCGGCCATGGCCGCCAGGGTCCAGCCGGCGTTGGGGCTCGCGGTCCGGTCGTGCTCGCTCCACATGGTGCGCCAGGCGTCGGCCACCGCTCGTCGCGCGGCGGGCCCGCCCACGATCGCGCTCAGGACGATGCCGATCCCCGCCAGCCGCGCCGGAATCCAGTTGAGCAGGTCATCGAGCCGCGCCGCCGGCTTGCCGAAGTACTCGAGCTCCCCCTCCCGGTAGCCCCACATCGCGTCGGCCGTGTTCACCACGCGATAGGCCCACGCGGCCGGCAGACCGCCCACAAGGAAGAAGAGGAGCGGAGCGATCACGCTGTCGGTGAGATTCTCGGCCACCGATTCCACGGTGGCAGAGGCCACGTGCCGCGGGGAGAGTTCCGCCGTCGGCCGGCTCACCAGATGCCGGCCCACGCGACGGCGGGCCTCCTCCAGGCTCCCGACCTCCAGCGCCGTCGTGACCTCCATGGCGGCGCCCACGAGCCCCCGCACGGAGAACGTGCACTTCAGGAGCGCCGCCTCGAGGAGCAGCCCCGGCCAGCCGAGACGCCCCGCCACCCAGGACGCCACGGCCGCGACGCCGGCGACGACCACGAGAACCGCCACGAGAACCAGGCCGCCCCAGATCATCAAACCGCGGGGGCTCGAGGGCCGCGTCAACGCCCGCCCCGCGTCGAGCAGGCGGCCGATCCACGCGACGGGATGGAAACGGTTCGGCGGCTCGCCCAGGAATAGATCGAGGGCGAGCGCCAGCAGCCACACCCTCATTTCAGTTCAAAGACGATGGGCAGGCGGACCTTCAGCGGCCGGGGAGGCACCCCGGGAGGGAACGGCACCGGCCGGAGCTGGCTCACGGTGTCCCGGGCGGTCTGATCGAGGATTGCGTGGGACGATGAGCTCCTGACCACGACCGAACCCACCTTGCCCGTCGGCAGGAGCTCGACCTCCAGCTGGACCGTCCCCCCGACCCCTCGCCGCCGCGCGGCCACCGGGTAGTCCAGCGCCTCCTGGATGCGCTGGCGTAACGCGGCGAGGTAGGGACCGAACTCGGCGGGAATTCCCGCCTCGCCTCCCCCGGCTCCCTCGCCGCCCGACCGGCCCCCCGGAACGAGCATCGCAAGTGGCCCGCCCCCCGGAATTCCTCCGGAACCCCCCGAGTCCGACCCTGAAGCTAATCGATCTCCGTCGGAAACAGGCCCGGGGACCTGCGCGGGAGCCCCGGAGATCTGCGCGGGAGCGGCGTGCTCAGCCGGCGCGGGAGCCGACGGCGCTGCCGAGGGCTCGGGCTGGGCCGCTGACGCGGGGTATTCACGCCGAAGGGGTGGGTCCGTGAGCAAGGGCTCGGAAACCAGGGACCGGGCCAGGACCGGCGCCGACGGGCGAACCGCTCCCCGCGGCCCGCCGCCCTGAACGGCCGACGACGGCTCTCCGCGGGACGCCTTCGCTGATGGCCCTGGTGTTTCGCCCACCCGGATCGCCTCCTCCAGCTCGACGATGAGGACCGCCAGCGGGGATTCGCGGGAGACGAGCGCGACGGCCGCGGCCAGGGCGAGCCCGTGGAGGAGGAGCGACCCCGAGAGGCTCCAGAGCCGGCGCGGGCTCGTCATCCGTTCTCCACCTTCCACCGGCCGATGCCGTCCTCCACGGCCGACCTCACCGCCCGGGCCACCACCCAACCGAGGTCGCTGGCGGGCCCGCCGAAGCGGTGGCGCTCGCCCCGGCCGGTGGCGGCCATCACCACAGCGTCGGTCGAGGTCCCGCTGGCGAGGGTTCCTGCGGGCGAACGAATTCCCGCGGAGACCAGCGCCAGCGTCTTGCACTCGGTCGCCGTGATCACCAGGTTGACGAGTGCCTCCGGCCAGGGGTCGGCGTCGAGGACCACGATGGTGTTGATCGTGGAGGGCTGCCAGGCGGCCACGGGGCTTCGGCCCGCCTCGACCGGATTGCCGAGCCCCACTGTGGCGACCGCCAGCACCGTAACCCCGTTGGCCGTCTCCGTCACCAGGGAGGCCTTCGCGGTCCAGGCCGAGGTGAGGAGCCCGACGTAAGGCTCGGGGATCCCACGGGCGCGGCAGAAGCGCGCCACGTCGCCCGCGGGGTCGTCGCACGGATGGTTCTTCGGGACGTGGAGGTTCACGATGGCCCGCGCCCGACCGAACCCGCCCCCGACCGCCGCCGACGAGACGACCTGGAGCGGCGCCGCGGCCAGGACCACCACGGCCTTCCAGTCCACCTCGACCTCGATGCCTGGAATCACGGGTGCGTTTCCCTAGCGGAAGTACGCGCGGAGCCCCACCAGCGCGCTCCAGCCGAGGGCCCGGAAGCCCTGCACCTCCTCGTACACTTCATCCGTGAGGTTCTCCACGCGCGCGGTGAACTCGAGCTTCTCCATGACGCCGGTGCGCCCGAGGAGCCGATAGGCGCCCCCGACGTCGATCCGGTGATAGCCGGGTTTACGCCCAGCAAACGCCAGCAGGCTCGATTCGATGTGCGCCTGGGCGAACAAGGCGAGTCGCTCGATCGGCGTCAGGGTGACCCCGGTGTTCCAGCGGTGCCGCGCGAAACCCTGGAGCTCCCGACCGCTGTTATTGTGCGTTCGGGTGAAGGTGTAGTTGGCGTAGAGGTGCATCCAGTCGAACGGATCGAGTTCCGCGTAGCTCTCGATCCCCTGCGAACGCGCGCCTCCCTGATTGCCCGCTCCACACATCGTGCCCGTGGGGTCGCACACGAACGTGATCAGGTTGCGGAACTCGTTGTGGAAGGCTGTCCCCCCGAACCGGATGCGGTTCTGCCAGAGCTTCTGGTCGAAGCCGAACTCGTACGACTCGCTCCGCTCCGGGCCGACGCCCGGCCTGCCGAATCCCGGGAAGACCAGATCGTTGATCGTCGGCGCGCGGAACCCCTTCCCCCACCCCCCCCGGAGCCGCGAGCCGGTCTCCTTGATGACGATGGCCGCCGACATCCGCGGCGTGACCTCGTCGCCGAACTGGTCGTTGTCGTCCCAGCGGAGTCCCCCGACAAGGAAGATCCGGTCGAACAGCCGGACCTCATCCTGACCGAAGACCGACATGGTGTTGACTTCCTGCCGGAAGAGGAAGGAGCCGGTGTCGCAATCGTGCGTGATGGCGAAGACGCCCAGCAGCGGTGAGCAAACAGACCGGTTTATCCCCCGCTCGTTGAGATGCTGCCACCCGACGGTGAAGGTGTTCCACGTGCCCAGGTGGAACGCGTTGATCAGCTCGAACTCCCGGCGACGCGTGTTGATCTGCGAGGCGGGGTTCGCGAACGCGTTCTCGGCCGTATCATCTCCGACCGCTCCGCCGGGCGGCGGGGGATCCTGGAAGCCCTGGTTGTTCCACCACTGGCCGTACCGGAGGCTCGTGTCCCACCAGGGGAAGACCTTCTGCGTGTACGTGAGGTTGTAGAGCCACGTCTCGGTCTGCTGCTGGGAGTTGGGGTCGAAGATGACCGGGTTGACCGAGTTGATCGGCAGGTCCGTGCTCAGCTTCGCGTACCGCCCGGCGAGCGCCAGTTCGCCCTTCCAGGGGAAGTCGTAGCCGATCCGTCCGGCGAACGCCGTCTGCTCCGAGTCGTCGTTGTTGAACTGGCCCCCGCTGTCGTACCGGCTCCCCGACAGGCTGACATTGAACCCCCGCTGAGCGCCCGCGATTTCCGCCTGCTGGCGGAAGGTCTCGTAGCTGCCGCCCCCGACAAAGACCGAGCCGTGGACCGGCCCCTGCCCTTTCTTGGTGATGATGTTGACCACCCCCCCCATGGCGTCGGAGCCGTGAAGAGTGGACTGGGGGCCGCGGACAATCTCGATCCGCTCGATGGCGTCGAGCGACAGCTCGGCGAAATCCAGGGATCCGAGCGTCGGACTCTTGACGCGCATGCCGTCCACGAGCACCTGCACCTGCGAGCTGTTCGCCCCGCGGATACTGAGGGTGGTCGTCTTTCCGAGGCTTCCCGAACGCCGCAGCACATCCTCGATACGCGTGTAGTTGTAGGCCCGCAGCTCCTCCTCGGTGATCACGGTAACCGACGCGCCGAGCCGCTCCTGGGGGGTCTCCACCTTGGTGGCGGTGACCACCACCGGTTCTAGCCGCTTGACTTCCTGCGCCCACGCCGTCACCGTCGCCATCAGCACCGCCGCCGTCACGCTCCATCGAATCAGGGTCATCGCTCCACTCCTTTGCCTCGAAGGGGTTGGATGCCACCGCCCACTTACAGTGGCGGGACCGTGCCGGCCTCGGCTCGTGCTGAGCCTCACCGGCTTCCCTTGATCCGGGGCGAACCTGAAATCAGCCGATTGGGACGCCTCTCACCTCCTTTAGGCCTCGGGCCACATGACCTGCACGACGAGGCGGCTCCCCGGGCTTTTCTCGACGCTGACCCGGCAGCCGTACACCTTCGCCAGCAGCGATTCGTGGAGGACCTCCTCGGGCGGCCCGACCCGCGCGACCCGGCCCTCGGCCAGGAGGAGCAGGCGGTCGGACAGCTCCGCCGCCAGGTTCAGATCGTGCGAGACGAGGAGGATGGTCACCCCCCGCTCGCGGTTCAGGCGCCTGAGGAGCCCGGCGACCTCGGCCTGATAGCGGAGGTCCAGGTGCGCCGTCGGCTCGTCCAGGATCAGGAGGCGCGGCTGCTGGGCCAGGGCCCGGGCCAGCGTGGCGCGCTGGCGCTCGCCGCCGCTCAGACTCTCGAGGGCGCAGGGCGCCAGCCCCAGGACCCCCGTCGCCGCCATGGCCTCCCGGGCGATGGCCAGATCCTCCCCGCCCTCGAAGAAGCGGCCCGGGGCGTGGGGATAGCGGCCCATCAGCACGAGCTGCTCGACCGTGAAGGGGAAGGCCGGGGGCGCATCCTGGGGAACCACGGCGACCCGCCGGGCCAGCTCCCAGCGCGTGAGAGTCAGAAGGGATTTCCCTTCAAGAAGAATCTCCCCGGAGAGGGGCTCAAGCACCTTGCTGAGGAGGCGGATCACCGTCGTCTTCCCCGCGCTGTTCGGGCCGATGACGCCCAGAATTTCCCCCGGCGCGATCTCAAAGGACACCTCCGACAGCCTGAACGGCCGCGTCCGCCGCGTCCCCGAGCCGGGATACGCGAAGTCCACGCCGCGCAGTTCCACAAGCGGGGTCACGGGATCCCCCGGTAGCGGGTGCGAAGGACGTACACGAAGAAGGGCGCGCCGCAGAAGGCCGTGATCACGCCCACCGACAGCTCGGCGGGGGCGACCAGCGTGCGGGCCAGGGTATCCGCCAGGAGCAGAAAGACGCCGCCGCCCAGGAGCGCGGCGGGGATGAGCAGGCGGTTGTCGGGGCCGAGGAACCCTCGCAGCGTGTGAGGGACGATGAGGCCGATGAAGCCGATGGGCCCGGCGAACGCCACCACGCAGGAAGTCAGAAGCGAGGCGCCGACGAAGATGCGGCGCTTCAGCCGCTCGGCATCCACGCCGAGCTGGATCGCCGACTCCTCCCCGAGCGCCAGCAGGTTCAGCTGGCGGGCCCGGCCCAGCACCAGCCACACTCCCGCGGCCGAGAGAACGGCGAAGACGGCGAGCGAGCCGCCGGAGATGGGAGCCAGGTTGCCCAGGAGCCAGTGGATGACGCCCCCGAGCCGGTTGAAGTCCACCAGGGAGATGACGACCGTGATCGCCGAGGAGAAGAAGAGCCCCACGATCACCCCCGTCAGGAGCAGGGTCTGCAGCGGCAGACGGCCGTCGGTGGCGGCGATCACGTACACCACCCCGGCCGCGACCATGGCGCCGGCGAAGGCGAAGGCCGAGAGCCCGAGGGCCGCGGCGACGGTCGAGCCCAACCCGAAGAGCTGGGCCAAGACCACGCCGAAGGCCGCGCCACTGGCCACCCCCAGGATCGCCGGATCCGCGAGGGGGTTTCGCGTGAGCGCCTGGAAGGCGACGCCCGCCACGGCGAGGGCGCCCCCGGCCAGCGTCGCCACGACAATGCGGGGCAGCCGGAGATTGAGAACCACGACCGCCTCGATCCCCTCCGGTTTCCCGCCGAGGAGGACGGAAAGGATCGCGCGGGGGGACACCGCCGCGCTGCCGACGAGGAGCGCTCCCGCGGCCACGACGAGGAGCGCCGCTCCCAGAGCGGACAGGGCGAGCGCCAGGCGACGCGCGTCAGTGGGCATTAGAACACCGTCCGTCGGCCGCACCCTGATTGCGGGGGCGTGCGCCCGTTCGAGCTTTGCCCACGCAATCTTGTTCTTCGGGGGGAGGCAGCCCCCGAAGCCCCGAGCGAAGCGAGGGGTCGGCTTTGCCGAGGGGCGTCGGAAGGGGGGCGGAGCCCCCCTCCGAGGAAAAAGCCTCGGGGTGAATCACCCGCGCCAGCATCTCGAGGCCGTCCACCACCCGCGGCCCGTAGCGATGGAGGTACGTTCCGTCCACGGAGTGGATCCGGCCGCCGCGGACCGCGGGCAGAGTCGTGAGACGCTCCCAGGGAGCGCGGGAGAGGGGCGTGCCATCCGCCCAGTGACGCGCCAGGATGATGACGTCCGGGGCGCGCGCCACGACGGCCTCCAGGCTGAAGCGGGGGTAGGCGTCGGGCTCTCCCGCCGTGACGCTGGCCCCCCCGGCCCGCTCGATCAGCTCGGTGACCAGCCCGTCGCGCCCTGGGACGACGAGCGGCTCGGGCCACAGGACGTAGAGGACCTTCGGGCGCGGATAGGGCCTGACGGCTCGCTCAACGGCGCTGATCCGCCGGGTCAGCGCGCCCACCAACGGGCGGACGGTGGCCTGACGCCCGGTGAGCTCGCCGAGCTGCGCGATCACCGTCATGACGTCGGACAGTCGGTGGGGACTGACGGTGAACACGGGAATCTTGAGCCGTTGGAGCTGCTCGAAGGTTTCCTGGCGGTTCCCCTCGGTCGTCGCCACGACCAGGTCGGCCCTGAGCGCCACGATGAGCTCGAGGTTCGGCGCCAGCATCCCTCCCACTCGCGGCTTCTGCCCGGCCTCCGGCGGCCAGTCGCAGAAGTCCGTGACGCCGACCAGCCGGGCCTCGCCGCCCAGCGCGTAGATGATCTCGGTGACGCTCGGGACGAGCGAGACGATCCGCTGCGGCGGAGCCGGCAGGACGAGCGCCTGCCCCCGGGAATCCTTGAGGGTGAAGGCGCCGGCGGGCTCGACGAGGAGCAGGAGGCAGGCGAGGGCGACGCCGAGGCGTCTCACGGTCGTCTCAGGCAGCTGGCCACCAGGTGGCGCGCGACCTCGGGGTTGGACTCGAAGTGGAGGTGGAAGTAGCTCAGGAGCGAATTCCCGACCAGGTAGCCCTCGGCCCGCGGTGCCCCCTCGCGCCGCGTCCTCACGGCGTACGCTCGCGGCACGCTGGCGGGGACGTCGTCCATCCACGAGGCATGGAACTCATGACCGCGCGCGATGATCCCGGGTGGGCCCAGCGGCGTCTGCCGCGAAGTTTCCACCTCGACGTAGTCGAGCGCCAGGCGCTTCGGCCTCATTCTGACGGTCGCCGGGAGGAGGCTCACCATCGGATGACACCGTCCCGCCTCATCCTCGATGGCCTCCGCCAGGTACATGAGCCCCCCGCACTCGGCGTAGATGGGGCGCCCCGAGGCGGCGAACCGCCTGACCGCCCAGCGCATCGGCTCGTTGGCGGCAAGGGCCTCTGCGTAGACTTCCGGATAGCCGCCCCCAAGGTAGAGGCCGTCCACCTCGGGAAGCGCGGCGTCCCGGAGCGGGCTCCAGAAGACCAGCTCGGCGCCAGCGGCCCGCAGGAGGTCGAAGTTGGCGGGATAGTAGAACTGGAAGGCGACGTCGCGGGCGACCCCGATTCGCGTGGACGGGGGCGCGGCGACGGGATTGCCGACCGGGTACCCAGCGAAGCTGGGTGCGGTGCCCGTCTCCCAGGTGAGAGTGCTCCGCGCGAGACTCAGGAGGCGGTCGAGATCCACCGACTCCTCGACGATCCGCCCCAGCTCGTCCAGAAATTCCGGCTTCGACCCACTCTCGGCGGCGGTAACCAGTCCCAGATGGCGCTCGGGCAGCGCCAGCGTCTGGCGCGCGGGGATGAACCCCAGGGGAAGCGAGCGGCAGTGTCCCTCCAGCGATTCCCGCAGCCATCGGGAATGACTTTCCCCGCCCACGCGGTTGAAGATGACGGCGGCGAGGTCCAGGTCGGGGTCGAAGCGCTCGAACCCCAGCACCACCGCTCCGGCGCTCCGCGCCATGGCTCCCGCATCCACCACCAGCACGACGGGGGCGCCGAGCCACTTCGCGACCTGGGCCGTCGAGCCCTCCTCGCTCTTGGCCTCGAGGCCGTCGAAGCACCCCATGACCCCCTCGATCAACGCCAGGTCGGCCTGGGCGGCCTGCTTGGCAACGGTCGCCACGACGCTCGCGCGCGAGCACATCCAGCCGTCGAGGGTGTAGGACGGCCGACCGGTGACGAGGGCGTGCCAGCCGGGATCGATGAAGTCGGGGCCGACCTTGAACGGCTGCACCGTGAGCCCGCGCCGGCGAAACGCTTCGAGGAGCCCCAGCGTGACGGTGGTCTTCCCCACCCCGCTCGCGACTCCGGCGAGAACGAGCGCCCGAATCACGTCTGCCTCCGGGAAACTCCCGCGGATTTGAAGGTCGCCATCTCGGTGTAGATCTTCACCGCGGCCTGGATCAGGGTGAAGGCCAGGGCCGCGCCGGTGCCCTCGCCGAGCCGCATCTGGAGATCCAGATAGGGGCGGAGAGCGAGGTGGTCAAGAAGCACGCGATGCCCCGGCTCAGCCGAGCAGTGGGAGGCCAGCAGGAAATGCCGCGTCTCCGCCTTGAGCCTCACCGCAATGAGGGCTGCAGCCCCGGCGATGAAGCCGTCCACCACCACGGGAATCCGCGCCGCAGCCCCTGCCAAGATTACCCCAACGAGCCCGCCGATCTCGAAGCCGCCCACCTTGGCCAGGACGTCGAGGCCGTCGGCGGGATCCGGCCGGTTCACCGTCAAGGCCCGCCGAATGACCGCCACCTTTCGCTCCCACGCCGCCTCGTCGATGCCCGTGCCCCGGCCGGTGACCGCTTCGACGGGCGTCCCCGTGAGCACCGCGGTGATGGCGCTCGCGGCCGTGGTGTTGCCGATTCCCATCTCGCCGAGGCCGATCAGGTCCGAGCCCGAGGCGATTTCCGCTTCCGCCAGCGCGATGCCGCCCTCAATGGCCTCGACCGCCTGGTCCAGGGTCATCGCCGGGCCCCGGGAGAAGTTCTGGGTGCCCGGCGCGACCTTCCTGATCACGAGCGCCGGGTGGGAGGGCACCGGCCCGGCGACCCCAAAATCCGCGATCACCACGCGACAGCCCGCGTGGCGCGCCAGCACGTTGACGGCCGCCCCGCCCCGGAGAAAGTTCTCCACCATCTGGGCCGTGACGACCTGCGGGTAGGCGCTCACCCCCTCGGCCACGACGCCGTGGTCGCCGGCCAGCGTGAAGATGACCGGGCGCCGGACCCTCGGGGGCTCCTGGCCCGTGATCTCGACGAGGCGGCGGGCCAGCTCCTCGAGCCGGCCGAGGCTGCCCGGGGGCTTGGTGAGCTGATCCAGGTGGGCCTGGGCCCGCTCGCCGAGCGCGGCGTCCGGGGGGGCGATCCGGCTAAGGAGCTTCTGGAGGTCGCTCATCGGGGCGTTGGTCTTTCAGGGTGAGCGGCAGGCCGGCGACCATCAGCACGACCCGGTCCACCGCCTGAGCCACGGTCTGGTTGACGGCCCCCAAGAGGTCCCGGAAGCGAAGGCCCGAAGCCGTTTCGGGGTGCACCCCCTGGCCGACCTCGTTGGAGACCAGGATCAGGAAGGACGCGCGCTCGGCGACGAATTTGGCGAGGTCCTCGCCGCTGGCCAGGATCGCCTCCTCCGTCACCCCGCGGTGGAACTGGTTGGCCACCCAGAGCGTCAGGCAGTCCACGAGGACCGTGTCCGCGCGGGCCACGACCCGCCGGAGGGCCGGGACCAGCTCGAGGGGTTCCTCCACGGTCAGCCACGAGGCGGGGCGCTCCCGGCGGTGGTGGGCGATTCGCGCCGCCATGTTTGGGTCCAGCGCCTCGGCCGTGGCGACGACCGCGACCCGACCCGGCCGGGCCTGGGCCTCGGCCACCGCAAAGCGGCTCTTCCCGCTCCGGGCGCCGCCCAGAATGAGGAGCGAGGACGGGGGCGCCGTCACAGGAGTCGGAGCGACCCGGATCGAAGGGGGAATCTGAAGCGAGGACGCATGAGCCCGGACCCTCCCTCGAAGACCGGTGCTGGGTAGCTACGGGCGTCCGGGCAGGTCTCCTGGCTTTCGGATCGTCCTACTCCCCACGCCTTCCCGGTCCGGGATTAGCCGGACCAGTGGCCGTCGTGGGTTTCGTCCCCGATTACAGTGACGGGGTCGCGGCGGCTTTGCACCGCCTTCCCTGTGGCCCACTCCGGTGGGCCACCCGGACACCTCGAACGGCCAAAGGCTACCCGAGAGCGCGGAGGGTTGTCAAGCGCGCCCGTCGCCTCAAAATTATGGCCGATCCCATGCTCGTCAACCTGGGGGTGATATACTGCAAGGCCAAGCTGGATAACACAGCGACTTAGGCTGCGGCATTCCGCAGCGTTCGGGGTGTAGACGCAGAAGGAGACGAGATGGTAAAAGGCGTTCAGTTCGTGGTTGACAATTCCGGCCGCAAGACGGCCGTCCAGATCGATCTCAAGAAGCAAGGCCGTTTGTGGGAAGACTTCTACGACCGTGCCCTGGCAAAGCAACGCGCATCCGAGCCTCGAGAATCACTGGAGAGCGTAAAGAAGCGCGTCTTGGGCCGTCGCCAGCGACGTCGGCGTGGCTGAGTACTCCGTTGTCTTTGCGCGAGGACCTTTGGCGTATCCGCGTCGGCGACTATCGCGTGATCTATTCGATCGATGACGATGCACGTATCGTGGACATCAGCGCAGTGCGGCACCGTAGCGATGCTTACCGGTAGATGTACTCGCGCGGCTAACCCCGCGTTGGGTTTCGCGGTTGAGAGCGGGCCGCTCATGTGGGCGCGCAGGGTTGATTTCCGGCGTTTCAAGCATACACAGAGGAGTTTCTGCGCCATGCGGGTGCAAGTTCAAAAGTGGGGCAATAGCCTGGCTCTGCGCATTCCCAAGCCATTCGCGGAGGATGCGGCGCCAGGGTCACCAAGCGCAACCTGCAGGGTGAGGTCGATACTGGGCCTCCGGTGGGGCGGGAATCCTGCTAAATGCGGCGCCGGTACACACCCAGCCGCCGCGATGTGGTCTGGCTGACCTTCCCCTCCCACAAGCCGGCCACGAGCAAGCCGGGCGACGGCCTGCACTGGTGCTCTCGCCTGCGTCTTACAACGGCAAAGTCGGTCTCGCGATCTTCTGTCCCATGACGAGTCAAGTGAAGGGGTACCCGTTTGGAGAAACTCGGAACACTCTTGTCTCCACGCCAGGCCTAACACGGGACTGGAGCCGACGGCGTGGGGTGCTCCTGAAGACCGCCTTGGCTAGAGCGACCGAGAAGGGTCACCGAGACACGGCAGCGGTCCTGACGACGGCTGGGGCAGCGAAATAGAGAGCTGAGGCGTTGGGTGAGGTGCTACGGGCACGCGCCGGGAGCGCGGAAAGAAAAACCCCCTCCCGCGTGCGGGGGGAGGGGGTCTCGGGGTTCCCGCCTATGCTACCCGGTGTAGCCGCGGCCCCGCATGCATTGCCGATACGCTTCCTGGTATCTGACGTCGTTCTTGTTCGCTTCGTTCAGGCCGTAGAGCGTTCCGGCCGTCGCGCCGACGACGCCCCCGATGGCAGCGCCCTTGCCGGCCCCCTTGCCGCCGCCGGCGATGGCTCCACCTGCGGCACCCACGCCCGCCCCGACGGCCCCCCCGATCAGGGCGTCCTTCAGCACCTCGGTCGTCTTGTCGCCGACCTGGGTCTTTGCCTTGGCGTTGCAGACCTCGATATCCGCGACGGTTGGTATGACCGCCGGGCGCACCGCCCCCCCGGTTGAGGCCCGGGGAGCCTGGGGCTTGTCGTTACCGCCCCAGTTGGCCATCACCAGCGCGGTGATCAGCGCGGTGGCGAACACCAGCAGGAGACCGATCGTCGTGAGCTTCCACGGGTTGTGCTGCCCCTCCGCCATGTGATTTCCCTCCTTTCCACCCTCCGGGAATTCAAAGGGGATGCCAGGGAATGAGTAGTGGGAACTCTTTGGAATTCCTACGAAAACGGCGGGAAGGGAAACCCCGACTGGTGTCAGGGGGCGAGCAGCAGTGTCAGCGTCGCGACACTAGGTGACTACTTCCGGCGATCGATACCCATGCGGTTATCAGACCCGAGCACGGCCGCGGATTTGCGGCGCTCACCGACGCGGCGGTCAACGACCACCCGGAACTCGGGCCGCCCCTGGAGGAGGTTCTCGACTTCCCCCCGCTTATGGGCGCTGCGGCGGGCAACCACAACGTAGTGGACATCCCCGAATGTCTGGCTCATGGCTCCTCGCGTCTCCACTGGAATGGCGGTGCGCAAGACGAAATTAGCAGACCCCGCCGGCAGCTGGCAAGGAAGAATTTACGGGCGCGCCTACCACCGCCCCAGGCGCTCCAGCAGGCGGCGCTCCCGTTTGGTCGGGCGACCGCTCCCCCGGGGACGATAGACCGGTGGGGGCGTCGGAACCGGCTCGGGAGGAGGTGGCGGTGTCAGGTCTTCGTAGAGCAGCTGGGCCCGGAGCGCCGGGCCCCGTCGCTCGGCCAACGCCAAGACCTTGATGATCTTTTTCCCGTCGCGCAGGGTGATCCGAAGCGTGTCCCCCGGCCTGATCAACTTAGCGGGCTTGGCCGAGACGCGCTTGACGTCCACCTTGCCCCCATCGCACGCCGCCGCCGCCAGGCTTCGGCTCTTGAAGAAGCGAGCCGCCCAGAGCCATTTGTCCACCCGGACCTGGTCCATGGGCTTTTAGTTTACGTCAACTCCCCGCCCCGGTGGATGGGCGCCGCCGTGGCCTGCCCGCCTCGCCGGCGTCCCACCCGCCGGAGGAAGGGAGTCGCAGCTTCCCAAGGCAACTCTCGTGCCCGGAACATTCGGCAGATACGGGGCTCATTTCGCGAAGGCCCGGCGCCGCTCATTGCACAGCCGCCGGGCGATCGGTGACCCCCTGGTGCACTCCCCGCTGTGCAGGGTGCCTCTGGTCCCTCCGAAGGCTATAATCCCCTGGAAGGGAGGGCCGGCCGGATCATGTCAGACCCCCAGCGGCAGGATCCCCGCATCGAGGCGGTGCTCAGCCAGCTGAGCCATGCGGCCAACCTGGGCATCACGCCGGAGGAGCTCCTCACGCGGGCCATAGACGGGCTGCTCCAGCTGATGCGGGCGCCGGCCGGCGTGGCCTGCCTCGCGGACCCCGAGGGCAAGACCCTGGAGGTTGTGTCGGTCCGCGGGATTCGACCAGCCGCCGCCAAGACGCTGCCGCAGGTGCTCCGCCTGGACGCGGGGCGAGGGCCGAAGGCGCTGACCCGGCCGATCAGGATCGGCCACGCGGAGGTCCCGGGACTGGAGGATCTCCACGCGCGGCTCAGCGCCGAAGGGATCGCGGGAGGAATCCTGCTCCCCCTCGCCAGCGACGGACGGCTCCTCGGGCTTCTGATCGCCATGTTCCGGGCCGGGGCCGAGCCCCCTCCGGCCCTCTCCGATGCGCACCTCGACACCCTCCAGCGGGAGATCTCCAGCGCGCTCCAGAACGCGCGGGTGCGACACGGGCTCCGGTCCCTCAACATGGATCTGCTCCGGCTCCTGACGCTGGCCAAGATCCTGGGGGAGCCGCGCGAACTGGAAGATACCCTCACCACGGTGGCCCAGGCGGCCAAATCCTTTTCGGGCGGGCTCGCGACGGCGGTTTGGCTCGCCGACCCGGCCGACAGGCACCTCACGCGGATCGTGCTCCTCGCACCCGAAGGGCCCGAGCGGGACCGGCTCATGCACTTCGCCTACGGTGAGGGGGTGCCGGGATGGGTCGCTGAAAGCGAACAGGCGCTCCACCTGGACGACGCGCTCGGCGACCCGCGCGTCGGCGCCAAGGAGTGGGTGCGAAGCCTGGGCATCCGTAGCATCTATGCTTTCCCGCTGCGCTTCAAAGAGGCGCTGGTGGGGGTCCTGTCGGTCGGAACCGCCGCCCCGCTCCCGCCCTCTCAGCTCTCGCTCTTCGGGATCTACTGCGATCACGCCGCGTTGGCGATTGGCTACTCCCGACTCCTGAGGGACAAGGACGTTCACGTCGAGCAGCTTGGGGGCCTGGTGGCCGTGGCTCAAGCCATCAACGACGGGCGCCCGCGCGAAATGATCCTGCGGTTGATCTCCGAGGGCTGCCGGCGCGCCACCGGGGCGCCCTGGTTCGTGGTGTGGGGCGCCGACAATCGGAAGCGCGAGCTTCGCCTCCTTCACGCCGACCCGGCGAACCAGGGGATCCCGGACCGGCGAGAGCGCGTGAGCTACGGCTCAGGGCTCGTCGGATGGACCGCCCTTCACCGTCAGACGCGGATCGCCGCGGACGTTCGGGCGGAGCCGCTGGCCGGCGACCTCGAGTGGTATCGAGGCCGAGGGATCGTCGCGAGCGTGACGCTGCCGCTCATAGGGAACGAGAGGCTCGTCGGCGTGCTGCACCTGGGGACCCAGGCCCCGCTGGGACCGGAACTGCTCCGCCTGGTGGAGGGGTATGCGGCCCTGGCCGCCGCGTCCCTCGCTCGCACGCGCCCGACGCCCGGACGCTAGCCGCCATGTCCTGGACGCGCGTCGCTCGACTGCTGGCCGGCCTCATCCTCGCCCTCGCCGCGGCGGCGGGGGCGCAGCCCGGTGTGGTGGTGGTGGAGGACTGGAGCAAGCACTCCCTGGGCGCCAAGGGCATTCCGGACGGGTGGAGCGGGCAGAACTGGGGGAGCCCGGCCTACGACTTCACGATCGTGGACGAGAGCCCAACGAAGGTCCTCCATCTCAAGAGCAAGAACGAGGGGTCCACCATCGCCAAAGAGCTCAAGATCAACGTCAAGGAGACGCCGATCCTGGAATGGCGCTGGAAGGTCGTGGCCCTCCCGGCCGGAGGGGATTCCCGCAAGAAGGCCACCGACGACCAGGCCGCCCAGATCTACGTGACGTTCCCCCGCTTCCCCTCGGCGGTGCGCTCGCGCATCATCGGGTACGTCTGGGACACGACGGCCCCCGAGGGGACCATCGTCCAGAGCGAGAAAACCTCCCTCGTCACCTACGTCGTCGTGCGCTCCGGGACCAAGGACCTCAACCACTGGATCACCGAAACGCGCAACGTGTACGAGGACTACAAGCGGATCTACAAAGAAGAGCCCGGGGAGCTGGGCGCCGTGTCCATCTCCATCGACTCCAACGACACGAAGTCCTACGCCGAGTCCTACGTCGGCGCCATCCTCTTCAAAAAGCCCTGAGATGCGGGGCACGGAGCAGTTCGTGAGGGAGCTGGCCCAGGAGAACCAGGCCTTCTGGGCCGGCCGCGATGTCCGGCTGGATCCCGAGGCCCGGCCCGACGCACTCCTCACCCAGATCCGCTACCGGATGCGCCAGGGCGTGTACAACGAGCTCCGCTCCGTGGAGCTGATCGCTGCCTGGATCCCCTGGGTCCCGGAGCGCGAGATCCGCGACCTCCTCCCCCGCCAGCTGGACGACGAGCACCGGCACTACCAGCTCCTCCGCCGGCGGCTCAAGGAGCTGGGCGAGGACCCGGACACCTACGAGCCCCTTCCGGAGTGGCAGGCCCTCTTCGACTGGCTCGTCGCCTGCCGCCACCGCCCGACGGTGGAGAAGCTCGCCATGTTCCAGTTCGCCGGCGAAACCCAGTCGTGCGAGGGCTTCGAGACGCTGATCCGGCTCGCCCAGGACCTGGACCCCGAAACCGCCGAGCTCTACCGCACCCAGATCCTCCCCGACGAGTACCGCCACTCCGCCATCGGCCGCCAGACCCTCCTCCTCCTGGCCGACACCCCCGAGCGGCAACAGCAGGCCCGCGAGGCGTGCCGCGAGATGAACCTCAAGGTGTTCGACGCCTACCAGGCCCACCGTGCCCGAGCGGACCGCGGTTTGTGACGTGAACCCCGAACCCGGAGGCGACGCGATGAAAGACTACGGCCCGACGGTCCTGAGGATCTTCGTGGGGGTCATCTTCGTGCTGCATTCCTACCTGGCCCTGTTCGTCTTCACTCCCGCGGGCTACGCGGGTTTCATCGAGAAGGTAGCCAAGCTGCCCATCCCGGTCGTCATCGCGTGGTTCAACATCATCGTCCACGGCATCGGAGGGATCATGATGATCCTGGGGGTGCTGACTCGCTGGGCGGCAGCGGGCAACGCCCTGATCATGATCGGCGCCCTGTTGACGGTGAAGCTCCCCCAGGGCTTCTTCCTGAAGGGGGTCATCGTGGACGCGGCGGCGGGCCGCGCCGTGGCGGCCGGCTACGAGTTCGAGCTGATCCTCTTAGGGGCGTTGGTGGCTCTGGTCCTCACCGGCGGCGGCGCCCTGGCGGCCACGAGAGATCGATAAGTGGGGTCAGGCCTGAGTAATTGACTATTTCTCACCCGCTAATCAGGGGGTCAGGTCTTGCAATCACGCAATCCGGTCTGATTTCAGAGACAGGTGTTGCATTGCAAGACCTGACCCCTCAGGCGCTCAAGGCGGCGGGGGCTGGTTCAGGACGTGGAGCACGAAGCGGCCCTTGCGCCACTCCAGGAGCGAGAGCGCGGCGTAGTCTTGGCCGAAGACCAGGAGCCGATCGAGCGGCAGGCCCAGGGCGCGGCAGAGGATCGCGCGGTTCGTGCCGCCGTGGGCCACGATCGCCACGCGCTCCCCCGCGTGGGCCCCCACGATCCGTTCGAAGGCGGGCCACGCGCGCGCAACCAGGTCGGGCACGCTCTCGCCTCCCGGGAACGGAAACTCCCCGAGGCGCGCCATCCATTCCTTGAACGCCTCCGGCTCCCGGGCGTTGATCTCGTCGGCCGTCAGGCCCTCCCAGCGCCCCATCGCCATCTCCCTCAGCGCGGGGTCGATGCGCGGCGTCAGGCCGTGAGGGCAGGCGATGATCTCGGCGCTCAGGCGAGACCGTCCGAGGTCGCTGGCGTACACGGCCCCTAGCGGCACCGTGGCGAGCCGTCTGGCCAGGCGTTCCATCTCGGCCTCGCCGAGCGGCGAGAGCGGCACGTCCAGGTGGCCGATGAACCGCCGGGTCTCGGCCCCCGCCACGCTGCCGTGGCGGATCAGGTAGACCCAGGTGGAGTCCATCAGACCCAGCGCAGGGAGGAAACAGCCGCGAAGGCAAGGAGCGCGCCGAGCTCCCCCGCCTCGACGGCAGCACCGAGACCATCCCCGGTGAGCCCACCGAGCCGGCGCGAAAGAAATCGGCCGAGACCCCAGGCGAGACCGATTCCTCCCGCCGCGGCAAGGAGCCCCCACGGCCAGAGGATCACCCCCGCGGCCGCGATGACCACGAGTGCCCCGATCCCCACGGTCGCCGGCGTCACGGCCTTCATGAAGGCCGCCCCGGACCCCTGGCCGGGAATCGCGGGCGCGAAGGCGCGCGCCAAGGGCAGCGGGCAGTAGCGACCCACGACCGGAGCGAGGAGGAGCGCCTTCTCCCGGAGCGCTCCCGGCAGTTCGGCCAGCGCGAGAAAGCTGGTCAGCAACAGGACGATCAGGCCAAGGGCCCCGAAGACGCCGATCCGGCTGTCCCTCATGATGGCCAGTCGCTCAGCCGGATCTTTTCCCGTGAGCCCGTCGAGGCTGTCGGCCAGGCCGTCCAGGTGGATCCCGCCGGTGAGGAGCTTCCAGGTCACCAGGACGAGGAGCGCCGCGAGGAGCGGCGAAAACACCACGGAAAACAGCCGGTGCACGAGCCAGAGGAGGCCTCCGAGGGCGAGGCCGACCAGCGGGAACCAGCCGGCCGCCCGCCCGAGCGCGTCCGGTCCGTCGAGGGCACGCCCCGGAACGCGAACGATCGTGAGAAACCGGACGGCGGTGATCAGCCCGCGAATGGCTAGGCCACCCGGCCGCGGCGACCCCAGGCGCCCCACGCCGCGAGCGCGGCGCTCGCCGTTTGGGTGACGACGAGCCCGACGACCCACAGCACGGAGAGCATGCCGCTCCTGAACCCGCCGGCGAGGAGCGCGGGGCCGTGGTCCACGAGGGCGCCCGCCACCCAGATGAGCCCGACCCAGAAGGTCAGGACGAACCCGGCCCGTCGCCCCAGCGCGATCAGGGTCAACCCCAACGCCTGGAGCGCGAGGTAGCCACCCAGCAGGAAAGCGCCGCCCGCGGTGGAGAGCCCTACCCGGCGCGTGATCTCCTCGGCGAAATCCTCGATGACATGGGGCAGGATGAAGGGAAGGCTCAGGAGCGACAGCGCGATGACGGAGACGCCGAGCCAGTCCCGTCGCACGACGCCGTCAGACAGGAAAAACCCCGTTGCGGCGCGGGGGAAACTCGTGCTGCTTGGTCTCGGCGTACTGGAGGCGCTTGATGAGCTCCGAGCGCAGGAGCGAGCCCGGAACGATGTCGTCCACGAGCATCTCGGAGGCGAGCTTCCCGATGTCGATGTCGGCTTGGTACTCCTCGCGCTTCTGCCGCACGTACTCGGCCCGCTCCGCCTCCGGCAGCTCCATGATCTTGTTGTAGTAGACGGCGTTCACGGCGGGCTCCGGCCCCATGATCGCGATCTGTCCCTGCGGCAGCGCCAGCGCGGCGTCGGGCTCGTAGGCCGGCCCGCACATGGCGTAGAGCCCCGCCCCGTAGCACTTGCGCACGACCACCGAGATCTTCGGGACCGTCGCCTGGGCGGTGGCGAAGATCATCTTGGCCCCGTGGCGGATGATCCCCGCCCGCTCCACCTTCGAGCCCACCATGAAGCCGGAGACGTCGGCCAGGTAGACGAGCGGGATGTTGAAGGCGTTGCAGAGCCAGATGAAGCGCGCCGCCTTGTCGGAGGAGTCCACGAAGAGGACGCCCCCTTTAACCTTCGGCTGGTTGGCGACGATGCCCACCGCGCGGCCGCCGAGCCGCGCCAGGCCGACGATGACCTCGGGGGCGAAGAGCCGCTTGATCTCGAACCACGAGCCGGCGTCGATGATCCGGTCGATCACCTCGTACATGTCGAAGTACTTCCGCTGGTCATAGGGGACGATCTCGTCGATGGGACGCCCGGGCTTGGGGTCGGTCGCGTCGGTCATCGGCGGACGTTCCTTGAAATTCTGAGGCATGTAGGAGAGGTAGCGCTTGGCCGTCTCGATGGCCTCCTCGTCGGAGGCCACGAGCACGTCCCCGCATCCCGACACGGTGCAGTGCATCCGGGCGCCGCCCAGGTCTTCCTGCGTCACCTTCTCGCCGATGGCCATCTCCACCATCCGCGGCGAGCCGACGTAGAGCGACGCCTTGCCGTCCACCATGATGACCACGTCCGTGAGGGCAGGCAGGTACGCGGACCCGGCGGGAGACGGTCCGAAGAGGATGCACACCTGGGGGACGACGCCCGAGAGCTGGACCTCGTTGTAGAAGATCCGGCCGGCGTGGAAGCGGCCGGGGAAGACCTTGATCTGCTCCGAGATCCTGCCGCCGGCCGCATCCACCAGATACAGGAGCGGCACCTGGCGCCGCTGGGCCTTCTCCTGGATCCGGACGATCTTCTGGATCGTCTTCTCGCCCCAGGAGCCGGCCTTCACCGTGTAGTCGTTGGCCATGATAGAGACGCTGCGGCCGCCGACCTTCCCGACGCCCGTGACGACGCCGTCGGCGGGTGTGTCGGGCTCCTGGCTGCGGGCGAAGAGCCAGTCCTCTTCGAACTCGCTCCCGGGATCCAGGAGGAGCTTCAGGCGGTCGCGGACGAAGAGCTTGCCCTCTTCCCTGAGCTTGTCCCGATACTTGACGTGGCCCTGCTCGATCCGGGCCCGCTCTTGAAAATACTTCTCTTCGCTCACCTGACTCCTTCGTCATCGACCCCCGTTCGAGCGCCCACCCGCTTCGCGGGTACCCGGCCGGCGCAATCCCCGGGGGGAGGCATCGGAAGGGGGGCGAAGCCCCCCACCGAGTTACTACTCGCCGGTGACGATCACGAGGTGCAGGACCCCCGATCCGTGCGGGGGACCCACGATCGAGAACGGCTTGCCCGGCTGCAGGTCCGTGCTGACCGCCACCTCCCGCGTGCCGCTCTTCACGATCGTGAACCTGATGCTGGCCGACCCCCCGCGGACGCCGGTGGGAAGAATCTCCAGCTCGCGGCCGCCCGGAAGCGGGAAGCGCTGCGCCTGTCCCACCGTGACCCGGGCCTGAATCAGGTCCAGCTGCTCGTACTGCCGGTTGGGGAAGTGCTGCTGGAGCTTCCTCATGTACGGGTCTTCCACCTTCGCCGCCGGCGCGGCGGGCGCCTGTCGGGTCTGGAGCAGGACACGGACGGACACGGGCACACCCTGCTGGGCCCAGAGGGCCGCGGGAACGAGTCCGAGGCAGAGCGCCAGCGCGAGGACGAGCAGGGGCCCCAGCAGCGCCTTCAAGCGCTTGCGCGCGTTGTGCAGCCGCGACATCACCGTGCCCATGGGAATCCTCAGCACCTCGGCGATTTCCCGGTACGTGAGCCCTTCGATGTCACTCAGCATGATAATCGTTCGGTAGTTGAGGGGCAAGGAATCCAGCGCCCGCCGGATGAGCGCGCGCTCCTCCTGCCGCGCGGCGGAGACGTCCGGGGCGGCTGCGGGGTCTGGCACGCTGCGCTCCCATTCCTCCTCCGGGACGGGCTCGCCGCCCAGGGCGCGCGCCCGCGCCCCGCGCTGGCGCTGCCGGTCGGTGGCCAGATTCACGACGATCCTGAACATCCACGTGTAGAAGGCCGACTGACGGCGGAAGGCGGGAAGGGACTGGTAGGCTCGGACGAAGGCTTCCTGCGCGACGTCCCACGCCTCTTCGCGGTCCCGGAGGATCTGATAGGCGAGCCGCCAGACCCGCTGGCGGTACTTCTCGACGAGCGGCTCGAAGGCCGACAGATCTCCCGCCCGGCATCGCTCGATCAGCTCGCTGTCGTCCGGGCTCAAGCGGAGCTCTCATCGGCTCCGCCCCGGCGGCAGCTCTGTCGATTAGACGCCGGAGCGTGACGACCCATTCACCGCCCGGCCTCCCGCGCGGCGCGGCGCGGCTGGAGGATGCCCAGCGCGGCGTCGATCCCCAGGAGATAGCTCTGGAGGCCGAAGCCGGAGATCTGCCCGCGGGCGGCCGGCGCGATGACGGAGTGGCGGCGGAACTCCTCCCGGGCGTGGACGTTGGACAGGTGGACCTCGACGACGGGGAGCGGGATCGCCGCCACCGTGTCGCGCAGGGCGATCGAGTAGTGCGTGAAGGCGCCGGGGTTGAACACGACCGCGGCGAAGCCCTTGCGCCCCGCCGTTTGGAGGGCGTCGATCAGCTCGCCTTCGTGGTTGGACTGGCGGCACTCGACGCGGACCCCGCGCGCCCGGCCGTGGCGCTCGATCTCCCGGTCTATCTCCGCCAGCGTCAGGCGCCCGTAGATCTCGGGCTCGCGGCTCCCGAGGAGATTCAAGTTGGGACCGTGGAGCACCAGAATAGCCGGCTTCACAGGTCGCTGCCCCGGACCTGGTTGCGCCCGTCGGCCTTCGCCTGGTAGAGGAACCGGTCTGCGGCCTCGACGAGCTTGTCCGCCGCCCCGGCGTCCTCGGGAAAGGTGGCCACGCCGATGGAAATCGTCACGCGCCCCAGCGGCTGGGACTGGCGGTGGGGAAACGGGTGCTTTTCGATGGACGAGCGAATCCGCTCGGCGACGATTGCCGCGGCGGCCTTCGGTGTCTCGGGGAGGATCACCGAGAATTCATCCCCCCCGTAGCGCGCGCCGAAGTCCACCCGCCGCAGCACCCCCGCCACCATCCGGCCCACCAGGCGCAGGAGCCGGTCGCCGGCCGGATGGCCCCAGTGGTCGTTGTAGTGCTTGAAGTAGTCCACGTCGGCCATCAGGACCGACAGGGGACGCCGGTACCGCGTGGCCCGCTGGAACTCGCGCTCGACGCGCTCCTTGAAGGCGCCGTGGGTCGCCAGGCCGGTGAGGTCGTCCAGGCGCGACTGCTCGCGAATCAGTTTGAGCGCCCGCCGGGTCTCGTTGTTGAGCCGGGAGAGCTTCAGGAGGGACCGGAGGCGCAGCGCGATCTCCGGGTCAGTCGCCGTTCCCGCGATCACCTCGTCGGCCAGCGCCACCTGGCTCCACTGGGCGTGCGCCGGGCGCGAATCGAGGAGGGCCAGCACGGGGATGGACCGGGCCTGGGCGTCGCTCTTCAGCATCCGGTAGAGGGCTGAACGCCCGCGGTTCTCCGACAATGCGCCGATCAGGATCAACTGCGGCCGGGCGCGCTTGACAGCGCGAACGAAGTCTCCATCAGGCGTGACGCTCTTGAGGGAACAGCCCAGCCGGGCGAGGGCCCGCCTGATCTTCGCCTCCTGGCTGCCCGCGCTTCCCGCCAGAAGCGCGATCGACCGTCTTGCCACCTGACCCTCCCCGGACGGATGAAAACGATCCCGAGAATACACCGACCGGAGGGCAACGGCAAGCCGCCCCCCCCTCACCCAGACTTCTCCCCCCTCACCTTTGTCCTCTCCCCCAACGGGGAGAGGTGGGGTGAGGGGGGCTAGTGGAGGCCGAAGCTGGAGATGAGCGCGTCCGCCGCCGCGAACAGCACGAGACCGCCGAACACCGCCCACGCCACGCCCGGCCCGCGCTCCCGGTTGACCTCGGGAATCAGATCGGAGGCGGCGACGTAGATTGTCACGCCGGCGGAGAGGGCCAGGGCGTAGCCGACGAACTGGGCGAAGAACGAGGTCAGCAGGACGCCGGCGACGGTCAGCGCTCCGAGCGACACAGCCGCTCCCAGGGCGGCGCCCGAGCTCTGCCCGGCAGCCAGCATCACGGACGCCATGGCGAACCCCTCGGGGAGCTTGTGGAGCAGGACGGCGAAGAAGAGCAGGAGCCCCAGGCCGGGGCTGATGATGAACCCCGAGGCGATGGTCACCCCGTCGAAGATCGTGTGCACGCCGAGCCCGAGCAACGCCAGGTAGCCCACGGAGGGATGCACGAGCGCCTCAGGGTGGATCTCCTCGCCGAAGTGGAAGTGGGGCGCCACGGTGTGCTCGAAGAGGTGAATGCCGAAGTAGCCCAGCAGGACGAAGAAGAAGGCGTGGGGGAGCTTCTCCACGCTCTCGGGGAGCATGCGGACAAACGCCGCGGCCAGCATGAAGCCGGCCCCGACGGCCAGGAAGTACTTCAGGAGGGCCGGGTCCCAGCGCCGCCGGCCGGTCAGGATCAGGGCGCCGAGAACGTCGGCCAGGCCGGCCACGCTCCCCAGGAACACGCTCCACCAGTACGCACTCATCGCGAGCAGGAGGCTAATGCCGGGGGCCATTCCTGTCAAGGCACCCTTTTTTGCTTGTGGGTTCCCGCGGGCTCCGGTAGTGTAAACGAAGGGAGACGCGCCGACAGCGGATGGCGATTTCTGTCGCGAAGCAACCCCTGGGTCAGCTCCTCCTGGAGACCGGGCTCATCACGCCGGACATCCTGCGCGAGGCGTTGGCCCGTCAGAAGACGACCCGGGCGCCCCTCGGCGAGATCCTGGTGGCGATGGGCGCCGTCGGCAAGGACGACGTGCTGCGGGCCCTCGCCCAGCAGCAGGGGCTGCCCTACCTCACGCGCGACGAGCTCCCCTCATCGGTCCCGGTGCTGAAGAACCTCTCCCCCAAGTATCTCCGCCAGTACCGCGTCTGCCCGGTGGCGATGGAGGGGTCGGCGTTGACCGTCGCCACTTCCGATCCGATCAACCCGCTGCTCCAGGACGACCTCCGCCAGACCCTCGGGCTCCAGATCAAGCTGGCCGTGGCCCCGGAGGAGGCCATTCTGGAAACCATCGAGCGGACCTATGGCGCAGGGGCGGCGAGCCCGCTCCAGCGCATCGTCGAGGGGATCCGTGAGGAGGGCCTCGCCCGGGGCGAGGGGGAAGAGGACATCAATCAGCTCCGCGACATGGCCTTCGAGGCGCCCGTGGTGCGCCTGGTCAACCTCCTGATCGAGAACGCCGTGACCGCGGAGGCGTCGGACATCCACATCGAACCCTTCGAGGACACGCTCCGCGTCCGCTACCGCATCGACGGGATCCTGTTCGACCAGGAGTCCCCACCGCGGCGGCTCCAGGCGGCGGTGACCTCGCGGATCAAAATCATGGCCGAGCTGAACATCGCCGAGCGGCGCCTCCCGCAGGACGGCCGGATCCGCGTCACGCTCGGCAGCCGCCGCGTGGACATCCGGGTGTCGACCATCCCGACGGTGTACGGCGAGTCCATCGTCATGAGGCTCCTCGACCGCTCCTCGATCTTCCTCCCACTCGAAAAGCTCGGCTTCTCCCCCGATACGCGCCGCCTGTTCGAGCGGCTCATCGCCCGGCCCCACGGGAAGTTCCTGGTCACGGGCCCCACCGGCTCCGGCAAGACGACCACGCTCTACGCGGGGCTGGACAAGATCAACTCGCCCGAGAAGAAGATCATCACCATCGAGGACCCGGTGGAGTACCAGCTGAAGGGGGTCAACCAGATCGCCGTCAAGCCCAAGATCGGGCTCTCCTTCGCCAACGGGCTCCGCCACATCGTCCGCCAGGACCCCGACATCATCATGGTGGGAGAGATCCGCGACCTGGAGACGGCCGAGATCGCGATCCAGGCCGCGCTCACCGGCCACCTGGTCTTCTCGACGCTCCACACCAACGACGCCCCGGGCGCCATCACGCGGCTCCAGGACATGGGCTGCGAGCCCTACCTCGTGTCCTCGGTCCTCCACGGCGTCCTGGCCCAGCGCCTCGTCCGCCGGATCTGCGTCGCGTGCCGCGCCCCCCACACCCCCGACCCGGCCGACCTGCGCGCTCTCGCGATCGCCGAGGCGCTGGAGGAGACGCATCCTCTGTTCAAGGGCGGTGGCTGCGACCAGTGCCGCGGCACCGGCTATCGGGGGCGCACCGGAATCTACGAGCTCTTCGTCATCAACGAAGACGTGCGGAGCCTCATCGTCAGGAAAGCCCCCACGGGAGAGATCCGGCGGCATGCGATCGAAGCGCTCGGGATGGTGACGCTGCGCGAGGACGGCTGGGCCAAGGCCAAGCTGGGGATCACGACGATTGACGAGGTCCTCCGCGTGACGCAGGAAGAGGAATGAGGGGGTCAGGTCTTGCAATGCAACATGTCCGGCAAACGTTACACCGATGCGTGATTGCAAGACCTGACCCCCAGGACTGAGATGCCGGTCTTCGTGTACAAGGCCGCCGACCAGCGGGGCAAGACCGTCGCCGGGGTGATGGAAGCCCCGGACTCCCGCGCCGTGGTCGAGCGGCTCCACCGGGAGGAGTACTATCCGATCGAGGTGACGCCCCAGGGGGCGGGCCGAGGGCTCTGGCTCGGGCTCCCGGGCCGCGGCATCAGCAACCGCGACCTCGTCGCCTTCACCCAGCAGCTCGCCACGCTCGTCGAGGCTGGGCTCCCGCTCGACCGGGCACTCTCCGTCCTCGAAGAGCTCACCACGAATCCACGCCTCAAAGCCGTCGTCGGGGATGTCCTCAAGAGCGTGAGAGGCGGGACGTCCCTTGCCGACGCACTGGCCCGACACCACCCCCGCCCGTTCTCGCGGCTCTACGTCAACATGGTCCGGGCCGGCGAGAAGGGCGGCGTCCTGGAGGCCACGCTCCGCCGGCTGGCCGAATTCCTGGAGTCGATGCAAGAGTTCCGGCAGGCCATCGTCTCCGCCCTCATCTATCCGGTTCTCCTTACCGCGGTGGGAGGGGCCGCCGTCGTCTTCCTCCTCACGTTCGTGATCCCACGCTTCGCCGTCATCTTCGCCGAACTGGGGCAGGCGGTCCCGCTTCCCACTCAGATCCTGCTCGGCGTGAGCGCGGCTCTGGTGAACTACTGGTGGCTCCTCGTCGGGGCCTTGGTGGCGGCGGTGGTTGGATCCCGCATCGCCCTGTCCACGCAGGAGGGGCGACTGGCCTGGGACCGGGCAGCGCTGCGCCTCCCCCTCGTGGGTGAGATCGTCCTCAAGGCGGAGGTCGCGCGCTTCTGCCGCACGCTGGGCACCCTGCTCCGGAGCGGCGTCGCCGTTCTGGCGGCGCTGGGGGTCGTGAAGGAGATGGTCTCCAACAGCGCCCTGGCCCGCGCCGTGGAGCGCCTCGGCGATGGCGTCAAGCGGGGCGCGGGCCTTTCGGTGCCCATGGGGGAGAGCGGGGTCTTCCCGCCGCTGGCCCTTCACATGGTGCGCGTCGGCGAAGAGACCGGCCGGCTCGAGGAGATGCTCCTGAAGGTCTCCGACACGTTCGAGACCGACGTGCGGACCACGGTCAAGCGGTTCATCGGGCTCCTGGAGCCTATCATCATCCTGACCATGGGCGTGCTCGTCGCCTTCATCGTGGTGGCGATGGCCCTGGCGATCTTCTCCATCAACGAGATCCCCCTGTGAGGAGTTCCGCGCGGCCCCTGGTCTACCTCCGCGCGCCGTGGCAGCTTACCCTGACGAGGGTGGATAATTTAGCTAAGGCCTTGAGAGCGCTCAGGCGACGGACGGCTCTTTGTCGGCATCTCCGCCACGAGCGTGGGTTCACGCTCGTCGAGTTGATCGTCGTCATCATCATCCTGGGCCTGATCGTGGGCCTGGTGGGACCGCGCCTCTTCGGCCGCGTCGGCCAGTCCAAGCAGGCCACGGCCAAGGCGCAGATCGAGCTCCTCGGCGCCGCCCTCGACCAGTACCGCCTCGACGTGGGCGCCTACCCCAGCTCGGGCCACGGGCCGGAGGCGCTCGTCCGCAACCCCGGCGTCCAGAACTGGAACGGGCCCTACCTCAAGAAGCCGGCGATCCCGAAGGACCCGTGGGGAAACCCCTACCATTACAAGTGCTGCCCCGGCGACCACGGCGATTACGACATGTGGAGCTACGGGGCCGACGGGGCCCCCGGCGGCGAAGGGGAAAACGCCGACGTCACCTCCTGGGACGTCAAGTGACGCCGGCCCAATTGGAAGTGAGGCACCGCCCCCTCACCGATCCTCTCCCCCCCCGGGGGAGAGGGGAGGGTGAGGGGGGATTCACGCTCGTTGAGCTGATCATCGTGCTCTTCATCATCGCTCTCGTCGCCGGCCTCGTCCTGCCCGCCGTGGGGCGCGGGGTGGAGACGCTCCAGCTCAGGGCCGAGGTTGGCGCCTTCTCCGCCTTCCTCCGCTATGCCAGGGAGCAGGCGATCACCAAGCGGGAAGCCCATGAGGTGACGATCAAGCCCGAGGCCCACCTCCTGATCCTCCGGGCGGCAGGAAGCGAAAGTCCCCGCGCCAGCCGGAAGCTCTCCCCGCGCATTGCCATCAGCGCCGACACGCCCTCCGGAAATTCGATCACCTTTTCCCCCCGCGGCGTCTCCACCGGCGGAAGCTTCAGGCTCACGGCGGCCGACGGGCGGGCCTACTGGGTCAGGGTGGACCCGCTTACCGGACGCGTGACCAACACCCGGATCGGCTCATGAGCCGGCGGCGCGGCTTCACGCTCCTGGAGGTGCTGGTCGCGCTGGCGATCCTCAGCCTCGCGGTGGTCACGGTGATCCAGCTCTTCGGCCAGGGGCTCCGCCTCCTGAAAGTGTCGGGGGATTACCAGCAGGCCGTCCTCCTTGCCGACCAGAAGGCGCGGGAGGTGGAAACGGTCCGCGAGGGGACGGAGGCCGGCCAGGAGGGCAACTTCGAGTGGGAGCGCCGGGCCACGGTCATGCCCGTCCCCGAGGAGTTGAACGTCGTCGGAGCCCGTCCGGTCCGGCTCTTCAGGGTGACGGTCCAGGTGCGCTGGGGGACCCGGAGCGTGGAGGTCGCCACCCTCAGGACCGCGCGCGAGCCCCTCCCTCAATGAGACGCGCCGTGTCAAACCACCCCGCGCGCGCTCGAGCGCGGGCTTTGCCACGACCCGGCCGCAAGGGCCGGGTGCCCGCAAAGGTGGCTCGCCTTCGCTCGCGCTTGCGCCCATGGGCGGAGCCCCCCTCCGAGCCTTGGCGGCGCGGTTTCACGCTCCTCGAGCTCCTGATCGCGCTGGCGATCGCGGGGGCGCTCCTCGCCATCCTCCTCGGCGGCCTCCGCGTGGGGCTCGCCGCCTGGCGCCGGGGGGACGAGCGGGCGGAGGCCCACCAGCACCTGCGGAGCCTCTCCGAAATCCTCGCGCACTCGGTGGCGGCGGCGTTTCCCTACCGTCAGAGCGGCCCGGAGGGGGGTGAGCCCCAGGTGCAGTTCAAAGGCGAGGCCGGACGGCTATCCATCGTCACGTTCGCGCCGCCCTTTCCCTTGGCCGCTCCCATCCCGTTCACCGCCGTGGACTTCGCCCGGGTCGGCGAGGGACGGCCGGGGCTCGCAATCCGGCAAAAGGCCCTCCCCAACTTCAAACCCTTCGACGATGAGGCGGAGCCCGTCTTTGTGGACCCTGCGGTGACGGCGGTGGAGTTCCGCTACCTCCAGCCCGACGGGGGCTGGACGGACAGCTGGGACGGCGCCGCAGAGAAAAGCCTCCCAAAGGCGGTGGAGATCCGCCTGACGGCGACGCTCGGCGGCCGGGCGGAGACGCTCCCCCCGCTCACCATCTCCGTCCCGGCGAGGGCGCCGTGAAGTTGGTGAAGTTGGGGCCAGGCCTGAGTAATTGCGTTACGGGGGAGCGGGGGTTCGCCCTCCTGGCCGTGATGCTGGTGCTGGCGCTCCTGGGCGTCGTCGCGGCCGAGTTCGCGTTCGCGATGCGGCTCGAGGCCACGATGGTCAAGAGCTACCGCGAGGAGATCGTCGGCCGCCACCTCGTCGAGGCGGCCGTCCAGCAGGCGATCCGCGAGATTCTCAGCGACTTCCAGCTGGTGGGCATGTTCGACGAGGGCATCCTCACCCTCTTCCGGTTGCCCGCCCGCGCGCTGCCGCGCCTGGAACGGTCGGCGGTGCCGCTGGGCCGGGGGACCTTCTCGTACCGGATCACCGACGAGGAGGGACGGATCAACCTCAACACGGCGCCGCCTGACCGCGTGGATCGGCTGCTGCTCGTCCTCGGAGTGGACAAGCAGACGCGCGACATCATCAACGACTCGCTCCAGGACTGGAAGGACCCCAACGACCTCCACCGGATCAACGGAGCGGAGAGCGACTACTACCTGAGGCTTCCCGTCCCCTACCGCGCGCGGAACGGGAACCTGGAGGGCGTCGCCGAGCTCCTGCAGATCCGGGGCGTGACGCCGGAGCTCTACTTCGGGCGCAGCGGTGAGCCCGGCCTCGCGGAGCTCGTGACCGTCCACGGCGCGGGCCAGGTGAATATCAACACAGCGCCCCCGACGGTCCTCAAGGCGCTGGGCCTCTCCGACGCCGAGGTCTCCGAGATCGTCCAGGCGCGCGGCACCACGCCGTACGCCTCGGTCCCCCCGCGCTTTGTCGGACGGGGGCTCTCGATCGCCAGCCGGACCTTCCGGGTGGAGGCCCAGGGTTTCGTGGACGGGCAGCTCACCGGGCGCGCGGTCGCCATCCTCCAGAAGCGGGCCGACCAGGGCGGCCAGCCCGCGGGCGTCGTCCTCTCCTGGAACCCGGTAGGGGGAGGGCGGCCGTGATCGGCGGGCTCCGGCTCGGGATCGTATGGAAGGATCAGCGGCTCGCCGTCGTCGCCGTGGGCGGGAACCGGGTCCGCCACGTCTTCACGCTGGAAGACCAGGAGAACCCGGCGGCCGTCCTGAGGGGCGAGCTCCAAGCGCGACGGCTCCGGGCGCGCCGGGCGTCGCTTGCGCTGCCGCGGAACCTGGCCACGGTCAAGGTGCTGGACCTTCCCCCGGCCGTGGGCGGCAGCCTCGCCCAGATGGTGGCCTTCGAGCTCGAGCGGCACGTCCCCTTCCCCGCCGAGGACGCGGCGTTCGACTTTCTCCCGCTGCCGGGGGCCCGCGGGGCGCCCCAGCGCGTGCTGGTCGTCGCCTGCGAGAAGCGCACCGTGGATCGGGCGCTCCGGTTGCTGGAGGAAGCGCGCCTGGCCCCGCGCTCCCTCACCGTGGCCTGTCACGACCTAGTGGCCCTGCTCGGTGCCTGGGCGAAGACGAAGCGGGCGGTCTGGATCCACGTCGCCGGTGACGACGCGGAACTCCTCTTCCTCGAGGGGCGGCGGCTCCGCCTGAGCCGGAGCGTGCCCGCGGGCGAGGGAGATCTCCCCAGCGAGATCGGCAGGAGCCTGATGCACCTGGGCTGGGAGGAGCCGGCGGGCCTCTGGGTCTCCGGGGATCGCGCTCAGGAAACCCTGACGTCGGGCGGCCTCGCCGCGTTCGGAGCCGCACCGGCTCCCCCACCCCTGTCGTCTCGCGCCAGGACGGCCGTCGCGAGCCTCGGGGACTCAGCCGACGGGCTGACCCTCCTGGCCCTCGCCACGGCTCTGGCCCCGCGCCACCGCCCGCTGAACCTCCTGCCTCCCGCTCTGAGACCGCGGCAGCTCACCTGGGGGCAGCTGGTCACCGCCGGCAGCCTGGCGGCGGCGGCGCTCCTGGGCCTCGCGCTCCTCTTCACCCAGGGCTACCAGAACCAGCGACACCTCAACCGGCTCAACGCCGCCATCCGGGCCCTCGATCCGGAGGTCAAGGCGGTGGAGCGGCTCATGTCCGAGGTGGAGCGGAAGCGCCAGCTCCTGGCCACGCTCCAGAGCGTGGAGGAGTCCGCGCTCCACCCGCTGCCGCTGCTCCGCGAGCTGACCGAGCTGATCCCGCCGGACGCCTGGCTCACGACGATGTCGCTGGACACCAAGACCATCGAGGTCACCGGCCAGGCCACCGCCGCCAACCAGCTCATCCCGCTGCTCGAGGGCTCCCCCCGGCTCGAGAAGGTGGAGTTCGCCTCCCCCGTGACCAAGGGGCGGGACAAGGAGCAGTTCAGGATCAGGGCATCGTGGGAAACGCCGGCCAAGACGCCGGCCCCAACGCCGCCCTCAACTCCGGCCGCGGCCAGGCCACCGGGAGCCCGCGCCCGATGACGACCCTGTCCAGGCGTGAGCGCACCTTCGTCGGCGCGGCCGTCGGGATCGCGGTCCTGCTGGCCGGATACGTCTATGTCATGGAACCGACCCTCGCGCGCACCCGCGAGCAGGCGGCGCTGATCCCCGCCCGGGAGGAGGTCCTCTCCAAGCGCCGCGCCCTCATCGCCCAGCGCGCCGCCTACGTCGCCCGGCTGGAGGAAGTGTCCCGCGCGGCGGAGCAAGCCGCCGAGCGCCTGCTCCCGGGCGCCACGCCCCCGCTGGCGGCCTCCGAGCTCCAGAAGCTCGTGAAGGAGCTCGCGGCCCAGTCGAGCGTCGAGGTGCGGAGCGAGCGGATCCTCCCGCCGGTGGAGCGGGGCAGCCTCCAGGAGATTCCCCTCGAGCTCACCGTCGCCGGCGGGATCCGGGACGTCCTGACCCTGCTCTATCGTCTCGAAGGAACGACAAAAATCTTGACCCTCCAAGAGTTAAAAGTTAGAGTGGTCAGCGTAGGTCAGCCCAAAGAACTGCTGACGACGCTAACGGTATCTGGATACATCTTGCCGAGCGGTCCGTCGCAGAAACAGGGGGAGAAGCCCGAGGGGTCGCCCAAGGGATAGACGATGTCGAAGCGACTGCTCCTGCTGAACCTGATCGTGGTCAGCGTGGGAGTCGTCTTCTCCGTCCAGCTCGTTCGAACCTTCCTCGCCGCGCCGTCGCTCCCGTCGCCTCCGCTCCCCGTCGCATCACCGGGTACCCGCGCCGGAGGCGTGAGTGCGCCACCGCCCACGACGGAAGAGCGCGCGCGCGGCGCCACCCCGCTCGCCACCTACGACGTCGTTGCCAGCAAGAGCCTCTTCAACCCGAGCCGCTCCGAGACGGGGGCCGCGTCCGCCGCGCCGGCCGTCAAGCCGTTCCTCCACGGGATCGTCCTGGGGGACGGGGCCTCCACCGCGTTCCTGGAGGATCCCACGACCAAGAAGATCCGCCCCTACAAGCTTGGGGACCCGGTAGCGGGCGGCCAGCTCGAGCGCATCGAGGCGGATCGCGTCGTGATCCGTCGCGGCGAGGGCACGTTCGAGGTGCTCCTGAGAGATCCGCAGAAACCGAAGCCCGTGGCGGCGGCCCAGCCGGCCGCCCCGGGGACCCAGCCCCGGCAGCCCGGCGTCCCCGCCGTGCAGCCCGCCCAGCCCGGGCCCACGGCGCCGCAGCCGCTGTCACCCACCCTGTTCCGCCGACCTCAGGCGCCGACGGTGCCCCCGGTGAGGAATGCCCCGGACTCCTGACGACGAAAGGAGACGATGACGCGCCACCCCCCGGGGATCTGGCTCAGCGGACTCCTGATGCTCTCCCTGGTCGGGTGCGCGATTCTCTCTCCCCCGAAGCCTCCCGCTCCCACACCCAAAGTCGAAGTCACCGTCGAGGCCCCGAAGCCGCCCGAACCCACCGCGCCGCCGCCCGCGGCGGTCCAGCCCGCACCCCCCGCGGCTGAAGCGAAGAAAGAGGTCCCGGTCGCTCAAGCCCCCTCAGCCCCGGCTCAGCCTCCCGCTCCGAGGCCGCCGGCCGCTCCTCCATCCCCCCCCGCGCCGGCCGCCCAGCGCGGCAGGTTCGTGGTCCTCAACTTCGACAACGCCGACATCGAGGTCATCATCCACGCCGCCAGCGAGATCGTCGGCTTCAACTACGTCTTGGCCCCCGACGTCAGGGGCAAGGTGACGGTCCAGACTTCCGTCCGGATCCCCCAGGAGGAGGTCTTCAACGTCCTGCTGGCGATCCTGGAAGTGCACGGGTTCACCGCGGTCAAGTCGGACACCCTCTACAAGATCATCAAACTCGAGGGCGCCCGGGAGCGCCCGGTCCCGACCATCGTGGGCGCCGTCCCGGACCCGGGACGCGTCGGCGACGAGATCATCACCCAGATCGTGCCAATTCGGTTCGCCTCCGTGGCAGAGCTCAGCGCTCTCCTGAGGCCGCTGATGTCGGCGCGGGGCAGCCTGATCCCCCACCGGGAGACGAACCTCCTCATTATCACCGACTCCGCCTCCAACATCCGGCGCCTCCTGGATATCGTGAAGCTGGTGGACGTGGAGGTGGCGCTGGAGGAGCTCCAGGTCATCCCGCTGAGGTTCGCCGACGCTCAGGAGATCGCCCAGATCCTCAACCAGATCTTCGCCGCCGCCCGCCGCCCCGCCGCCGTCCCGGTCGCCCTCCCGGCGCCCCCGCCGCCGGGCGTCCCGCCCGGGGCGCCCCGGCCTCCGACCGACGGGGCCGCCGAGCGTCCCCCGCTCATCGTGGCCTACCGCGGGATCAACGTCCTCATCGTTCACGCCCGGAAAACCGAGCTTGAGATCATCCGGCGTCTCCTCAACCAGCTGGACGTGGATATCTATGGCGGGCGGCGGATCTTCATCTACTATGCCGAGAACACCAAGGCCAAGGACCTCGCCGCGACGATGAACTCCATCTACGGCCGGGCGGACGGCGCCCCCCCCGCCGCCCCGCGGCCGCCCGCGCCGCCAGGGGCTCCACCGCCGCCCCTGCCGCGTCCCCCGGGCGCCGCTGCCCCCACCGGCGTCGCCGAGGGCGGGCTCGTGGAAGGCGAGGTGCGCTTCATCGCCGACGATGCCACCAACGCGGTGATCGTCACCACCTTTCCGCGCAACTGGCCCGAGATCGAGCAGACGCTGAAAAAGCTGGACCGGATGCCGCGCCAGGTGCTCATCGAGGTGCTCGTGGCGGAGATCACGCTGACCGACGACATCCGGCTCGGCATCGAGTGGGCGATCCGAAGCGGGAGGTTCGACGTCTCCCAGGCTCCCACCACGCCCGGTTCCGGCTCGGTGACGACCACCCTCGGCTTCCGCCCGACCTTCCCCATCCCGTCGCTGTCGCCGATCGGCGGGATCGCCCAGGGGCTGAACTTCTTCACCTTCGGCACCAACGACTTCTTCACCGCGCTCAACGCGCTGGCCGTCGACAACAAGGTCAACGTCCTGTCGAGCCCGTCCATCCTGACCACGGAGAACAAGAAGGCCGTCATCAACGTCTCCGACTCGATCCCCGTGATCACCAGTCAGCAGGTGCCGCTCGCGGGCGCCACGACGACCACGCCAACGACGCCCACCGCTATCGCCACCCAGACCGTGGAGTACAAGGACGCGGGCGTGATCCTCACGGTCACGCCCCGGATCGGCGAGCGCGGCACCGTGGCCCTGGACATCAAGCAGGACGTCAATGACGTGGGGGCCCAGGAGCCGCCGACGTTCTCGCGGCGGTTCATCAAGCGCGAGGTGGAGACCTCAGTGGTGTTGACGAACAATCAGACTCTCGCGCTGGGCGGCCTCATCAAGAACAAGCGGACCCTCAGCCGGACGGGCATCCCCCTCCTGAACCGGATCCCCCTGCTGGGCCTGCTGTTCGGCACCACCCAGGAGCGGATCGATAAGACGGAGCTCCTGATCCTGATCACGCCGCGCGTGCTCGGCACCGCGCTGGACGCCGCCCGACTAACCGAGGAGATGAAGCGGATCACCCCGGGGATCCGGGACGCCGTGCAGCAGGCGCCGAGGCCACCCTCTCCGCCCCCCCGGCCCCCCAGCCAGTAAGCTGGGGCATTCGACAGATGTTTCCCTGTTGACTTGACTACCCGGGGGGCGCTAGTCTGCCTCTACTTGGTACCGGCGCGCGGGGTGCTTGTGCGGACGACTCGAAAGGGAGCGGAGCCACGATGAAGAAGCTGCTTTGTACTCTCATCATTCTGGGCGCCCTGCTGATCGGGCTGGGAGCCACAGCGGGCTGGGCCCAGCAGGGGGCGGCGGATGTCATCATCCAGTTCCGCGAGGGGGTCCCGCACCCGCATCGTGAGGCCGCCGTCAGAGGGGCCGGGGCCATCCTGAAGTTCAACTACGTGACGGTCGGCGCGGCCGCTACCCACGTCCCCCACGCCGCGGCGATGCGCCTCCTGGAGCAGCACCGGGACGTCGTCGCCATCATCCCCGACCGGCCCGTCCAGGCCCACGGCGAGGTTGTTCCGGCGGGGGTCCAGCGGATCGGCGCCGCGCCCGGCCAGATCGCCTACACCGGGGCGGGGGTGGGGGTGGCCATCGCGGATACGGGGATCGACTTCAATCACGCGGATCTCAAGCCGCTGGGCTCGGCGTGGTACTCAGCCTTCGGCTCCTCCTGCCAGGACGAGAACCGCCACGGCACTCACGTCGGAGGGATCGTCGCCGCCCGCGACAACGAGTTGGACGTCGTCGGTGTTGCGCCGAAGGCTACCCTCTATTGCGTGAAGGTGCTGGACAAGACGGGAAGCGGGAGCGACTCCACGGTCATGGCCGGGCTCGACTGGATCGCCGACAACGCCAATCTGGTCACCCCGCCCATCCGGGTCGTCAACATGAGCCTCGGCCGGCCGGGGACGCTCGACGACAACCCGGCGCTGCGCGCCATGGTTCAGGCCGTCTACGGTCTCGGGATCTCCATCGTCGTCTCGGCGGGCAACGACTCGAGCAAGGAGGTCTCCCAGCAGGTGCCGGCGACGTATCCCGAAGTCATGGCCGTCGCGAGCACCACGGCCCTCGACGGCTCCAACGCGGGGTGCAAGTTCTTCAAGAGCACCATCAAGAAGGACACGGCCTCGTACTTCACCACCGACGGAGCCTTCAACTCGAGCACCGGGATCGGGGTCACGGTCTCGGCCCCCGGGGAAGACAAGGAGAACGTGACGAAGAGCTGCTTCGCCTCGTCGGTCGGGATCCTTTCCACCCGGCTCGGCGGCGGCACGACCCGGATGTCGGGGACCAGCATGGCCGCCCCCCACGTGGCCGGCGTGGTGGCCCTGATGTGGCAGAAGGCGCTGGTGGCCATCCCGCCCGGCTCGGTCTCGCCTGAGGATGCACGGCTTCAGATCCGCACCGGGGCGGACCGCATCGGAGTCGCCCCCCTGGACTCACCGACCGGCGGCTACACGTTCGACGGCGAGCGCGAGGGAATCCTCTTCGCCCCGGGTGCCCTCGATTAGCCTTCCCCGCTAGCCTCCTCGGGGCATGCGGTCTTCAGCGCTTGCGCTCCTAGTCTGCCTGTTGGTCGCCCAGATGCCCGGGAGCGGGGAACCCTCCGGCTTGAAGGTGACACTCGCGACCGATAAACCGGCCTACGCCCCGGGGGAGCCCATCACCTTCACCCTCCGGGTCGTCAACGGCACCCCGAAGCCCGTCCGCCTGAGCTTCCGCACCGCCCAGCGCTTCGACCTCGTCGTAGAGGACGCGCAAGGCCGCGAGGTCTGGCGTTGGTCGGCGGGGCGCCTCTTCACCCAGGTGCTGGGCGCGGAAACGCTGGGCCCCTCGGGCGGCGAATTCGTCGCGCAGGCGATCACGGAAGGAAAATTTCCCTCGGGGATCTATACGGCCAAGGGAACCATCCCGGCCATGGAGGGGGCGCTCTCGGCCAGCACCACCGTCACGATCCGGTGATGCGGGGAAGACGGTCGCGCTTCGCCCTCACGGGGAACACAGGGCCCCCCGACAGGGTGTGAAAAACCGTAGACAGGAACGCCCTGCACAGCTTCGATAGCGTCGGCCAACCCGTCGAGCGACTGCCGAATGTCGAAACCGGGGCAGACTGCACCCCGCGGCTCGCCAGCATGAAGGGACCGATTCTCAACCTCTTCGAGCTCCGACAGCGGTGTTCGAGGGTGAGGGCGGCGATGATAAGGTCTGAGCCGAGACACCGCCCTGCACCGAAGGGTTGGGTGAGGCGCGACCCTCCGGGCCTGCTCTTGATGCTATGTAAAACTTTCGTCAAGCCTTTTTTAGGCTGACAAAGTTCCTTCGTCGAGCAGAAGACAGATGCGGAAGCCTGCTAAACTGCTTTATACGAACACTTCCCTCCGGGAAAACGGCTCGAATTTCCAGGCTTCCGCCCATTGCCTTAATCATATCGTGCAACGTGCTGACGTACATATCTGTGCGACGCTCAAGCTTCGAAACAGCTGATTGTCGCACGTGAAGTCTTTTAGCAAGAAGCTCTTGCGTTAAATCGCGTGCAGCCCGCAATTCATCCAAGGCCATTTCCCGGATCATTTTGTCTGCCTTGGCTTCTGCGCGTGCATGTGCCCCCGGCGACATTTTTGCCTGCAAAAGTTTGAAGTTCCTAGCCATTAGATCAAGCCCTCCCTTTTCAACGTTGCAATATGCTCGTCGTACAGCCTATCCGCGACCGGAAGGAATTTTTCGTACCACCTCTTGTCCCCAGTCTTCTCGCCTCCGATAAGCAAAATTGCAACACGACGCGGCTCAAAGGCGTAAAGCACCCGGTAAGGCTTTCCAGCGTGTTGGATTATGACGTCGGAATGCGGACGCCCAAGCCGAGGACCGAGCCGCTGTAGAAGTGTGACCTTCGCGTCAACCACCATTCCTCGAATTCATCCGTATACTCAACCTCCCACTCGGGTAACCATTCCAATAAAGGAATATAACTCCTATGGAATACTATGGCAAGAGATTTTTAAGACCCTATATCGAACACCGCCCGCCAATCACATCGCAATGAGGATAATAAACTCAGAGATGGCAAGGTGGATGGCCTCGGTCTTCGTCGTGGCCGCCGTAACATCCATCAGCTCCTTGATCAGACGCTCATCAAGGCGCATGGTCGTACGTCGGAATCCAACAAGGGAGGGCGAGGGGGAAAGGCTAGGACGCGGCGCGCTGGGCGGCGGCCGGGGCGGCGAAGCGGCGGATGAAGACCGCGCCCTTCGTCTGGAGCCACTCCTTAGTGGTGATGTAGCCGAACCGGAGCGCGGCGCGGCTGGCGTCGAACCCCATGGAGGGGCCGAAGAGGGGCGACTCCTTCGGCTCCGGCTGGAAGAGGAAGAACTCCACCTTCGGGTGCTTCTGCTGGAGGTCCCGGAGGCCGAGCTCAAGGAGATGCTGGCTGGTGATCCGGCCGGCCTGCTCCATGATCGTATAGAGCCCCCGGGCCTTCAGAGCCCGGCGCTCGCCATCCGGCACCATCAGCGGGACGACCGGATTGACCACCACGACCGCGTCGGCTCCGCGCTCCACGGCGAGGTCGGCGTGACCGGTGTAGCCCACGCCGCCGTCCACGAAGTCGCGCTCGCCGATGGTGTAGGGCTCGAAGAACCCCGGGATCGCCGACGAAGCGGCGATGGCCTGGGAGATCGGCACCTCCGCCATGTCCCCCACCCCGAACACCACGCGCTCGGCGCGGTCCAGGTCCACGGCCGGGATGAGGAGCGTCTTGGAGAGCGCGCGGAAGTCGTTGGAGAGCCCCTTCTCCTCGAAGACGCGGCGCATGTACACCTCGAGTTGCTGGACGGTGAAAAAGCCGGCGGGCAGCGCCCCCTGGGCCTTGGCCAGCATGTCCGGCCAGGAGCTTCTGAGGCCGGTCAGGATGTTCTTCCCGACGGCCCACACCAGCTGGCCGAGCCGGCCGGCGGCGCTCGAGAAGGCGTGGCGGTCGTACACGGAGCCACGGGTGAAGTTCATCGGATCGGGCAGCCCCTCCCCCAGGATCCGGTAGAGGTTGGTGGGCCGGACCCCGTTCGCCATGAGGGAGGCCACGACCGCACCTGCGCTCGACCCCACGAAGATGTCGAAGTTGTTGACGCAGCAGCCCTGGAGATCCTCGTCCAGGGCCGCCAGGACCCCGACCTCGTACATCCCCCCGATGACGCCCCCGCCGGCCAGCACCAGCGCGCGCTTGCCGGGCTCGTGCCGCTCGGGCCAGAGGCGATAAAACCATCGCATACGTCTATTTTACACGGCCGGGGTCAGGCCTTGCGTTATTGCGTTGGAGGGGGCCGGGACGACTGTATCGGATTCTCGACGTTGACGTGTGCCTGGCCGCTGGTATGAATATAGCCCATGGCTCGTGAGCGCGCTTCAGCCAGGCGGCCCAGGGGAAGGCGTGGGAGGGCTGGGTGGAGTAGAATGGGGGCAGGAGGACACCATGTCAGTGGGGGTTCGCACGCGCCGATTCTCGGTCGCCGAGTACCGCAGGATGGTCCACGCGGGGATCCTGAAAGAGGATGACCGCGTCGAGCTCATCGGGGGAGAGATCGTCGAAATGGTCCCCATTGGTCCTCGCCACGCGGTGTGTGTGCTTCGGCTGAACCAGTATTTCAACCGCGTCGTTGGTGATCGTGCGATTGTGGGAGTGCAGGGTCCGATCGCCCTGGACCCCCACTCGGAACCCCAGCCAGACCTGGCGCTCTTCCGTCCGCCCGTGGCGCGCTATGCCGAGTCTCATCCAGGGCCTGCCGACCTCTTTCTCGTCATTGAGGTCGCCGAGAGTTCCGTGGAGGAGGACCGCACGCGGAAGATACCGATGTATGCTCGGGCCGGGGTGCGGGAAGCCTGGCTTGTCGACGTCCCAGCTCAGGCCGTCGAAGCGTATCGAAGGCCCACATTGAACGGATACACGAGCGTGCGCAAGTTCGGACGTGGAGAAGTTCTGACTCCCGAAGCTTTCCCCGACATCCACCTCCCGGTCGACGATATCATCGGATAGTCGGCGCGGACCCCAGCCTCACCAGCGGAGGAGGGAGGCGCCCCAGGAGAAGCCCGTGCCGAAGGCGGCCAAGAGGACCAGGTCCCCCTCTTTGATCCGCCCCGCCATGAGCGCTTCGTGACGCGCCATGGGGACCGAGGCCGCGGCGGTGTTGCCGTAACGCTCCACATTGTTGAACGTCTTCTCCGGCGGGATGCGGAGCGCCTCGGCGACGGCCTCGATGATCCGGATGTTGGCCTGGTGGAAGATGAAGCAATCCACGTCGGCCACCTGAAGGCGGTTGGCGCCGAGGCACTCCCTGATCACCTCGCGAAACCGCCGCACCGCCTGGACGAAGACCGCCCGCCCGTTCATCCTGGGGCGCCCCCGGCCCTCCTCGATCTTCTTCTTCGAGATCGCGGGGTAGGTCGAAGTCCCCCACAACTCGCCGGAGAGCCCGTCCAAGATCGTCCCGTCGGTGTGGAGGTGGTGGGAGATGAGCCCGCTGTCGCCGCCCTCCACCGCCTGGAGCACGACGGCGCCGGCCCCGTCGGCGAAGAGCACCGACATGTCGCGTCCCCGGTCGGTGTAGTCGAAGATGGAGGAGAGCAGCTCGGCGCCCACCACGAGGACCCGCTCGTAGATCCCGCCCCGGATGAACTGGTCGGCGATCGCCAGGCCGTAGATGAAGCCCGCGCACCCCTGCTGGAGGTTGATCGCCGGGATCGAGGTTAGACCGAACCTCCCCTGGAGGACGCAGCCCGTGTGAGGGTAGGCGAAGTCGGGGATGGTGGAGGAGTCCACGATGCAGTCAAGCTGGCGCGCGTCCATTCCCGCATTTGCCAGCGCCATCGTGGACGCCTCGTAGGCCAGGTCGGAGACGGTCAGGGTGGAATCGATCTTCCCGTCGAGGCCCTGGGCGAAGACCTCGTCCATGAAGGCCACCTTGTCGGGGGCCTCGGCCAGCCTCAGGAGCATCCGGTAGGTGTCGGGGGAGACGCGCCGCTCGCGGATCCCGGTGCGCTGGACGATCCACTCGTCGGAGGTGTTCATGCAGCGCGCCAGGAGATGGTTGTCAACGACGCACTCGGGCACCGCCATCCCGGTCCCGACGATCCTCGCCTTCTTCATAAGTCAATTACTCAGGCCTGACCCCAAACTCGGCGCAGCGTGCAAATATTCTCGGACTTCTCGACGAGGATCGTGCTGAAGCCCATTTTTCTACCTGCCTCCCGCCAGGACCGGCTCGGCCGCCGGCCGCTGGAAGCGCTCGTCAATGGTGAGACTCAGGACCGACCCCAGGAGCAGGAGCCCGCACCCCACGGCGAAGGCCGCGCCGTAGCCCCCCGTCAGGTCGAAGAGGAAGCCCGCGAGCCAGGACCCCAGCGAGGCGCCCGCCTGGTGGACGAGGAAGATCAGCCCGAAGATCGAGCCCACCGAATAGCGCCCGAAGATGTCGCCCGTGAGCGCCGAGGTCATCGCGAGGCTCCCCGCCATCCCGAGCCCGCCGATGGCCGCCACGATCATCAGCGTGATGGGATCGCTTGCCAGGAAGAGTGCGCTGAAGGCCAGAGTGCGGACCAGATAGACCGAGGCCAGCACCGATTTTCGGCCCAGCCGGTCGGAGAGAACGCCCATGCCCAGCGCCCCTGCGATGCTCGTTCCTGCGAACAGACCCAGCGCCCAGGAGGCCGTCATCGGATGAAAGCCGTGGTCGGTGAGCATCGGCACCCCGTGGGCGGAAAGCAGGCTCATCGAGAAGCCGCAGGTGAAAAGGCCGCCCGAGAGCTGCCAGAAGGAGGGTACGAGGATCGCGTCGCTCACCGCCGTCCGCTCCACCATCGAGCCGGCCGCAGACGCCCCGCCGGCATCGGGCAGGAGGCCGTCGGGATGCTCACCGATCGCCTCCGGATCGTCCCTCAGCACCCAGAGCGACAGCGGTAGGACGACGAGCAGCGTGAAGGCGCCGAGGAAGAGGTACGTGGCCCGCCAGCCGACGGTCAGGATGAACCACATGGCGATCGGAACGAGGAACGTCATCCCCGCCATGGACGCGCCCGAGAGCAACCCGATCACGGTGCCCCGCCGCTTGACGAACCAGCGCACCAGGATCGCCGAGGCGACCACGTGGCCCGTGGCCGCGAGGCCCACCGCCGCCAGGACCCCGTAGAAGAGGTAGAGCTGCCCGAGCGTCGTGGCCCGCCCCGTGGCGGCCAGCGCTGCGGCCAGGACGAGCGCTCCCGCCGTGACCACCACGCGCGAGCCGAAGCGGTCCACCAGCCGGCCGACGACGGGCATGAAGGCGCCGTAGAGGAAGAGCGACAGGGAGACCACCAGCGAGAAACTCCCGCGGTCCAGGCCGAGGTCGGCGATGAGCGGCTTCAGGAAGGGGCCCACCGTGAAGCGGATGCCGGTGGAGAGGAAGACGATTAGGCAGAAGGCCAGGGCGACCCACCAGCCGTAGAAAATCTTCCCCCACGCCATGTCGCCCCACTATACCCCGGAATGATAGAATTCCGCCATGGGCTCCTCCGATGAGCTTCGAATGTCCGCCGAGCCGATCTGGAGCCAGAGCCTGTCCCATCCGTTCGTCAACGGCATCGGAGACGGCTCGCTGCCGGTGGAGAAGTTCAAGTTCTACATCCGCCAGGATTACGCCTTCCTCGTCGAGTACGCCCGCGTCCTGGCCCTCGCCGTCGCCAAGGGGCGCGACCTCCTCGTGATGGAAAAGTTCGCCGAGCTCCTCCACGCGACGCTCGGCACCGAGATGGCGCTCCACCGCTCCTACTGCGGCGAGTTCGGGATCAGCCCGGAGGACCTGGAGCGGACGCGCCCGGCCCCCACCACCTATGCCTACACGCGCCACCTCCTCGAGACGGCCTGGTCGGGGAGCCTGGGCGAGATCGTGGCGAGCCTCTTCCCCTGCGGATGGGGCTACTGGGAGATCGCGAAGAAGCTCCAGGCGCGGGGCGCGCCGGCCCACGCGCCGCTCTACGCCCGCTGGATCGAGATGTACGCCTCCAAGGAGTACGGCGAGGTGGCCCACTGGCTCAAAGACCTGCTGGATCGCCTCGGCGCGGCGGCGTCCCCGGCCGAGCGGGAGCGCATGGCGGAGCGCTTCCTCGCCTCGAGCCGCTTCGAGCACGCCTTCTGGGAGATGGCGTGGTCCATGGAGTCACCGTGAGCCTCGCGGAGATTCTCGGCGCGTCGAAGCCGCTGATCGGGATGGTCCACCTGCTCCCGCTCCCCGGGAGCCCGCGGTGGGGCGGCTCCATGGGCGAAGTCGTCGAGCGGGCGCTCGTGGACGCCCGCGCCCTGGAAGCCGGCGGGCTTCACGCCCTCCTCGTGGAAAACCACGGTGACGTCCCCTTCACCCCCGGCCGCGTTGACGCCGCCACTGTCGCCGGCATGACGGCAGTGATCGCCGAGATCCGCCGGAGTGTTCGGCTTCCATTAGGGGTCAACGTTCTGAAGAACGACGCCCAGTCGGCGCTCGCCATTGCGGCGGCGACCGGAGCGAAATTCATCCGCGTCAACGTCCACGTCGGAGCCGTGGTCGCCGACCAGGGTATTATTCAGTCAGATGCCTTCGCGACCCTCCGCTTACGCCGGCTCTTCGACGCCGACGTGAAGATCTTCGCCGACGTCCAGGCCAAGCACGGCGTGCCCCTGGCACCGGTGGAGCTCGAGCAGGAAGCGCGGGACTGCGTGTCGCGGGGGCTGGCCGACGCCCTCGTGGTCTCCGGCAAGGCCACCGGGGAAGCGACGCCACTGGAAGACGTCAAGCGGGTCCGCTCGGCGGTTCGGGACGTCCCCCTTCTCGTCGGGAGCGGCGTGACCCCCGACACCGTGGCCGAGCTGCTCTCCGTGGCCGACGGCGCCATCGTCGGCACCTTCCTCAAGCGCGACGGCCGGCTCGGCAACCCGGTGGACCCCGACCGGGTGCGGCGACTGGTCGAGGCCGCCCGTGGCCACTAGGCCGGGGCCAGGGCCGAGGCGCCTCGCGCTCATCTTCCTCCTAGCCGGCTGTGCTGCGATTCGCCCTGTTGACCCTGGCCTCAGCGCGCGGCTCGGAGAACTGCTCCTCGTCGGCTTTCGCGGGACTGAAGTCGAGGAAAATGCCGAGCTCCGTCACCTCCTCTGCGACCTCAAGGTCGGCGGGGTCATCCTCTACGAGCGCGACGTCGCAACCAGCGGCCCCCGCAACATCACGAGCCCTGAGCAAGTCCAACGCCTGACGAGGGACCTCCGCGCCCGCGCCCTGAGCTGCGCGGGGCGCGCCCCCCTGATCGCCGCCGACAACGAAGGGGGCGCGGTGATGCGCCTGAACGCGCGCGCCGGCTACCCCCCGACCCTCGGCCACGGCGAGCTCGGCGAGCTGGACGACGTCGCCCTGACTGAGCTCGAGGCGCGCCGCATCGGCAGGATGCTCCGCGAGGCCGGGATCGACTGGAACCTGGCGCCGGTGGTGGACGTGGCGGCCAACCCGTTCAACACCGTGCTGGTCCAATCAGGACGAACGTTCTCCCAGAGCCCGGAACGGGTCACGACCCACGCCCGCGCCTACCTCCGCGGGATGCATGCCGCCGGCATTCTGACCGCGCTCAAGCATTTCCCCGGGCACGGGTCGAGCTTCGAGGACTCCCACCTGGGCTTCGTGGACGTCACCAGAACCGCCGATCTCGCCGCGGAGCTCCTCCCCTACCGCGCGCTGATCGGCGAGGGCGCGGCGGACGCCGTGATGACGGCCCACGTCTTCAACCGGAACGTGGATCCGCGCCACCCCGCTACGCTCTCGGCGCCGACCATCGAGGGGGTCCTCCGGCGCGAGCTGGGCTTCACCGGCCTGGTGGTCTCTGACGATCTGCTGATGGAAGGGATCGTGTCGCGCTACGGGATCGAGGAGGCCGCCGTCCTGGCCCTCCGGGCCGGCGTGGACCTCCTGCTCCTCTCCCACAACACCCTCGCCCAGGACCAGAGCGCCACCGACCGCGTGATCAACGCGATCCGCCAGGCCCTCGCCGACGGCCGCCTCTCCCCCGAGCAGGTCGAAACCGCCCTCGCCCGCGTTCAGAGCTTCCGCGCGAGCGCGCGCTGATCAGACGGGACCGCGTCAGAGGTCGTAGGTGCGCTCATCGCGCTTGGCGACTTTCAAGATGATGATTTCCCTGGCACGGTCATCCACAGAATAGACCACGCGGTACCGTCCGATCCGGATTCTATAAAGGTCGCTCTCAAGCTTCTTCGCCCCCTGGGGGCGAGGAGAGGAGGCCAGGGAGCGGATGGCGCTCCGAATCCTATCGTAATCGTTATCAGAAGTGAGATCGAGAGCCTTGACAACCTTCTTCGGGAGGCTGAGCTTATACGGCTTTGCGCTTCCGGGTCTTGACGTAATCACGGAAGTCTACCAGTTCCTCGCGCTTGAGTTCGCCCAGCATCTTCCGCGCGTCACGAAGGTCCTCAAGGTCCTCCAGCATCTCAGCTAGGGCTGCGTAGTCTTCCATACTGATCAAGACCGCGACAGGCTTCCCTGACCGCTCCAGAACAATTCGAGCTCCCCGATAGTGAACCCGGCCAATCAGGTCCGCGATGTTCCGACGGGCTTCCGACACGGCAACTTTCTCGACCATGACTCATCCCTCCCCAGCACGCTCCAGAGCCTCTGATAGGCACATTGTACAAAACGTTCAAAATATGTCAAGTACGAACAAGGGGCGAAGCATCACTGGGAGGCTCAGGGCCAGAGCGACGCGGGAACGAAGGCGAGGGCGGGAAACGGCGGGAGGGACACGGGTTCCGATCCGGCCACACGTGCGCTGAGCTGGTAGGCACCCTCAGAGAGAACGTAAGCCTCAACGACGCGCGCCTCGGGGTCCACGATCCAGTAGTAGAGGACCCCGTACTTGGCGTACAGTTGCCGCTTCGTGCTCCGGTCGATCAGCGTGGTGGACGGCGAGAGGATCTCCACCACCAGAGTCGGTGGCCCTTCGATCCCCCGGTCACTCACCAGATTGAGACGACCTCGGTCGAGGTAGAGGAGGTCGGGCTGGACGACGGTGATGTCACTCAAGATGCAGTCAATGGGCGAATAGAAGACCTTGCCCGGCCCCCGAGCCTTCACATGCTGGGCGAGAATTCTGAAGAGATTCCCGCTGATCTCCTGGTGCAGGGGGCTTGGCGCCGGGGTCACGGAGAGCTCCCCGTCGTGGAGCTCGTAGCGCCGGCCGTCGGCCGGGAGCACCTCATAGTCCTTGTACGTCAGGATCACTCGCTCGCCCGGCATACCCGATCATCCTCCTTCAACGCTAAGAGTAACCCGGCGCACGGTCAATGTCCTGAGTTTCATACGCCCCGCTGGACCGAGCGCAGGAAGGCCTCGATCTGGGGGCGGTCGGGGAGGGCAACATGTCAGCCAGGGCGGCGTAGTCTTCTGAGTTGCTCAGGGCCAGAGCGACGCGGGAACGAAGGCGAGGGCGGGAAACGGCGGGAGGGAGACGGGCTCAGGACCGGCGGCCCGCGCGGCGAGCTGGTAGGCACCCTCCGACAGAACGTACGCCTCCACGGTGCGCGCCTCGGGGTCCACGATCCAGTAGTACGGCACGCCGTGCCGGGCGTAGAGCTGTCGCTTCGTGCTGCGGTCGATCTCCGTCGTAGAGGGCGAGAGGACCTCCACAACCAGAGTAGGCGGCCCCTCGATCCCACGGTTGCTGACCAGGCTGCCGCGACCCGTATCGAGGTACACCAGGTCCGGCTGGACCACGGTGGTCTCGCTCAGGATGCAGTCGATGGGCGAGAGGAATACCTCTCCCAGTCCACGAGAGTTTACATGCTGGGCGAGCATCAGGTGCAGAGCGCCGACGATCCGCTGGTGGCGGGGGCTTGGCGCCGGGGTCACGGAGAGCTCCCCCTCGTGGAGCTCGTACCGCCGGCCGTCGGCGGGGAGCGCCTCATAATCCTTGTACGTCAGGATCACTCGCTCGCCCGCCATACCCGATCATCCTCCCTCGACGCTAAGAGTAACCCGACGCATGGTCAATGTCCTGAATTTCATACGCCCCGCTGGAGGGAGCGCAGGAAGGCCTCGACCTGGGCACGGTCGGGCAGGGCGTCCTGGGCGCCGATCTTCGTGCAGGCGAGCGCCGCGGCAGCGTTCGCGAGCGGCATGGCCTGATCGAGTGTGCCACCCGCCGCCAGCCCCACGGCGAGGCCGGCGTTGAAGGCGTCGCCGGCCCCGGTCGTATCCACCGCCTGCACGGGGAACGCCGGGAAGTGGACGGCCGACGTCTCGGTGCAGGCCAGCGCCCCCGCCGACCCCAGGGTCACCACCACGGTCCCCACGCCCCAGGCGAGCAACCGCTCGGCCGCCGCCCGCGCCGCGTCGGGGCCCTGGACGGTCTGACCTGAGAGCAAGGCTGCCTCTCCCGCGTTGGGCGTGAGGTAATCTACCAGCGGATACACGTCGTCCGGCAGCGGCTGGGCCGGCGCCGGGTTGAGGATC
>JACPCF010000107.1 GCA_016179965.1 Candidatus Rokuibacteriota bacterium | reverse complement strand
ATCCTACCTGATCAACGAGACGATCGCTAAGGCGCGGTACGGGGCGGTGAGCCGGATGAACTTCGAGGCGCCGCTGACGTCCCTGGTGTGGCTGACCTCGTTCGTTTCGGTCGTGCCCTGCGCTCGGATACAGCGCGCCCTCAAACTCCAACCGCAACTGCCTCGCCATGAATCGCGATCCTAGAGCCGAGCGAGGTGTAAAGTGAAGCAATGACCCTGGCTTAGAACCTTAGGAACGCGCTTGACAATTGTCTGGACCCGAGATTGACAATGTGTGGACGATCGGTGTCGGGATCCATCACGCGTTGACGATAATATTCTATGAATATTGACAATTGCTTGACAATCTGGCAGTGTCTCCAACGTGGATCCGAAACGCAAGATTCTCGCCTACCTCTCCCGGCGAGACTCCGCAACCGGCGGAGAGCTGCGGGCGCACCTCGGTCTCAGTCGGCAGGCCTTGAGCGTCCACATCCGGAGCCTGGTCGAGGCCGGAAAGGTGGTCCGCTCTGGCACGACCCGGGGCGCTCGCTACACCTTGGCAAGCCGCGCGCCGGCGCCGGCGGTCGTCTCGCGCCCCCTGCTCACGCGGGGCCTCGACGAAGGCCGCGTCTGGGACGACCTGGCCGCGGGCCTCAACCTGCGGCGCGTTCTGCGGCCCAACGTGGAGACAATCGTCCGCTACGCCTTCACTGAGATGCTCAACAACGCGATCGAGCACTCGGAGTCCGACCGATGCGCGATCCGCTTCAGCCTCGAAGCAGGAGCGGTGGCCTTCGAAGTCCGTGATCCTGGGATCGGGGTGTTCCACTCCATCGCCTCGAAGCTTCACCTGCCGGACGAGGAGACGGCGTTGATCGAGCTCCTGAAGGGCAGGACCACCACCATGCGCGAGGCTCACACAGGAGAGGGCATCTTCTTCACGTCGAAAGTGGCGGATCGATTCGTGCTGCGATCCCACCGGATCCAGGTCGAGTGGAACCGGGCCAGGGACGACGTGTTCGTCTCGAAGCGGCGCTTCCTGGGAGGCACCGACGTGCGCTTCGCGGTCCAGCGCAGCACCCGGCGCCGGCTGGAGGAGATCTTCGGCGAATTCGCACCCAAGGAATACGACTTCCAGTTCCAGAAGACCAAGGTACTTGTGAAGCTGCTGCAGCGGGACTATGTCTCCCGCTCCGAGGGCAGGAGGCTCCTGGCGAACCTGGAGAAGTTCAGCGAGATCGTGCTTGACTTCCGAGACGTGAAATCGGTGGGCCAGGGCTTTGCTGACGAGGTGTTCCGCGTCTTCGCCAGCCGGTATCCTGCGATCGTGATCTCGACCGAGAACACCAATCCTGTGATCGATGGCATGATTCGCCACGTGACGTCGGCCTAATCCCATTCGACAAGACCTCGTAATCCTTCTCGGCGAAAAAGATTAGCTGCCGATTGTTGCCCCGCTGGATCACGTGGTGAGGATAAGACGGGAGGCCTGCTCGTCCATCCCCTCGAAGAACTGCCACCACATGCCGAGCGAGGTTCTCACCGCCCGGCGGATGCCCTCCTGCCGTTCTTCCGTGGTGGCATGCTTCACGACGATGTGATCCCCCACGTCGGAGTGCTCGGCGTCGGCGAGCTCGTGGACGTCCCAGAAGGCGACCTCCGTCTCCGAGAGGCCGTAGTGCTTTTGGAGCGCGCGGGCGAAAGGGCCGAAGGCCCCCACCACCTGCCCTTCGGCGGCCAGGTTGATGGCGGCCACGCCTTCGAGGAACGGCAGGATCTTGGTCGAGTACTCGAACCAGTGAATCAGCGCTGCCGTCGAGGGGAGGGGCTCGGCTTGGAGCACCTCCTCGCGCCTCAGGCCCACGCCGGCCGCGAAATCGAGGAACAGTTCGGGATGGGCCTTGGAGCCCGACAGCTTTCCCGTCTCCTCCTCGTACACCGACTCCGCCAGCTTCCGACGCTCCTCCAGGTCGGGGCAGCGCGAGTGCAGCGCGGAGACGGCCCGCGGAAACTCCACGACCTGGAGGAAGAACTGCTTGGCGAACTCCTGCAGCCCCTTCCGTGACAGACGGCCCTCCTGGATCTTGAACCAGAGCGCGTGGCCGCCGAAGCTCCGTCTCGCCCGCACCTCCGCCATCAGCGACTCGCCAAACTCTCGTGCCGTCAGCGCCATGACCAGCCTCCTCTATTCCACGCGGACCACCGCGTCCCGGGGCAGCCGGGCGACGAACTCCGCGAGCGCCTGCTCCAGGTACTCGCGGTCCTTGGACTCGAGCGTCACCTTGACCTTGTAGTCCGGGTTCGAGAACTCCGGATAGGAGCCGAGCAGCAAGAGCGGGTAGGCCTTCAGCAGGTCGTTCAGGAAATCGGCCAGCGTCCCCTCCCCGATCCGGACGAAGACGCTCCGGAGATGAAACGGCTGCTCCCGGAACCGCTCCTTGATGGCGTCGAACTTCTGGCGGAAGATCTCCGGCACCCCGGGAAGGATATACACGTTGCGGATGACGACGGCGGGGAAGAGGAGCGAGTCCCCCGCCAGCAGTTCCGCCCCCTCCGGCACCTCGGCCATCTTCAGGCGGGCGGCGTTCAGGTTCCCCTTGTAAAAGCCCTCCAGGAGGTCCGCCAGCCGCGGCTCGCGCACGACCGACACCCCCATGGCCCGGGCGACACCTTCGATCGTGACGTCATCGTGGGTGGGCCCGACGCCACCGGAGGTGAAGACGCAGTCGTAGGCGCGCGCGAACTGGGCGACCTCCTCGGCGATCAGCTCCAGCTCGTCGGGAATCACCGAGATCTTTCGCACCTCCACGCCGAGGGCCCGGAGCTCCCGGCAGAGGTACGCCGCGTTGGCGTCATGGATCTTCCCGGAGAGGATCTCGTTGCCGATGAGGACGATGCCCGCGCTCTTCGCCATAGGCGTCTTCCGATTGTAGACAACGCCCGCGGCGAGCGCCACCCCTTTCCCCCAGCCCGACAGTTGGGCTAGAATGGCCGCACCATGGGGGACGCGGATACGCCGATCCGGCTCAGCGGTTGGGCCCTGATCCTCGGAGCCTCCTCCGGCTTCGGCGAGGCCACCAGCCTCGCCCTGGCCCGCGCGGGTCTCAACATCTTCGGGGTGCACCTCGACCGGAAGGCGACCCTCCCCAACGTCGAGCGCATCGTCGCCGAGATCCGCGGGCTGGGGCGGGAAGCCCATTTCTACAACGTGAACGCGGCGGACCCCGAGAAGCGCGGCGAGGTCGCGGCAGAGATGCAGCGGATCCTGGATGAGCGGGGCGAGCTGGGCCGGCTCCGTGTTCTCCTTCACTCGCTGGCCTTCGGGACCCTCAAGCTCTACGTCGCCGACCCCCTCAAGGAGAGCGTCACCCAGGCCCAGATGGACATGACGCTCGACGTGATGGCCCACAGCCTCGTCTACTGGACTCAGGAGGTCGTCGGGCGCGGGCTCATGGCCGAAGGCGGCCGGATCTACGCCATGACCTCCTCGGGAGGCACGCGGGTGCTGCCGTTCTACGGGCCCGTGTCGGCCGCCAAAGCCGCCCTGGAGTCCCACGTCCGTCAGCTGGCGGCGGAGCTGGCGCCGCGCCGGATCACCGTGAACGCCATCCGGGCCGGCGTGACGGAGACGCCGTCCAGCCAGAAGATCCCTGGGTACGAGGAGATCAAGGCCATGGCGCTCCGCCGCAACCCCTCGAAGCGAATGACGACCCCCGAGGACGTGGCCCGGGCACTCGTGGTCCTCTCGCATCCGGACACCTACTGGATCACCGGCAACGTCATCGGCGTGGATGGCGGCGAAGACATCGTCGGCTAACGTCCTTGTCGTCGGCGGGGGGAATGCCGCGCTCTGCGCCGCCCTCGCCGCCCGCGAGCGCGGGGCGCGCGTCCTCCTCCTGGAGAAGGCTCCCGAGGCCCAGCGCGGCGGCAACTCGTTCTTCACCGCGGGCGGCTTCCGCTTCATCCACGGCGGCCTCGAGGATCTCCGGAAGGACGTGATCCCCGACCTCACCCCCGCCGAGGCGGCCTCGGTGGAGGTTCCCCCCTACACCGAGGCGAACTTCTACGACGACCTGATGCGCGTCACCGAAAACCTGGCGGATCCCGACCTGGCCGACGTCCTCGTGATCCGTTCAAGGCCGACCGTCGCCTGGATGAGGAGCCACGGCGTGCGCTGGATCCTCATGCTCGGACGCCAGTCCTACAAGGTCGGCGACCGGCACCGATTCTGGGGCGGGCTCGCTGTGGAAGCCGTGGGGGGCGGGCCGGGGCTCGTCCAGGCGCTCTACGACCGGGCCACGGCTCTCGGGGTCGAGGTCCATTACGAGACCAAGGCCACGCGCCTCCTCCTGGACGACCGGGGCGCCGTCCGCGGGCTCGTCTGCCGCGGGCCGGAAGGCTACACCGACATCGCCGCGCGCGCCGTGGTCCTGGCCTGCGGCGGCTTCGAGGCCAACCCGGAATGGCGGACACGCTACCTGGGGAAGGACTGGGAACTGGCGCGGGTCCGCGGCACCCGCCACAACACCGGCGACGGCATCCGCATGGCGCTCGAGATCGGCGCGCAACCCTACGGTCACTGGTCCTCCTGCCACGCCGTGGCCTGGGACCTGAACGCCCCGCCCTTCGGCGATCGCAAGGTCGGCGACCTCTTCCAGAAGCACTCCTATCCCCTCGGCATCGTCGTGAACCTCCGCGGCGAGCGCTTCCTGGACGAGGGCGCCGATTATCGGAGCTACACCTACGCCAAGTATGGCCGCGAGATCCTGAAGCAGCCGCAGCGCGCGGCCTTTCAGATCTTCGATCAGAAGGTGGTGGCGATCCTCCGCGAGGAGTACCGGATCCGAGAGGTCACCAAGGCGGAAGCGACGACCATCGAGGAGCTGGCGCGAAAGCTGGAGATCGACCCCGAGGGGCTGGTCCGGACCGTCCGCGAGTTCAACGCCGCAGTGCTGCCCGGAGAGTTCAACCCCGCGATCCTGGACGGCAAAGGAACCAAGGGGATCACGCCCCCCAAGTCCAACTGGGCCCTTCCGCTGCATTCGCCGCCGTTCGTCGGCTACGCGGTCACCTGTGGGATCACCTTCACCTTCGGCGGCCTCCGGATCACCACGCGGGCTGAAGTCCTGGACACGGAGGATCGCCCGATCCCGGGGCTCTACGCGGCGGGGGAGCTGGTTGGCGGGCTCTTCTACCACAACTACCCCGGCGGGTCCGGCCTCATGGCCGGCGCCGTCTTCGGCAAGCTCGCCGGCGAGTCGGCGGCGTCTGTCCGGTAGCCCCCCTCACACCGAGAGAACGATTTTCCCGAAGTGCTCGCCGCGCTCCATCCGGCGGTGGGCCTGGGCGGCCTCCGCGAGCGGGAAGACGTGATCCACGACCGTCCTGAGCCGCCCCGCAAAGAGGCGCAGGAGCTCGAAGAACTCCGCCGGGGTCCCGATGAAGGTGCCGTGGATCGTTTGGTTCTGGGCGAAGAAGCGCATGAGGTCCAGCGTCACCTCGTTGCCCGTGGTCTGGCCGCAGATGGCCAGGCGTCCCCGCCGGGCGAGGGCCCTGAGGCTCTCGGGCCAGGTGGCGGCGCCGACGTGCTCGAAGACCACGTCCGCGCCCCGCCCGTCCGTCAGCCGCCGGACCTCCTCGGCGATCGGCTGCTTGTAGTGGTCCAGGACGTGGTCGGCGCCGAGGTCGCGGCAGCGCTGGCGCTTGCCGTCCCCGCCGGCCGTGGCGACGACCGCGGCCCCGAAGAGCCGCGCGATCTGGATCGCGGCGCTCCCGATCCCGCTCGAGCCTCCGACCACGAGGACGGTCTCGCCCGGCCGGACTCCGCAGCGCGTCACCAGCATGTGCCAAGCGGTGAGGAACGCCACGGGGATCGAGGCAGCCTCGCTGAACGTCACGCCCTCCGGCATGGCGAAGACGTTCTGCTCCGGCGCCGCCACCAGCTCGGCGTAGCCCCCGTCCACCGCCGCGCCGAAGATCTTGATCTCCACGCAGGAGTTCTCCGCCCCGCTCCGGCAGAAGGCGCAGCGGCCGCAGGTCAGCGCCGGGTACAGGACGACCTTCTGCCCCACCGTCCATCCATTGACGCCCGAGCCCAGCGCGACCACCTCCCCCGCGATATCGGTGCCCAGGATGTTCGGGAGCCGCTTGTCCCTGAGCCCGCGCCGGACCCAGATGTCGCGGCGGTTCAGCGCGCAGGCGCGCACCCGGACGAGCACCTCCCCCGGCCCCGGCCTGGGATCCGGCCACTCCAGGTACTCGATGACGTCGGGCTCGCCGTGCTTCCGGATCACCGCCGCTTTCATGGCGCCCTCCGCCACCAGACCTGGCCGTCCTTGACCGTGAGATACGGGGCGAGCCGGCGGCGGCCGCTCAGCCGCTGACCGTCGGCGTCCTCGAAGTCGAAGGCGCCCTCCTCGAGATCGAACACCGCCACATCGGCGCCGGCGCCGGGCCTCAGGGTCCCGAGCTCCCCCTCCCTGCCGATGGCCCGCGCGGGTGTCGCCGTCGCTGCCCGCACCACGTCCTCCAGCGGCATGCCCAGGTTCAGGAACTTTGAGAGCGTGGTGGGGAGGTCCTTGACGATCCCCGCGGCGCCGCCGGTCGTCAGGTCGGAAGAGATTGTATCGGGGAGAAACCCCTGCTCGATGGCAGCGCGGGCCACGGGGAAATTCACGTGGCTTCGGCCGTGGGCGACGTCGAAGAGGACGCCGCGCGCGCGGGCCTCTCTGACTTGGGCCTTGACCTTCCCATTCGCGTCCAGGATGCCGTCGCCGCGCCCGTGGAGGAAGTGGCTCACGATGTCGCCGGGGCGGAGCAGCGCCAGGAGGTCCTCCAGCGGCGCCGCCGGGTTCGTCACGTGGACCATCACGCGCATTCCGCCCGCAACTTCGGCCGCCCGGATCGCGCGCCTCAACGGCTCCAGCCCCGCGTCGCCCACGATCTCCTTCTGCTGGCGCACCTTGATGCCCAGGATCAGGTCCCGGTGCTCCCGCGCCACGCGGGCGGCGGCGTCCGGGTCGGCGTAGGCGAGATGGTTCAGCTCGCCGACCTCCAGGTAGGTCAGCCCGACGGCCGAGATGTTGAGGAAGGCCAGGATCCTGACGCGCGAGCGGCTCAGGATGAACTCGCGCATCCCCTCGAAGGTCCCGGCCCCCGCGCTGCCACCGTCGATGAAGGTGGTGACGCCTGTCGAAGCGCAGATCGCGTCGGTGCGGACGCCGAGGTCCGAGGCGCCGATGAAGCAGTGGGCGTGCTGATCGATGAGGCCGGGGATCACCAGCTTCCCCCCGACGTCCACGACCTCGTACCCATCCCTCGGGAGGCTGGACCCGATGGCGGCGACGCGGCCGTCCCTGAGCGCCACGTCGAGCCGTCCCCGGACCCCTTGGCTCGGGTCGAGGACCTCCCCGCCGACGAGCAGGAGCCCGGTGGGCGCCATCAGTCACCGGCGGGAGCGGGCGCGGGCTCGGCAGGAGTCAGCCGCACCCGCCGGAAAAGGGGGACCAGGACGATGACCGTGGCGAAGAGCGTGGTCAGCAGCAAGAAGTCGTCGATGAACGCGAGCACCGTGGCCTGCTCCACCGTGGCCCGGTAGAGCGTGGCCAGGGCCTGGCTCCGCGCCGTGTGGGGATCGGCCCCCTGGAGGAAGAACGTCCGGGTCAGCTCCTGAAGGCGGTTGGCCGTTTCCGGATCCCAAATGTTGACGTGGCCGACGAGGTCGGCCTGGTGGACCTGGCTCCGGCGGGCGAGCAACGTCGCCGCCAGCGCGATCCCGGTGCTCCCGCCGAAGTTGCGGAGCACGTTGAAGAGTGTGGTCGCGTTACCGAGGCGCTCGCGCGGGATGTTCGCCATCGTCAGGATGGTCAGCGGCACGAAGATGAACCCGATCCCGAGCCCCTGGACCAGGCGCGGCAGCGCCAGGTGCCAGTAGTCCACCGAGAGGTTCAGCGTGCCCATCATGGAGAGCGCCACGGCGTTGACCACGCAGCCGAGCCCCAGGAGCAGGCGCTGGTCCATCCGGGTGACCAGGCGCCCGGCCACGACGAGCGAGAGCATGTTGCCGAGGCCGCCAGGCGCCAGCGTGAGCCCCGCGCTCAGCGCGTCGTAGCCCAGGAGCTTCTGCATATAGAGGGTCTGGAGCAGCATCGAGGAGAACAGCCCGAACATGACCATGGCCACAATCACCGCGCCCGAGGCGAAGTTCCGGTCCCGGAATACCGTCAGATCCACGACGGGCTCCTCGGCGGTCAACTGGCGGAGCAGGAACAGCACCAGCGCGGCGCCGCCCACCACCGCAAGCGTGACGATCAGATTCGAGTCGAACCACTCCTCGCGCTCGCCCCGGTCCAAGAGCAGCTGGAGGCTTCCGAAGCCTAGCACCATCAGGGCGAGCGCAAGGGCGTCGATCCGCCGGGCGCGCTTGAGGTACGGCGGGTCGAAGAGGAAGGCGCTGGCCATGAAGAAGCCCACGATCCCCACGGGGAGGTTGATGTAGAAGATCCAGGGCCACGACCAGTTGTCGGTGATCCAGCCGCCCAGCGTGGGGCCGATGATCGGCGCGAACATGATCCCCACGCCCCAGATCGCCATGGCCATCCCGCGCTGGGCGAGGGGGAAGATCTCCCACATGATCGCCTGGGACAGCGGCAGGAACGGGCCTCCGCCGATCCCCTGGAGGATCCGCGCCAGGATCAGCGTCGTCAGGTTCGGCGCCATGCCCGACAGGAACGAGCCGAGGGTGAAGAGCGTGATCGAGATGAGGAAGTAGCGCTTCCGGCCGAACACCCCCGCCAGCCACCCGGTCGCGGGGAGGACGATGGCGTTGGCGGCCAGGTAGGAGGTGATGACCCAGGTGATCTCCTCCACGCTGGCCGACATGCTCCCCTGCATGTGGGTGATCGCCACGTTGGTGACGCTGGTGTCGAGGACCTGCATGAAGGTGACCAGCATCACCGAGAGGGTGATGAGGACCTTGCGGGAGGTCGGGAGCGCGAGGTCCTCCTCGCGGGCCATGGGCTAGCGGACGCGGATTGTCACGTGCGCCGACATCCCCGCCCTGAGCGTGTGAGGGTTGACGGGCGGGCGGGCGAGGACGATCTTGACGGGGACGCGCTGGACCACCTTCACCCAGTTCCCCGTCGCGTTCTCAGGCGGCAGGAGCGAGAAGCGGGAGCCCGTTCCCGCGCTGATGGACTCGACGGTGCCGGAGAAGATCTCGCCGGGGAGGCCGTCCACCGCCACGCTGACCCTCATCCCCGGCCGCAGGCGCGCCAGCTGCGTCTCCTTGAAGTTCGCCACGACCCAGACGGTGTGAAGGGGCACGAGGGCCAGGAGGGGTTGCCCCATCTGGACCACCTGCCCCACCTCGACCGTCTTCTTGGAGACGACGCCGTCCATGGGAGCCTTGACCTCGGTTTCGCGAAGCTGGAGCTCAGCGTAGGCGCGATCGGCCTGGGTCTCCTTGAGCCGGGCCCCGGCGCGGCTCGCCTCGGCCTCCTTGATGGCGACCTGGCGGAGCTGGCTCTCGGCGCGCGCCAGGGCGGCGCGAGCCTCAACCTCGCGCTGCCGCGCCTGATCCACCGCCAGGATCTTCGACTGCAGTTCCGCCTCCGCCTGGGCCACTTCCTTCTCGGCCTGGTCCAGCCGCCGCCAGACGGATTCGTGGCTGGCCTCGGCGGTCTCGAAGGTGGACTCGGCCTGCTCGAAGTCGCGCTGGGAGACGAAGCCCTCCTTCACCAGGCGCTGCATCCGCTCGAGGTCCAGCCGCGCCTTGCGCTTGACGGACTCGGCGGCCGCGACGTCGGCACGAATGGCGGCGACGGCGGCCTTGCGGGCCTCCAGGCGGGCGCTCATCTCTGCCACCACCGACTGACTGGACTTCACGCCCAAGATAGCCGCCTCGAGGGCGGCCCGCGCCTGGTCCACCTGGGTCCGCGTGGTGTCGCGCATCAGCGGCACCTCGGTGTGGGCCGCCCGGCTCCCGGCTTCAGCCATCGCCACGGCCGCCCCCGCCTGGTCGCGCCGGGCCTGGTAGTCGCGGGGATCGATCTGCACCAGGAGGTCCCCTTCCTTCACCGCCTGGTTGTCCCTCACCAGGACCTTGGCGACCTGACCCGGGATTTTCGCGCTCACCACCGCGATGGAGCCTTCGACGTAGGCGTCGTCCGTCCACACGTAGTGGAGGGCGTACCACCACGCGTATCCCCCGTACGCGAGGGCGCCCACCCCGGCGACCACGGCCGCCACGATCAGGAGCCGCCGTTTCATGAGCGCGGCCCCTCAGCGATCGCGCTGTCCAGCCACCTCAGGATTTCCTTGAAGGGCTGTTCCCAGCCCTCTTCCACCATCAGCATGTGGCCGTGGCCGGCTATCTCCAGGTACTCGGCGTCGTACTTCGAGGCGATGCGGCGCTGTACCGCCGCCGGCGTGATCCGGTCCCATTGAGCGCCCACGACGAGCGTCGGGCACTCCACCCGGTTCTCGTCCACGGGGATCAGCCCGAAGGCCAGCTCCCGCGCTGCCCGGCCGGATTCGTGGACCATCTGGGCGTACACCTCCGCCTGACGCTCGGGCGGGAGACGGTTGAGGAGGAGGGCGTCGGCATGAGCCCGGGTCACCAGAAACGGGCGATTAGCCGACATCGGGAAGACGTAGCGGGTCATGCGCCAGAGTACCGGCCAGCGGAGCACGAGGATGCCACGCGGAGCGGCGCTGGTGAGGAACACAGCCGCGCGGACTCCGCCCACCTCCGTCACCTTCTGGGCGATCAGCCCTCCCATGGAGTGGCCCACCAGGACCACCTCGCCCAGCACCCTCAGGCAGTCGAGGACGTCCTGGACGTAGTCGGAGACGGACACTTGCCCGAGGTCGGGGACCGGCCGGCTGCCGTGGTGTCCCCGAAGGTTGAGCGCCCAGGCGTCCCAGCCGGCCTCCGCTGCGGCCCGGAGATAGTTCTCCCAGTACCAGCTACTGCCCCACATGCCGTGAACGAAGAGCAGGGGAAGCGGCTTGGCGGGACCGCGGGGCCTAGTGCGTTCGAATAGGAGATCCTCAATTCGCTCCACTGAGCGAACCCCCCCAATTGCTAGCACGCGCGACCGGAGCCGTCAACGGCCGGGCTCGGCGGGAACACCCTACTTGGGCTAGGAGATCCTCAATTCGCTCCACTGAGCGAACCCCCCCAATTGCTAGCACGCGCGACCGGAGCCGTCAACGGCCCTGGTGACGCTCCATCTACTTGCGGACGCCGATCGTCACGAGGTAGTCGCGGGGCATGGCAACGCCAAGGTCGTTCCTGAAGCCGTCGTGATAGGCGATGAAGTCACCCTTCAGCCTTTCCCGCTTCTCGGGATCCAGGCTCGCCGCCAGCGACTTGGTGGGCCCGTAGCCGGTCGAGAACAACTCCCACACCGCGTCGCCGCTCGGCGCGCGGAGCACCGTGGTTCCTTTCTCGAAGCGCAGATCGAACGCGGAGCCAAGGAGCTGCTTCACCCGGTCCGGGCTGCCCCACTCGAATGGCGAGGGAGGCGCCGGGGTCGGAGGAGCCGGCATGTACGGCCTCATGACCTTGAACAGGCCGGCGATCGTTCCGTCGGCAGGCCACGTCGTGAGCCCCAGCCGGCCGCCCTTCCGGCACACGCGAGCCAGCTCGGCCGCGGCCGCTTCCGGCCTGCTGACGAACATGACCCCGCAGGTCGAGATCACCACGTCGAAACTCCCATCCTCGAAGGGCAGCTTCTCGGCGTCTCCGACCCTGAAGTCGATCGTGAGCCCGGCCTCGGCCAGCACCTTCGCCGCCTCGATGAGATCGGCGCCGAGGTCGATGCCGACGACTTTGGCGCCGCGGGTGGAGACGCGGCGGGCGGCCCAGCCCGTGCCGGTCGCGACATCCAGAACGCGCTCGCCCGGCTTCGGCGCGAGCCGGATCACGCAGTGTTCGATCGAGTCGGCAATCGTCGCGCTGACTCCCTCGGCCTGCTTCAGGTCGGCGTCGTGGGAAATGATGAGGAGCGGCCCCACCCTCGCGTTGCCAACCTCAACCGAGGTCACCTGCACTAACTCGCCCTGAGCCGTCCCGGTCACGCCCTTGATCTCGGCCCGTGGAGCGTTGACGGTGGAGATCCCCAGCCTCCAGAGCGCCAGCGGCGTCAGCATTGTCCGGTCGGCCCCGGTGTCCAGGATCAGCGTGACCGGCCCGCTGCCGTTGATCGTGGCATTGACGAGGATCGGGGAGCCAGGGGTGAAGGGGATCCGCGTGACCCCCGGGGACGGCGTCACGACGGGAGGCGCCATGGGGGAGGCGGGGACGAAGCGGGCCCGCTCTCGGTAAGGCTCCGGGATGTTCTGGAGCTCGTTGGTGTAGTGCACTGTCCCCTGGTCGTCCTCCCACTGGTACATCTGGGCCCACGCCCGCCCGGGGACAAGCACGACCAGGAAGAAGAAGAGCCCGGCCCACGCGCCTCGCATGCCCTACATCCTACTGTTTTTCGAGGCGGCGGAGGAAGACCTCCATCTCCTTGACCGTCTGAAGATCGCCCGTGGCGCGGCCTACCTCGATCCCTTTCCGGTAGGCGGCCTCGGCCTCCTCTGGGCGTCCGGCCTTCTCCAGCGCGCGGCCGAGCCCCCGGTGGGCCGCCGTGTAATCGGGCTTGAGCCGGATCGCCTCGCCGAATTCGCGCACCGCATCCTCAGCCTGACTCGCCTCCAGGTACGCCGACCCCAGGCCCAGGCGGACCACCGGATCGTCAGGCATCAGCTCGGCCACTTCCTTGAACTGGGCGATCTTCTCCTCGGGGGTCACGAAAGGTAGCGGGCGAGCCAGCGCAGGCTGAGGGCAACGGCCTCCATCCGGTGAGTCATGTCGCCCAGGCGGTGATCGGCGTCCCTCAGGATGTGGAGCTCCTTGGGATCGGCAGCGCGGTGGAAGAGGATCCGGCCGTGGCTCGGCGGGACGACCTCGTCACGGTCGGCCTGGATCGTGAGCGAAAACGCCACGCCCGCCGGTGTGTCGGCCAAGGCGCCGGTGGCCAGCTCGTCGAAGAACGCCCTGCCCAGCCCAGCTACATCCTCAGACGTGGAGCGCTGAAGCCCTCCGAGCGTGGCGGGACAGTTCCAGGTGACGACCGGCATCGTGGGGCGCCGGCGCGCAGCCACGTGGAGGGCGACGAAGCCGCCCATGCTGGAGCCCAGGAGCCCGAAGCGCCCGCTGAGCGCCGGGTGGTTGGCGAGAAAGTCCAGCACCGCCTCGAGGTCGGCGATGCGGCTCGCCACGGTACTCTCGGCGTAGGCGCCGTCGCTCTCGCCGCACCCCCGGAAGTCGAAGCGGCACAGCGCCAGCCCGGCCTTGGGAAACTCGCGACCGAGAAAGAGGTACTTCAGGCTGTCCTTGGAGGCGCCGAGACCGTGGCAGGCGATCACGCAGGGGGCCGGAAGCTGAGGCGGGAGGTGGAGAATCAGCGCGAGCTTCTGCTCGCCTACTGAGACCCGGTGGACTTGCTCTCGGATGATCGGGGTGGCGTCGGCCCGCCCAAGCGTCATGCGTACGGCAGATCGAAGAGGTGGCAGGCGTTGGCCGACAGGCGGACCATCACCTCGTCCACCGGCAGCTGCTTCAGCTTGGCCACCTCCTCGACGACGCGCGCGGCCATCCACGGCTCCGTGGGGAGCCCCCCGAACTCCCCTTTGTACGGCCAGGGGCTGTCCGTCTCCACCAGGAGCGACTCCAGCGGGAGCCATTCGACCATCTCGCTGTCACGCTGGCGATAAACCACTTCCGGAGTCACCGAAACGTAATAGCCGGCCTCCACGATCTGGCGGGTCACCTCCTCCGGCGCCTTGTGCCAGTGGAAGACCGCCCGCTCGATCCCCCGTTTGCGCAGCAGACCCAGCGCCTCCACCGCGGCGCCGTGAGGGGCGTGAAGGATCACAGGCAGATCATAGCGCGCGGCCAGCCCGAGCATGCGGTCCAGCCGTTGGCGGCCGCGCACCATCAGGGTGGCCGGGTCCGGCGCGGCCTCGAGGCAGTACCAGGGGAGCCCCACCTCCCCCAGCGCCACGATCCGGGAGTGGTGTTCTCCAACCTGGTGTTCGACCTCCTCCACCTGCGCGTCGGTCACGCCGGTCCACTCGGGATGGCAGCCGAGGCAGGGCCAGATCGCCTTGCCGTGGTGGCCGGCCACCTCCAGGGTCTTCGCGTTCGTGGCCGGGTCCGAGCCCACCGCGATGATCCCCCAGACGTCGTGGTCGATGGCCCGGGTCAGCGTCCCGCGAAGATCCTTGAAGACGGGCTCGTGGAGGTGACAGTGGCTGTCAATGATCATTGCGCGTGGTTCTCCCTGCTAGTTGCCGGCCACGACCATCCGCGCAAGCCGCAGGGTCGGAGCCGACGTGCGGTCGCGCAGGACCAGGTCGTTGCCGATGCCGTCAATGGCCTGAAACATCTGGAGGAGGTTCCCGGCCACGGTGACCTCCTCCACCGGATACGCCAGTTCGCCATTCTCGATCCAGTGCCCCACGGCCCCGCGCGAATAGTCGCCGGTGACCATGTTGACGCCGAAGCCGATCAGCTCGGTCACGTAGAGCCCCCTCTTCACCGCCCCGATGAGCTCCTGGGGCGGCGCCTCGCCCGCGGCCAGGTAGAGGTTCGTGGTCGCCACGCCCACGCCGCCGCCGTCCCGCGAGGCATGGTGCGTCGAGGGCAGGCCGAGCTTCCGACCGCTGTAGGTGTCCAGGAGATAGGACTCGAGGGTGCCGGCGTTGACGAGGACGGTCTTTCGGATCGGGAGCCCCTCCCCGTCGAACGGGCGCGAGCCGAGGGCCCCGGGGATGATCCCGCTGTCCACGATGGTCACGCCCAGCGCCGCGATTCGGGTGCCGAGCCGGTTCAGGAGAAACGACGCGCCGCGGTAGAGCCCGGGGCCGGATGCGGCGCCGGCCAGCGCCCGCAGCAGGCTGGCGGCGGTCTCCGGATCGAAGAGCACCGGCACCTGGGCGGTCTTGATCTGCCGCGCGCCGAGGCGGCGAAGCGCGCGCTGGGCCGCGATGCGCCCGACCTCCTCGGGGGCCTCCAGCCGTGCGCGTTTCCGAGCGAAGGTGTACCACGAGTCGCGCTGCATCTCGCCGTTCGCCGAGGCCACCGGCGACACCGTGAGGCCGAAGCTCGAGGTCGGGTAGGAGCCGAAGAAGCCGTGGGAGGTGGCGTAGGCGTAGCGGGCGCGCCGCTCGAAGAACTCGGCTCCTTCTGAATTCGTTATCCGCGGATCGACCTCGAGTGCTGCAGTCTCGGCCCGCTGGGCGATGGCGATCTTCTCTTCCGGGGTGAGGCCGTGGCCCTCGGGATCCTCCAGCCCCAGGTCGGGGATCGCCGGGGCGAATTCCCCCGGATCGGGCAGCCCGGCGACGGGATCGGGGGCCGTGAGCCGCGCCAACGCGACGGCCTCATCCACGAGGCGTTCCACGGATTCCCGCGAGAGGTCGGAGGTCGAGGCCGACGCCGAAGCCTTTCCGGAAAACACGCGCAGGGCGAGCCGCTGCTCGCGGGAGTGGGTCACGGTCTCGACCTTGCCGAGCCTCACCTGAACCGACGAGTGCTGCTCGTCCACCAGGTACGCGTCGGCTTCGGTGGCTGCGCGCTGACGCGCCCGTTCGAGAAGGCCGGTGAGCAGGTCATGCATGGGTCACACCTGGGTGCCGCCCACGGTAATGCCGTCCACGCGGATGGTCGGAAGCCCGACCCCCACGGGGACCGACTGGCCATCCTTGCCGCAGGTCCCCACGCCCTCGTCCAGCTTCAGGTCGTGGCCGACCCGGGAGACGCGCTTCAGCACCTCGGGCCCGTTGCCGATCAGCGTGGCTCCCTTGACCGGCGCGGTGAGCTTCCCGTCCTCGATCAGGTAGGCCTCGCTCGCCGAAAAGACGAACTTCCCATTGGTGATGTCCACCTGCCCCCCGCCGAAGGCCACGGCATAGAGGCCGTACGGCACCGACCCGATGATCTCCTCCGGGTCGTCCTGCCCCGCGAGCATGAAGGTGTTCGTCATCCGCGGCATCGGCGGATAGGCGTAGGATTCCCGCCGGCCGTTTCCCGTCGCCGTCATGCCCATGAGGCGGGCGTTCAGCCGATCCTGCATGTAGCCGACCAGTACGCCGTTTTCAATTAATACGTTGCGCGCCGTCGCAGTCCCCTCGTCGTCCACGTTGAGGGAGCCGCGGCGGTTGGGCAGCGTCCCGTCGTCCACCACCGTTACCAGCGGCGAGGCGACGGGCTTGCCGATCCGCCCCGAAAACGCCGAGAACTTTTTGCGATTGAAATCCCCCTCCAGCCCATGCCCCACCGCTTCGTGGAGGAGGATCCCCGGCCACCCCGAACCCAGGACGACCGTGAGGGTGCCCGCCGGCGCGTCCACCGCGTGGAGCTTCAGGAGCGCCTGCCTGACGGCAGTCGCGGTGAAGCGCTTCCACCGCTCCTCCTCCAGGAAGAAGTCGAAGGGCACCCTGCCGCCGCCGCCATAGGTACCGATTTCACGGCGACCCTCCTGCTCGGCGATCACGGTGATGTTGAGGCGGGTGAGCGGCCGCACGTCGCCCACCGTCCAGCCGGAGGCGGTGGCGATCAGAATGATCTGCTCCTCGCTGGAGACGGAGGCGATGACCTGGCGGACGCGCGGGTCGGCGCCGCGGGCCGTCTCGTCGATCCGGCGGAGGAGCGCGACCTTGCCCCCCAGGTCGGCCGCCACAGGCGGGACGGCCAGCGAGTAGAGGTCGTGAGGCCGGCGGTCCGGCTTCACCGCGACGATGGCCGACGCGGCCGCGCGGTCGGCGATGGCCCGGGCCTGCCGGGCCGCCTCCTCGAGGCTCCTAAGGGTGACGTCGTCGGTATGGGCGTAGCCGGTCCGCTCGCCAGACTGGGCCCGCACCCCCGCGCCCTGGCTCACGTGGCGGGAGGCCTTCTTGACGGCGCCCTCCTCGAGCACCAGGTCCTCGTTGACGCGGTACTCGAGGTAGAGATCGGCGTCCTCGACTCGGCCGACCAGGGCCGAGCCCAGGAGCCGCTCCATGAGAGAGGAGGTCATCCCGAACCGGTCTTCGAAGAAACGCGCTGGCTTCATGAGGGTCGTGAAAGGGACTTCATCTTACCATCCACCCCCCGCCGGCCCCTCACTTTTTTCCCGCCGATTCCGGGCAAAATGACTCACTAGAAGGACGGTTCTTTTTCGCCAGAAAGACTGGAGGTTACACCACTAGGAACGAGACAGCACTTGAGGGGGCCTAGCGAGCCTCCATGTAGGCCTGGATGATCTCGTGGAGCTGGCGGAGCCCGACCATGAGGGAGGGGCCGGGAGCCAGGATGTCGGCGCCGTCCATTTCGTAGATCCGGTTCTCCTTGACGGCCGAGACCCGGTCCCAGCCCGGGCGGGAGCGGATCCGCTCGGGCTCCAGCTTCTTCCCGCACCAGGAGGCCACGATGATCTGGGGGTTCCGCCGGACCACGTCGTCCGGATCCACGACCCGCTCCGGGGCCACGGCCTTGTCGCGGAGTTCGGGAAAGATGTCGTTGCCCCCCGCGATCTCGATCAGCTCTGAGACCCACCGGATGCCCGCGATCAAGGGATCGTGCCACTCCTCGAAATACACCCGGGGACGGTCCGGCCAGATGCTCGAGAACTCCCGGATCTGCCGGATCTCATCCCGCATGTCCTGGATGAGCGCCCGGGCTTCGGTCTCCCGCCCGATGAGCCCGCCGATCATGAGCATAGTCCGGAGGACGTCGTCGAAGGAGCGCTGGTTCGTGGCGAACACGGTGACGCCCGCTCCGACGAGGTCTCGCACGATATCTTTCTGGAGGTCGGAGAAGGCGAGGACCAGATCGGGGGTCAGGGCGAGGATCTTGTCGAGCCTGAACGTGGTGAAGCCGCCCACCTTCGGCTTCTCCCGCGCTTCGGGCGGTCGCTGCGCGGTGCCGGGCACACCCACGATCCGGTCACCTGCCCCGAGGGCATAGACGATCTCCGCCGTCTC
>JACPCF010000166.1 GCA_016179965.1 Candidatus Rokuibacteriota bacterium | reverse complement strand
GAGGCACTGCCCCTCTGAGAGACCCCCGCGAACGCCTCCGGGACATTCTGGAAGCCATCGGGCACATCCAGCGCTATGCCGCACGTGGGCGTGCGGCCTGCGAATGGTCCCCTCCCGGTCAATGAAGAAGTGCCCGGTGGCCTGGGTGGCGTGGGCGGCGAGGATCTGCTGGTCCACCTCGGTCATCTGGAAGCCGTCCCGCCGGTCCAGCTCGTCGTTGGCCTCCATCGGGTGGAGGGCCGCCGGCAGCTCGCCGGTGGGGTTGACGCGCACGGCGCCGAACTCTTCCGAGGTCACCCGCCGCGGCCAGTCCGACACCTCCCCCACCTCGAACGCGGGCACGCCGAAGAGGCGGTGGGTGCTGGCCTCGGGGTCGGCGGCCAGGGGCATGCGCGTCGGGCGGTACTTGAAGTAGAGCCGGGCGCAGTCGAGGGTGGTGTTCACGATGCCCAGGGTCTCGACCCCCGCGCGCGTCAGCTGCTCCTGCATCGCGGCCAGCTGCACGAGCTGGCGGCGGCAGAAGGGTCAGTGGAGCCCCCGGAAGAGGCCCACCAGCACGGGCTGCTTGCCGCGGTACTCGTCGAGCGAGACGGTGCCCTCGCGGTTGATGGCGGGGAGGGTGAAGCCGGGCCCCCGGTCGCCGGGCTGAAGCGGTCGTGGCGGAGTCGTGGTCATGGAATCTCCTTCTTCTCGGGCGAAGCGCCAGGAGGCCCGCTGAGCAGGAACCGTTCCCAGCTGATGGCCGTGACGCCCAGCCGCTCGGCGGCCGGAAGCCGCTCGGCGTCACACAGCAGTAAGGGCTGATACTTCGGGAAGCGCTTGGCGAACTCCAGGAGGCCGCGCATCTCGGGCACTCCGAACGGGCCCGTCTTCACCTCGATGGCCCACGCGCCCCAGCTCCCGTCCAGGACACCGTCCACCTCGACCGGCTCCTCCCGCCAGTAGGACACACGCTGGCCGCAGTTCCAGGCGAAGGCCAGGCACGCGTTTTCCACCCACGCCCCGAAGCGCTCGGGCTCGTTCTGCGGGCTTGGTATGCCACGGGGGTCAACCACCGCGACGAGGGCGTTGTTCAGCGTGACGAGCTTGGGTGGCGCCGCCCTGCGCCGGGCGGGGCGGCTGGCGTGCTTCTCGAGCGGCGCGACGAGGTACGCCTCCTCGAGCAGCTGGAGGTAATGCGCGATGGTTTCGAGGGCGCCGGGGTCCTGCAGCCGCCCCTGCAACTTCTGCAGCGACACGATCTGGGCCGGAGAGGCGGCGGAGACCGCGAAGAGCTGCCGAAGGAGCCCGGGCCGGCGCACGGCCGCAAGCGCCAGGAGGTCTCGCCCGATGGCTGGCTCGACAATCGCATCGCGCACGTAGGCGGCCCACCGCGGGAGGTCGTTTCGCAGCGCAAACGCGCCTGGATACGACCCCATCCGCACGACGAGCAGGGTGGCCTCTGCCGGCTCGATCCTGAACGCCTCGACGAGTGCCGAGGCCGGCCAGTGGCCGAGGGCGAGGCGCTCGAACCGGCCGGACAGGCTCTCCCGGGAGCCTCTCGCCATTCGGAGGGCCGAAGAGCCCGTCGCGACCACCTGCACGGCGAGGTGTTTGCGCCGCAGCCGGTCCCATTCGCCTTTCAGCCGAGCCGCCCAGTCAGCCAGGTACTGGATCTCGTCCAGGAGGAGCACCGCCTTTCCGTGCGTCGAGGCAGTCTCCTCGGCACGCAGCCAGAGGCGTTCCCAGAAACCGGGAAGCGCGGCCTCCGGGCCGTCCAGGGCGGCGTAGATTGCCTGCCTGTCCAATTCGGCGGCGATCTCCAGGAGCAGCGTGGTCTTGCCGACCTGGCGCGGCCCGGTGAGCAGCTGAATCCGGGACGGGGCGGGCTCTGCCAGCCGCTGTCGGAGCACCGCGTGACAGCGGCGGTAGTCGAGGCGGTAGAGGCTGGTCGCCACGGTAGAATGATTATTCGACTATGATCGAATGTCAAGCGGCCGATAATTATTCCAGAAACGGCAGCACGACGAGGGAGTCGGGGTCGATGCCGGCGCGCTCGCAGACCGCCTGGGCCTTCTGCATGTATCCTCCTCGTGGACGACGATCCACTCATTGTCCGCATGTACGAGCGGAAGCTCGCCAAAGAGGGATAGAGTGCTTGCATGGCCCTCGTTTCACCAAGACGGATAGAACTGGCAATTCTGCTGATCCGAGGGGAGAAGGTCATCTTGGATGCTACCATTGCCCGTCTCTATGGCGTTACGGTAAAGAGGTTGAACGAGGCGGTGAAGCGGAACAGGGACCGGTTTCCGCCCGATTTCATGTTCCGGCTGACGAAGGAAGAATTCTACAGGCTTAGTGCGAGGGGGACTATCCATTTGAGGTCGCAATTTGCGACCTCAAACGTCAAGCAAGGTCGCGGCGGACGGCGCTTCGCACCATACGCCTTCACGGAACACGGCGTGGCCATGCTTTCCAGCGTGCTTAGGAGCGACCGCGCCGTTCGCGTCAACATCGAGATCATGCGTGCCTTTGTCCGCCTCCGGCGCATACTGGGATCCCACGCAGACCTCGCTCGCAAGCTTGCTGCACTGGAACGGAAGTACGACGCGCAGTTCAGGGTCGTCTTCGACGCCATCCGGGAGCTCATGGCGCCACCCGTGC
>JACPCF010000165.1 GCA_016179965.1 Candidatus Rokuibacteriota bacterium | reverse complement strand
TGGCGGTAGTCCACGAGGACGATCCCATCCGAGCGCTGCCGGCTGGCCCCGGTAGGGCAGACCGGAACGCAGGGGGGGTTCGCGCAGTGCATGCACTGCATCGGGAGAAAGAGCCGGCGGACGTTCGGGTACTCCCCCACCTCGCAGTCGGCGACGAAGCGCCAGAAGGTCTCGGCCGGGAGCCCGTGCTCCTGCTTGCAGGCGATGGTGCAGGTCTGGCAGCCCACGCACTTCTTGAGGTCGATCACCATCCCCCATCTCATCGGGAAGCCCTCCGGACGGCGACCTTGACCACATCCGCGCCGCTGCCGGTGGCGTCGGTGAGGTCGAGATCCATCGCGGCCACCTGATTCAGGCTGGGCATGTCCAGGTCGCGCGCGACCGGCGTCGCCCAGTGGCCGAACTGCTGGAGTGCCACGGCCACGTCCGGACGCACCCCCTCGCGCAGGATGGCGTGGCCCCGCGTGCGACCGGTCGGCGACTCGATCTCGACGAGGTCGCCCTCCTGGATCCCGAGGCGCTTCGCCGTCCCCCGGTTCAGCATGAGGCCGAAGTGCCCGGTGACGTGGCGGGCGACGTCGGCGAGGATCGGGAGCGACACGTTCGAACCCCAGGAGTACTGCATGCTTCGGCTGGTGAGGAGCCAGAGGGGGAACTCCTCGGGGCGCCGGCCGTGCCTGACGGCCACCTTGGTCCAGATGTCGGGGAAGTCCTTCCAGGCGGGCAGCGGCTGATACTCGTCGAGCTGGACGTCCCACCAGGTGATCCCGCGCTCGTGGAGCCGGTTCGCCAGCTCCGCCCCTATCCGCTTGATCCGCTCCTGGTACGGCAGCTCGTAGCGGAGCCCCTGGGCCTTCATCGCGCTGTGGAGGTAGTAGCGCTTCTCCGAGAATGGGACGAAGAAGGCGCCGTGGGTCTTGAACCACTCGAGGTCGCGCTCCGCGATCCCGCTGGTGAGGGATCGCGTGGCGGCCCGACAAGCCCGGTCCCAGATCACCTCCGCCCTCGGCGCGGTTGTCGGATCGAGGGCGAAATCGTACTGCTCGGTCCGGAGCGGGACGCCTACGCCGGCGCCGCGGTTGATCGCCTCGACGTACTCCTTCAGGAGGCCGCAGCGCCGGGCCAACTCGGTGGCGACGTCCGTGATGTCCCTGGTGTTGTAGGGCGGGGCCGTGACGGGTTGCCTCAAGGCGAAACCCGTGTGGTCCCAGTACTGCTCGATGTACTTGGTCCCGCCGATCCGGTAGAGCTGGAGAGATTCGAGATCTGTCGCCTCGGGTAACAGCAGGTCGGCGTACCAGTTGGTCTCGTCCTGGGTGTAGGCGAAGGCGGCGATGAACGGGAAGCGCTCCAGCGCGGCCTCGATCCGCCCCGTCTCCCAGTTGGAGATGGCGGGGTTGGTCCGGTAGATGATCCAGACATCGGGGAGCGTGGGCACGGGCCACCGCTCGGGGGGCGAGTCCATGAAGAGCCACGGCAGGTGCGCAGGACCGAGCGCCGCCGACCACGGCGAATCGCCGGCCAGGGGGACCAGCGTCCGGTAGGCGTTGCGGATGTGGGGCTGCCGCTGCCACTTCTCCCGGCTCGTCGGGTTCAGGGGCTGGGCCATGAAACCGTCGGGCCCGGGCTTCACCGAGTCGAGGCGGTTCACCGCCGGGCGGTTGAGCCTCACCGTGGTTCCCAGGATGCCGCCGGGGACCTCCAGCGCGCCCACGAGCGCCGCCATCACGGTCCGGGCCCAGCAGCACTCGTAGCCTCCCCAGCCGTTGGTCACGGTCTTGCCGAGGAGCACGGCCACGGGCCGGTGGGGCAGAGTCGTACCCTCTACGTCGATCGTGCCTCCCACATTGGCGTGCTCGAGATACTCGAGGGCCATGCGGCGGATCGTGGCGGCCGGGACGTCGGCCACCCCCTCGGCCCACTCGGGCGTATAGGGCAACAGGTGGTGCAGGAGGAGGGAAAAGGCCGGCCGCGCCGAATCGGCGACGCTCCACCGCTCCCCGTCGGCGCCCACCTCGACGCCCGCGGCCAGGAACCTGCCCTCCAGCGCCGGGCGCACCAGCCGCGGATCGTCGAAGGGGACGGGCCGGTCGCGGTCCAGGTCCCACACCAGAGGTTTGCCGGATTCCGGGTCTCGCAGATAGTAGCCGTGAGGGCCCACCAGATAGCCCGAGTTGGTCATGGACTCGAGGAACGGGACGTCGCATGTCCGGCGGTCTCGTGGAGGATCACGTGGAGCAGGGCGAAGAGCACCGCCGCGTCGGTCTTGGGGCGGATCGGCACCCACCGGGCGGCCCCCGCGCCCGTGATCGAGAGGTGGGGCTCGATCTGGACCCACGTGAGGCCGCGCACGCGGGCCTCTGCATGGCGGAAGACGCCCGTGACGCCGCCGGAGGCGTCGCCGTTGTAGCCGAAGGACAGGACGTAATTGCAGCGCGGAACGTCGGCCGCCACGGTGAAGGCCCGGTGCCAGAACTCCCCGTAGAGGTGCTCGGAGTGGTAGCACTTGACGCCCTGGCCGCTCCCGATCCCCTGGTCCACCGGCCCCCAGGCGGCGAGGAACGCCGCGAAAGTGCCGAGGTAGGCCGGCGCGATGCCCCCCGAACCGAAGGTCGCGGCGAGCCGCGGGTACCCCGATTCGTCCAGGAGCCCCTTCGCGCGGATCCCCTTGAGCCGTTCGATCAGGAGGTCAAGCGCCTCGTCCCAGGAGATCTCGACCCAGCCGGGATCCTCCGTCCGGGCCTTCTTCGGATTGGTCCGGCGCATGGGGGCCTTGATCCGGTTCGGGTTGTAGAGCTTCTGGATCAGGCCGTAGGCGCGGACGCACACCTTGCCGCACGCCGGGTGGATCTCGGCGAAGTCGGAATTGGGCTCCACCCCGATGGCGACCCCGTCCCTGACGACGACCTTGAGGAGATCGGGGCCGGCGACGCACTGGTAGCAGTAGACCGGGATCCGCTCTGCCGTCATCTCCGTCCTCCCGAGTCGGCGGGGAGCTGCTCCTCCCGCTCGGATCTCGTCGCCTCGACGGCACCGGCTCGCTCGGGCACTTTCGCTAGCCCCCCCATCCCCCCGAGGCGGGGGGCAGTCCTCGCAGCCCACATTCGTGGCCTGCTCAGAGCGCTCCAGTGCCCTGCGCTTCGCCAGCCGCTACGGCTCCTCGAACTCGCTCCTGGGAGCATCTCCCCGCCGCCTCTCATTTCGTCTCCAGAGACTCCGAGCATTCCCGTCAATCGCCCGTCAGGCGGCGACGAGCTTCTTGTGCTCGAGCGACTCGAAGAACGCGTCGATCCGGTTCCTCAGCTGGGCCTCGGCGTAGTAGCGGGGGTCCTCCAGG
>JACPCF010000106.1 GCA_016179965.1 Candidatus Rokuibacteriota bacterium | reverse complement strand
GTGGCGTCGTCCCAGTGGAGGCCGAAGGCGTGGAGGTGGCTGCGCGCCGCCTTGGCCAGCGCGAGGCGCGCGTTGGCGGGGTGCATGGTGTTGTCGATGTAGAGCGGCTCGCCGCGTTTGGCCGGGCTCGCTACCCCCTCGACGGCTTGGTCGAGCACGCCGGGAATGGAGACGGAGCGCGTGAGCCCCTTCTTCTGGAACTGGATGGGCTTGGCCTCCACCCCCAGGAACTTCCCGATCAGCGGGGCCAGGGCAGCCATGGGCCCTCCGGCCTGGCCGCTCACGATCTCGGTCACCGCCTGCTGCTGATCCGGCTTCGCCTTGTCGCTGACGATCAGGCCGACGGACCAGTTGCCGTTGACCATCACCCCCGGAGCCTGGCCGACGACCGCGAATCTGAGACCGTCCAGCTTGACCTTGCCGTAGCGGCCCCGGTCCACGTGAAAGGCGAAGTTGCAGTGGCCCTTGCTGGGCTGGGCGGTCAGGTTGCTGGGGGCGCAGGGGCAGAGGTACGTGCAGCTGCACGTCTCGAAGTATTCGCCGCTGAGCTGCCAGGGGGTTTTCGCCATGGTCGGCCTCCTTCGAGGAATGGGGTGGTGAAGAGGAACTAGGTGAGGGGAACGCTAACAGGGACCGCCAGCGCGGTCAAGGGAGGATTCGTTTCTCGGGATTGACACTCCCTGGGGCAGCCTGATATGTCTAGACATCATTACAACGAACCGGAGGTCGGCCCTGGTCTATCGGCCTGGCGTTCCCCGGTACCTTCAGATCGCCGAAGCCCTCCGCGCCCGGATCCGCGCGGCCGAGGGGCAGCCGGGCGGCCGGCTCCCCTCCGAGCACGCCCTCTGCGCCGAGTTCGGCGTCAGCCGCCCCACCGTCCGGCAGGCCCTGGGCGTCCTGACCGAGGAGGGGTGCCTCACCCGCCGACGAGGGCGCGGGACCTTCGTCACGGCGGCGCCCGAGCGGGAGCGCTCCCTCCGCGTGATCGGCACCATCGAGGACATGATCGCCCTCGGCAACGAGACCCGCTACAAGGCCCTCGAGCGCGCCGTGGTGAAGCCCCCGCCGTGGGTGATCCAGGCGCTCCGCCTCGCCAAGAACGCGAAGGTCGTCCGCTTCGTCGGCGTCAGGCACAACGACGACGGCCCGTTCCAGCACGTCACCGTCTATCTTCCCGAGGCGCTCGGCCGGCCCCTTCTCGAAGAGGATCTATCCACCACCTCAGTCATCGCCACCGCCGAGCGCCGCCTGGGCATCACCGTGAAGTTCTCCGAGCAGGTGATCGACGTGGCGCGCGCGCCGAAGGCCGTCGCCGACCTCCTGGGCGTGCCTCCCCGGACGCCGCTGCTTCACTTCCAACGGACGTACTTCAACGACAGTGGCGAGCCCGTGGAGTTCGCCGTCTCGTACCAGTCCGGCGAGCGCTTCCCCTACCGCGTCATGCTCCACCGCTCGGGACGGCGGGGCTAGCCCATGGCATTCCGAGTGGGATTCGATGTGGGTGGAACCTTCACGGACTTTGTCCTCCAGGCCCCGTCGGGGGAGCTCTACACTGCCAAACGGCTCACGACCTACCCCGATCCGTCCGTGGCCTGCCTGGAGGGGCTCGATGAGCTGATCGCGGGCGCCGGGGCGACCTGGAGCGACCTCGGCCAGGCGGTCCACGGGACCACCCTCGGCTCCAACATCGTGATCGAGCGGAAGGGGAGAAACGTCGCGCTCCTCACGACCCGGGGGTTCCGCGACGTGCTCATCATCGGCCGAGAGAAGCGCTACCAGGTGTACGACCTCCAGATCGAGCCACCCGCGCCCCTGATCCCCCGCCGCCTCATCCGGGAAATCCCGGAGCGGATCCTCTACGACGGCACCGTCCTCCTGCCTCTCGATGAAGCCGAGACCCGCCGGGTGGTGAAGGAACTGGCGGCGCAGGGGATCACGACCATCGCGGTGTGCCTCCTCCACAGCTATGTAAACCCAGTGCATGAAGAGCGCGTTGCTCAGATCATCAGCGAGGTGGCGCCCGGTATCGCCGTGACGACCTCCCACGAGGTCTCGCCGACCTTCCGAGAGTACGAGCGGACCAGCACCACGGTGGTCAACGCCTACGTCATGACCGCCGTGCGGGAGTACCTCGAGAGTCTCGAGCGGGCGATGGCCGACCGCGGGTCGCGCGCCCGGCTGTTCGTCATGCAGTCCTCGGGCGGCATCGCCACGGCGGAGGCCATGCAGCGCTACCCCGTCCGCATGATCGAGTCGGGGCCGGCGGCCGGCGCCCTCATGGCGGCCGCGTACGGCGAGCTCACGGGCCACCGCGACCTGATCGCCTTTGACATGGGTGGGACGACCGCCAAGCTCACCCTCATCGAAAAGGGGAAGCCCTTCACGGCCTCCACGTTCGAGCTCCACAAGGTCGGCTTCGCCGCGGGCAGCGGGATCCCGATGAACATCCAGGCCATCGACCTGGTGGAGATCGGAGCCGGCGGCGGCTCCATCGCCCGAGCGCAAATGGGGGTCATCGCGGTGGGGCCCCAGAGCGCGGGCTCGGCGCCGGGGCCCGCGTGCTACGGGCGGGGGGGCACGGAGCCCACGGTCACCGACGCCGACCTGATCCTGGGCTATTTGAACCCCGACTTCTTCGCCGGCGGGGCCATGAAGCTCGACGTGGAGGCCGCCGGGCGTGCCGTCGAGGAGCAGGTCGCGCGGCCACTGGGGCTCTCCCCCGCCGCGGCAGCGTGGGGAATCCACCAGATCGTGAACACCAACATGGAGCTGGCCACGCGCGTCGTCTCCATCGAGCGGGGGCGCGACCCGCGGGATTTGACCTTCATCGCCTTCGGCGGCGCCGGCCCGGTTCACGGCTGCCGCCTGGCCCAGGCCCTCGGCATTCCCCGCGTAATCCTCCCGGCTGCCGCCGGCGTCACGGCGGCGATCGGCCTCCTCGCGGCCGAGGTGAAGTTCGACGTGGCGCGCACCTACGTGAGAAAACTGGACGACGTGGACCTCGGCTACCTGAACCGGATCTTCGCCGAGATGGAAGCCCAGGCCGTGGAGGTGATCCGGGAGTCGGCGGTGACTGGGGACGTGACGCTCGTCCGTTCGGCGGATGTCCGCTATCTCGGGCAGGGGTTCGAGCTGAACGTGCCTCTGGCGCTGGGGAGGATCGGGCGATCCGAGCTCGACCGACTACGCCAGGCGTTCGACGAAGCGTACGCCGCGCGCTACGGCTACGCCAACCCCAAGGAGCCCGTGGAGATCGTGAACTGGAAGCTGACCGCCCTGGGCGCGGGGCCCGAGGTCGCCCTGCCCAAGTGCGAACCCAAGGCGGGCGGCAACGCCCTCAAAGGCTCGCGTCAGGCCTATTTCCCCGAGAGCGGCGGGTTCATCGACTGCCCCGTCTACGATCGCTACCGCCTCGGCCCGGGGACCGAGCTCAGGGGACCGGCAGTGATCGAGGAACGCGAATCCACCACGGTGCTCCCGCCGGGATGCGTCGCTCGCGTGGACGACTACGCCAGCCTGCTTGTGAAAGTGGAGCCGGCAAGATGAGACTGAGCGTGTCGGCTGGCCTCTGGTCGTGGCACGACCACGGCGCTCCTCGAGCGCCGGCTTTGCCGGCGCAACCGAGTCTGGGGGGAGGAATCGGAAGGGGGGCGGAGCCCCCCTCCGAGGGAGTGAAAGTGGAGCCGGGGCGATGAGTCAGGTTCGGGTGGATCCCATTACCCTGGCCGTCATCTGGGGAGGCCTCCAGTCCATCGCCGTGGAGATCGGCACCACGGTCCACAAGACGGCGTACTCCGAGCAGGCAAGAGAAGGCCAGGATTTTTCAGTCGCCGTCTTCGATCCGGCTGGACGCATGGTGGCACAGGGTCCCTACAGCCCCGGCCACATGGGCGCGATGTCGTTCGCGGTCCGAAATGCCCTGGCCGCACACCCCGCAGAAACGCTCAAACCCGGCGACGCCATCCTCCTGAACGACCCGCTCCTCGGCTCGGGGCACCTGCCGGACTTCTTCATCACCCAGCCGGCCTTCGCCCGGGGCCGCCTGATCGGCTTTGTGGTGAACATCCTCCACCACACCGACGTCGGGGGGCAGCGGCCGGGGAGCCAGGGCGTCGTCGGGATCTTCGACTACTTCCAGGAGGGGCTCCGCATCCCCCCCACCAAGGTCTGGAAGGAGTACCAGGAAGACCCGGGGCTCATCGGGATCATCGCCGCCAACACGCGGACCCCTGAGAAAGTCCTGGGCGACCTCCGCGCCCAGCGGAGCGCCCTCAGGGTGGGGGAGCTGAGGCTCGTGGAGCTGGTGGAGCGCTACGGCGCCGAGACCGTGTTCGCGGCGATGGACGAGATCATGGACCGCACGGAACAGAACATGCGGGCGGCGATCCGCCGGATCCCCAACGGCACCTACACCTTCGAGGACTTCCTGGACGACTTCGGCCCGGGGACTGATCCCCTCCGCGTGGCGGTCACCGTCACCGTGAAGGATGACACGGTGAACATCGATTACGCGGGCTCGTCGCCCCAGACCGCCTCGGGGCTCAACAGCTACATCAACTACACGCGCTCCTACTCCTACGCCGCCATCAAGTGCCTGACCGACCCCTACGGCCCCATGAACGAGGGGGTGCTCCGCCCGATCAGCATTGAGGCGCCGGTCGGATCGTTCCTGAATCCGCGCCCGCCGGCCGGCGGCGGCCCGCGCGCCATCATCTGCTACCGCACCTTCGAGGCCGTGATCGGGGCCCTGGCTCCCGCCCTCCCCGAGCGAGTGCTCGCTGCCTCGTCCCATTTCGCCAATCCCACCTTCGGGGGCTTCGATCCGAAGCGGAACCGGCGCTTCGTCGCCTATGAGCTGATCCTCTCGGGGACGGGCGCCCGGGAGGGGAAGGACGGCTGCGAGGCATTGGCCTCAGCCTTCAACGCCTCCAACATCCCCGTGGAGGCCCAGGAGGCCAACCACCCGATCATCGTGGAGCGCTTCGAGTTCATACGAGACTCGTCTGGCCCCGGGCGATTCAGAGGCGGCTCAGGCGTCCGGCGGGACATGAAGTTCCTGGCGAAGGAAGGCAAGCTCACCAACCTGGCTGAGCGCCAGCGCTTCGCGCCGTATGGTCTCTTCGGGGGAAAGCCAGGAAAGCGCGGCAGGACCGTGATCAACCCGGGGCCGAACGAGCGCGTCCTCCACGGCAAGGAATCCTGCGAATTCGAGGACGGCGACGTGATCAGCTTCCAGCAACCCGGCGCCGGCGGCTATGGCGACCCCACGACGCGCGACCCCGCAAAAGTGCTGGACGACGTGTTGAACGACTTCATCTCGCTCGAGACGGCGCGCGAGGCCTACGGGGTCGTCATCGACCCCAAGACCTCCACGGTGGACGCGGCCGCCACGGCGAAGCGCAGGGACCAGATCCGAATCCGGGGCACGCCGCCCGTGGTGACACGCTAGAAAAGAATGATCCTCTCCCCCGCTGGGGGAGAGGGTGGGGTGAGGGGGAAACGTGGATTACAGGCTGACCGAGGAGCAGCAGGCGTTCCGCCGGGCGGTGGCGAAGTTCGTTGACGCCGAGATCGCGCCGGTGGCCGATGAGCTAGACACCAAGGGAGAATTCCCCCTCGGGCTCTTTCGCCGGATTGGGGAGCTGGGCTACTTCGGCCTCCGCTACCCCGAAGCGTACGGGGGCTCGGCGGCCGACATGGTCACCTACTGCCTCTGGGCCGAGGAGCTGGCCCGGGGGTCCATGTCGGTGGCCGCCACCGCCTGCATGCAGTCGCTCATGGGGACCCACTTCGTGTTCAAGTACGGAAACGAGGAGCAGCGGCAGAAATACCTCGTGCCGGCCCTCAGGGGGGAGAAGATCGGCACCTTCGCGCTGACCGAGCCCAACGCCGGCTCGGACGTGGGGAACATAGGGACCACAGCCGAGAAGCGCGGCGACCACTACGTCCTCAAGGGGACCAAGACCTGGGTGACCAGCGCTCCCGTGGCCGACTTTCTCACCGTGGCGGCGAAGACCTCCCCGGAGCGGGGCATGAAGAACATCGCCCTCTTCCTCGTGGACCGCCACACGATGCCCGGGGTCACGCTGGGAAAGAAGATCGAGAAGATGGGGGTGCGCGCTTCCGACACGGGCGAGATCACTCTGGAGGACGTGCGCGTGCCGGCTGCCAATCTCCTGGGCGGCGAGACGGGCGGGATCGAAAAGGTGGGCGGCATCCTTTCGGAGATCAGAGTCATGACCGCCGCCCTCTCTCTCGGTTTGGCGCGTGCCGCGTACGAGGCCGCGCTGAAGTACTCGCGGGAGCGGGTGGCCTTCGGCAAGCCCATCGGGGAACACCAGGCCATCGCCTTCAAGCTGGCCGACATGCTCACGGGGATCCACGGCGCCACCCTCATGACGTACCACGCGGCCTGGTGCCTCGACCAGAGGCTGCCGGTGACCCGCGAGGCCGCCATGGCTAAGCTCGTCGCGTCCGAGATGGCGAACCGGGTGGCCGACGAGGCCTCGCGCATCTTCGCCTCGTACGGCTTCGCCATGGAGTATCCTATCCAGCGCTACTTCAGGGACGCGCGCTTCCTCCTGCTCGGCGGGGGCACCTCAGAGATCCTGCGCGTGATCATCTCCAAGGACCTGGAACCAAGGGCAAGGAGCGAGCCATGACCTACCAGCCGCGCGGTCGCTACTTCGAGGAGTTCAAGGTCGGCGAGACCTTCCAGAGCCAGGCCCGGACCGTCAACCCCGCCGACGTCTCCAACTTCGCGGGCGTCACTGGCGACTTCAACCCCCTCCACACCGACGAGGAATTCGCCAAGAAGACCCCCTTCGGCGGGCGCATCGCCCACGGCCTCCTCACGCTCGGGATCTCCGGGGGCCAGCAGAACCAGCTCGGCCTCTTCGAGGGGACGACGCTCGCCCTCCTGGGGATCGACAAGCTGCGCTTCACGGGGCCCGTGCACCTCGGCGACACGATCCACACCGAGCTCACGGTGAAGGAAGCGAAGGAGTCTTCCAAGCCCGACCGCGGCGTCATCACCTTCGACATGGTCGTGAAGAACCAGCGCGGGGAGACCGTGCTCCAATTCGAGCAATCGGTGCTGTTGATGAGGCGGAAGTGACGCGGTTCCAGGGGAAAGTGGCGCTGATCACCGGGGCCGCCGGCGGGATCGGCGAGGCGACGGCGAAGCGCTTTGCCAAAGAGGGCGCGTCGGTAGCCGTGAACGACGCCAACGCGGCCGGGGTGAAGAAGGTGGCCGACGAAATCCAGGGGGCCGGCGGCAAGGCGATGGCGGTTCCCGGGGACGTGACGCAGAAAACTCAGGTAGAGGAGATGGTGAGGCAAGTGACGGCGCAGTGGGGCAGGGTGGACATCCTGATCAATAACGCCGGGATCAACCGGGACGCGATGGCCGCCAAGATGACCGAGGAGCAGTGGGACCAGGTCATGGACGTGAATCTCAAGGGGACCTTCCTTTGCGCCCAGGCGGTCCTCCCCGGGATGCGCGAGCGGGGCTGGGGGCGGGTGGTCAACACGGGGTCCATCGGATCGCTGGGGAACATCGGCCAGGCCAACTACTCGGCCTCCAAGGCGGGGGTGATCGGCCTCACCAAGACTCTGGCGCTGGAATACGCAAAGTATGGGGTCACGGTGAACTGCATCGCCCCCGGCGCCACCATGACGGCCATGTTGGCCGGCGTGCCCGACAAGATCAAAGAGCAGATCATCGCCAAGATCCCCATGGGCCGGATCGCCGACCCGGACGAGATCGCCAGCGTCCACGGCTTCCTCGCCTCGGACGAGGCGGCCTTCATCACCGGCCAGGTGATCTTCGTGGACGGCGGCATGTCAGTCGGCATCTAAACAGAAAGGACAGATCGCATGCAGAAGCACGACTTCTCGCTGGATGCGAAGTACCGCCAGGAAGAGGGCGTGATCTTCCTCTCGGGGATCCAGGCGCTGGTCCGGCTGCCGCTCGACCAGCACCGCGCCGACCGGCGCCGGGGACTCCGCACGGCCACCCTTGTCTCGGGCTACCGCGGCTCGCCGCTCGGCGGGCTGGACACAGCCTTCGAGCGCAACCCGGACCTCCTCCGCGAGCACCACGTGGTCTTCATCTCCGGCCTCAACGAGGACCTCGGCGCCACGGCCATCTTCGGCAGCCAGCTCACAAACCTCTTCCCGCAGCCGAAGTACGATGGCGTGCTGGGCATGTGGTATGGCAAGGGGCCCGGCGTGGACCGCAGCGGGGACATCTTCAAGCACGCCAACTTCGCCGGCGTGGGGCGCTACGGAGGCGTGCTCGCGGTCGCCGGCGACGACCCAGTTTCAAAGTCCTCCACGCTGCCGACCCACACCGAAGTCACTCTGTACGACGCCCTGTTCCCCGTGCTCTATCCCGGCGGCGTCCAGGACATCCTCGACCTCGGCCGACTGGGCTTCGAGCTGTCGCGCTACTCAGGCCTCTGGGTCGGCTTCAAGATCGTGACCGATGTGGCCGACGGGCTCGGCACGGCGGAGGTGGCGCCGGGCCGCACCGTGGTCGCCGATCCAGGCTTCGCCTACGAGGGCCAACCCTGGCGGCACACTCAAAACCCGCTCCTCCTGCCGCCCTTCGGGCTCGAACTGGAGCACGAGATCCACTACGGCCGGCTCGAGGCGGCCAAGGCCTTCGCCGCCGCGAACCGGCTCAACCGGATCACGGTGCCCACCCCCGACGCCTGGCTCGGCCTCGTCGCGGCGGGCAAGACCTACTATGACCTCCGCCAGGCGCTGCGCGACCTCGGCCTGGACGACGAGGCCCTCCGCCGCCACGGCATCCGGCTGCTCAAGATCGGAATGCTCTTCCCGATGGAACCCGGCATCATCCGGGAGTTCGCGCGCGGGCTCGAGGAGCTGTTCGTCATCGAGGAGAAGCGCGGGCTGATGGAGCTGTTCATCCGCGACATCCTCTACAACCAAACGGAGCGGCCGCGCGTCGTCGGCAAGCGCGACGAGGAGGGCCGCGTCCTCGTGGCCGCCGACGGCGAGCTCGACGCCGACGCGGTCGCCCGGATCGTGGCCGCTCGTCTCGAGCCGCGCCTCTCGCTGGACTCGCTTAGGGCGCGGCTCCTACTCTACGAGGCGCTCAGCGAGCGGCCGGCGCCGCTCACCATCGCCCGGCAGCCGTACTTCTGCTCCGGCTGTCCTCACAACCGTTCCACCGTCGTCCCGGAAGGCTCGCTGGCCGGCGCCGGCATCGGCTGCCACGGCATGGTGCTCGCGATGGGTCGGGACACCGTCGGCATCACCCACATGGGCGGCGAAGGCGCCCAGTGGGTCGGCATGGCGCCGTTCACCGAAATGCCGCACATGTTCCAGAACCTGGGCGACGGCACGCTTTTCCATTCGGGTTCCCTGGCGATCCGCCAGGCCGTCGCGGCGGGGACGAACATTACGTACAAGATCCTGTATAACTCGGCCGTGGCGATGACAGGGGGCCAGGACGCCGCCGGCGCCGTGCCCGTGCCAGAGCTCACGCGGCAGCTCGAGGCGGAAGGGGTCAAGCGGATCCTGGTGCTGACCGACGAGCCAGAGAAATACCCCGGGGATACTCGCTGGGCAAAAGGCGTCGAGGTCTGGCACCGGGACCGCCTGGACGAGGCCCAGCGGAAGCTGCGCGAGATCCCGGGGGTCACGATCCTGATTTACGACCAGCGCTGCGCCGCCGAGAAGCGCCGCCTGCGCAAGCGCGGCAAGCTCCCCGACCCCGCTATGCGTGTCGTCATCAACGAGGCGGTCTGCGAAGGGTGCGGCGACTGCGGGGTCAAGTCCAACTGCCTGAGCGTCCACCCGGTGGAGACGGAGTTCGGCCGCAAGACCCAGATCCACCAATCGTCGTGCAACAAGGATTATTCCTGTCTCCTGGGGGATTGCCCGTCGTTCCTCACTGTCGTCCCCCTGGGCGAGCCGTTGAAAAGGGAGCGCCGGAGCTTCAAGGTTGACCGGGAGCTGCCCGAGCCCGTCCTCAAGGTCGCGCGCGAGTGCAGCATCTTCATGATGGGCATCGGCGGCACCGGCGTCGTGACCGTCAACCAGATCCTCGGGACCGCCGCGCTCCTCGACGGCAAGCGCGTCCAGGGGCTCGACCAGACCGGCCTGAGCCAGAAGGGGGGGCCGGTGGTGTCGCACCTCAAGATCTCGGACGCTCCCTGCGAGGTCTCGGGGAAAGTCGCCGCGGGCGAGGCTGACTGCTACCTGGGCTTCGACCTCCTGGGGGCGACCACTGCCCAGAACCTCGCCCACGCGCGGCCGGACAAGACGATCGCCGTCCTCTCCACGAGCCAGGTGCCCACGGGGGCCATGGTGACCTCCACCGAGGTCCAGTTCCCCGAGACCAACGGCCTGCTCACGTCCATCAACCGGGTCACCCGGAAGGACGAAAACGTCTTCCTCGACGCCCTGGGCCTCGCCGAGACGCTCTTCAGCGACCACATGGCCGCGAACATGCTGGTCCTCGGTGCCGCCTATCAGGCCGGCGCCATCCCGGTGAGCGCCGAAGCCATCGAGGAGGCGATCGTCCTGAACGGCGTCGCGGTCCAGATGAACACCCAGGCCTTCCGCTGCGGCCGACTGCTCGTCGTCGATCCTGAATGGGTCAAGACCTTGAAGCGGCCCCGCCTGGGCGCCGTGGAGGCAGGCTCGGTGCTCACGGCGGAGGCGCGGTCGCTCGCTGACTCGACGGGCGCGACGGGAGAGCTTCGCCGGCTCCTGGAGGCCCGCGTGCCCGAGCTGATCGCCTACCAGAACGCCGCCTACGGGCGCGAGTACGCCGGGTTCGTCAAACGGGTGCTCGACGCCGAGCGCCGCGCCGTGTCCGGCGAGACGCGGCTCAGCGAGGCCGTCGCGCGCTATCTCTACAAACTCATGGCCTACAAGGACGAGTACGAGGTGGCCCGGCTCCACCTGAAGCCCGAAGTGGCCACGTCGCTCGCTGCCGAATTCCCCAATGGAGTAAAGATCCAGTACCACCTCCAGCCGCCGATCCTGCGTGCCCTGGGGCTCAAGAAAAAGATCAAGCTCGGGACATGGTTCGACGGGGCGTTCCGCCTGCTCGTCGCGCTGCGGGGCCTCCGGGGCACGGCGCTCGACCCGTTCGGCCGCGCGCGGGTGCGACGCGTCGAGCGGGCCCTCGTGGGGGAGTACCGGAGCCTCGTCGAGAAGGCGCTGGTGGATCTCTCGAACGGGACCTACGGGCGCGCGGTCAAGCTCGCGAGTCTCCCCGATCTGATCCGCGGGTACGAGGAGATCAAACTCCGGAACGTGGAGCGGTTTCGCGACGAAGTCCGCGCGCTGGGGTTCTAGCGAAATGGACAAATTAACGGACAGATTACCAGCTCGGCAGAGAGCGCATGTGCATCGGGATTTCCTTGCGAACGAGGAATCCTACTGGATGGTGCGAGACTCACTGCTATCCAGCCACACAGGAAAGTGGGTGGCGGTGCAGGCAGGGAAGGTCATCGCGGAGGCCGATGACGTATTTGACATCCTCGACCGAGCAGCTGTGATTGGGGGGCATCCATACATCGCGCGAGTAGGTTTCGAGGAACGACCATTCGTGATCAGGCGCACTTTCGCCTACGACGCAGGCTACCAACCCTTTCCACTACC